>CAYLGY010000103.1:0-4638 GCA_964383325.1 uncultured Rhizobiaceae bacterium
ACCATGCCGCAGCCCAGGATCTCCAGCCAGTCGTTGCCGGTACCGAAACGAACTTCGCCGGGCGTCGAGCGGTCGCACTGGATGTCGACCTCGAGCGATGGCTCGGTAAATGGAAAATAGGACGGGCGAAAGCGCATGTTCAGCGCCGGGACCTCGAAAAACGCCTTGCAGAATTCCTCCAGCACCCATTTGAGATGGCCGATATTGGCCGACCGGTCGATGACGAGGCCCTCAAGCTGATGGAACATTGGCGAATGCGTGGCATCGCTGTCGCAGCGATAGGTCTTGCCCGGAATGACGATGCGGATCGGAGGCTTCTGCGCTTCCATCGTGCGGATCTGCACTGGAGAGGTGTGGGTCCGCAGCAGCATCCGCTCTCCATCCTCGCGCGGATGAAAGAAGAAGGTGTCGTGCATTTCACGCGCCGGATGGTTCTCGGGAAAATTCAGGGCGGTGAAATTGTAATAGTCCGTTTCGATGTCCGGACCTTCCGCCAATGCGAAACCCAGATCCCCGAAGATCGCGGCAATCTCGTCGATCACCTGGCTGATCGGATGGATCCGCCCGGTCGAGCCGGGCGCCGGGCGGACCGGCAATGTCACATCGATGCGCTCCGCGGCAAGCCTTGCCTCCACTGCGGCCCGGCGAAGCACTTCGCGCCGTTCCGCAAGGGCCTCCGCAATACGGGTCTTCAAGCCGTTCAGGGCCGGACCCATGATGCCGCGCTCCTCCGGAGTCATCTTGCCCAGCTGCTTCAGCCGCTCCGAAACGGAACCCTTCTTGCCGAGCGTCTCGACCCGTAGCGCCTCCAGGCTCTGCTCGTCGCCGGCGGCCGCAATCCTGTCGAGGATTTCTGCTTCCAACTGCCCGATCTCGTTCATCCTGCAACCCATGACAATGAAAAACCCACGCCAGCCGAGCCGACGCGGGTTCCCCGAAACCTGTTTCCGAATCCGTGGCCGCGCGGCAATCTTACGCTACGGCGCGCTCGAATGCGTTCGGCGTCGTATCCTTGAGATATTCCAGCGCCTTGCGAGCCTGTTCCGCAAGTGCCTTGAAAGCCTCCGGCTCATGGATCGCCATGTCGGAGAGAACCTTGCGGTCAATCTCGATCCCGGCCTTGTTCAGGCCGTCGATGAAGCGGCCATAGGTCAGGCCGTGTTCGCGAGCGGCGGCATTGATGCGCTGGATCCACAGGGCGCGAAAATTGCGCTTGCGATTGCGCCGGTCGCGCGTCGCATATTGCATCGATTTCTCGACGGCCTGCCGCGCAATGCGGATCGTGTTCTTGCGACGGCCGCGAAAGCCCTTCGCCGCCTTGAGAATCTTCTTGTGCCGGGCATTGGAGGTTACGCCGCGCTTGACGTGTGCCATGTCATGATCTCCTTGAAAACGGTGCCGCGAGCGCTCAGAGGCTGTTCGGCAGGAACTTCTTGACGATGCGGGCGTCCGGATCCGCAAGGACCATCGTGCCGCGAGCATCGCGAATGAACTTGTTCGACCGCTTGATCATGCCATGGCGCTTGCCGGCTGCTCCCGCCTTGACCTTGCCGGTGGCGGTAATCTTGAAGCGCTTCTTGGCAGACGATTTCGTCTTCATCTTGGGCATTTTGCTCTCCATATTCAGGACCGGCGAACGCGAAACCGCGAAACGCAAGCCTCAAGCATTGGGAACCGCCACGGCATGCCCTGCCGGACGGTTCGGGACGGCGGCTTATAACCGGCATTTCCCGGCAGTGCAACCGGATAGCGGTACGGGTCAGGCAATTCGGCAATTCCGCATCAACTGTCTCGTACGGCATCATGTCGCGGCAGCATTGCGGCTAGAAATGGAGTGCGGGGTCCGGGGGCGGATTGCCGCCGGCGCCAGGATGCTGATCGCCGCATTCATTGCACATGGAGGAGTAAAGCGATGATCGAACGTGCCGCGGCGTTTCTGGCCACCGTGCTTCTTGCCGTTCCGGCGATGGCGGGCGCAGCCCTCGACCGGGTCCAGTCCACCGGGATCCTGACCATGTCCTCGGACCCGGATTACCCGCCGCAATCCTTCCTGAACGACCAGAACGAGATGGATGGCTTCGATGTCGACGTCGGCAAGGAGATCGCGCGTCGGATGAATGCGGAGCTCCGGATCGTCACACCAGCCTGGGAGGTCGTCACGGCCGGCGGCTGGGCAGCACGCTGGGACATTTCGGTCGGCTCGATCACGCCAACCGCGGCGCGGGGCGAGGTGCTCGATTTTCCAGCCATCTACTATTATACGCCCGCATCCTTCGCAGTACATGCCGATTCGGCCATCTCTTCCATCGAAGAGCTGAACGGCAAGGTCATCGGCACCTGCGGCGGCTGCACCTACGACGCCTATCTGATGAAGGATCTGGTCATCGACGCCGAAGGCACGCCGTCCTTCGACTACCAGGTAACCGCCGGCGAGATCCGTACCTATGAATCGGACACCAATGCCTTTGACGATCTTCGCCTCGGCGAAGGGGTGCGGCTCGATGCAGTCTTCTCGGCGCTGCCGACCATCCGGGAAGCCATCCGCAATGGCTATCCGATGAAGACAGTCGGCGAGCCGGCTTTCCATGAACCTCTCGCGGTTGCGATCGACAAGGGCGATCCGGAGTTCGGCGCGAGGATCGCCGGAATTGTCGCCGCAATGCATGCGGACGGCATGCTGCGTGATCTGTCCCTGAAATGGTATGGCGTCGATCTGACCGCGGCCCGGCAGGATTGAGAATGGCGCGGGCAGCGCTTCCGCCCGAAGCCAGGGGCAGCCTGATTTCCTTCCGCGCGCCGTTGGCGAAGGCTGCCATGTTCCTCATTCTTGTCGGCTTCCTCACCGCGATGGAGCTCGGCAGCACGCGGGTTGGCGGCCTTGCCGCCCCGCTTTTGGGAAGCCTGCCACGCGACGGCGTGCTGATCGATCTCGCCACCGGCATCCTGTTGGCCGGCGCGCTATGGGCCAATATTGCACTGCTGCGCCTGCTAACCTTCCGCATGCAGGTCGTGGCGGTCTGGATCGAACTGCTTCTGCTCTTCCTTGCTTTCCTTGACAGTTTCGATCGCGATTTCGGCATCTGGTTCCAGACCACCGCCGGCGGCCAGACCAATCTTGCCTACATGATCACGACGGGCGCGATCACGACGCTCTACGTATCGCTCATCTCGATCACGCTGGCCTGCTGCCTTGCCCTCGCCGCCGCCCTGGCGCGCTTGTCAGCGAGCGGGCCTGCCTATGCCGTCTCGACCTTCTACATCTCCTTCTTCCGGGGCACGCCGCTTCTCCTGCAGGTCTATCTGATCTATCTGGGGCTGCCGCAGCTTGGCAGCCAGTTTGCCATCAGCGCCGTACCTTCCGGGATATTGGCGCTGTCGCTCTGCTACGGCGCCTATCTCGCCGAGATCTTCCGAGCCGGCATTGGCGGCGTACCGCATGGCCAGCGCGATGCTGCCATGGCGCTTGGCCTGCCGGCAGGACTGACCTTCCGCAAGATTGTCTTTCCGCAGGCCATGCGGCTGATCGTTCCCCCGACCGGCAACCAGTTCATCGCCATGCTCAAGGATTCCTCGCTTGTCTCGGTCATGGGCGTATGGGAGCTGACCCGCACCGCCCAGATCATCGGCCGGCGTGACTTTCGGGTATTCGAAATGCTGATCGCCGCCGCGATCCTCTACTGGATTCTCTCGATTCTGTTCGAACTGATCCAGGCCCGCATCGAACGTCATTATGCCCGGGGTAGTCAGCGGACGTGACGCCTCGCCCGCTTCCAGCAGACATGAACCCGAGAAGAGCGGTATTGGCCGGAGGCAAAGTGGAATGGCTGAGCCCCGCTGTGCTCTTTGAAACAATGGCAGGAAGGAAAAGCGTGTAGAGGAGGAGTAGCCGTCCCATCCGCTATCCGGTGTCTGAAATGCCCATTGACTCCAAGCCCACCCCCATCAAGAACCCGTACCTTGAGTCCTGCTACAAATATGTGGACGAGCTTGAGGGGACGAACCCTGACGGCGTCCGGATCAAGGGTGCAAAGGTGCTCGAGTATCGGAGTCTCGAATCCCTAACGGCGGAGCTGCATCCGGATTTCATCGCACAGGACAAGGACAAGAATTCTGTAAAGGCAGAGGCTGCGCTCAATGAGATCATTCGCCGTTTGAATCGAGGTGATGCACGCCTCGTCACATCGCCGGATGGCAGCCGACGTTTTGAGGACGTACCACCCTTGCTTAATCGCGGTGAAATCAAACAAGTATTCGTAGCCCTCGAAAAACTGGCCAACGTTTCTTCTCCCCTCGGGGAGAGATGCCGCGAAGTCATCGATGGCGCCGAAAGATGGAAGAGCGACCCGAATATCACGAACGCGACGGAGCAGGCGAAGCGCTTCCTGGTTAACTCTACCAAGCATCTTCAGAATTCAGGCGATCCGTTCATGGGATCCATCCCGTCCGAATCCATGTATGATAAACTGCTCGACGACTCCGTCAAGGAGCACGACGAGCGAACCGAGAATGAGTCGAACCATCCTGGGCCCCCGCCAGTTATTCTTCCGTTGACGAGCAACCCCCACAATTCTATCAACAATCAATTCTCTACAATACTTGGTTCCTCAAATACTTACTTGAATAACAATACTATTGCGC
>CAYLGY010000103.1:4738-8206 GCA_964383325.1 uncultured Rhizobiaceae bacterium
TTCTCTACAATACTTGGTTCCTCAAATACTTACTTGAATAACAATACTATTGCGCTACCCCCTCTCAACATTACACCAAAGATCGAATCGTCGATTGTTAAACCTTCAAATATTGATAACACACTCGATATTCATCACCAGAACACCAACCACTTAGCCAATACTCTGCCACCGCTTCCGATTTTGCCAAACCAGACGCAGCCGAATCCAAACACATCGAATGTGCTATTGACGAATAGCTATGTACAAGAGTTGCCGGACGCCCCACAGGAAACGCAGAACCAGGATCAACGGCTCCCGCAACTGACCCCGCCGCCGGCGCCGACCACGACAAATCCTGTGGACCCTAGTAAATCTTCAAACCTGCAACCTGTGAACCTGAACCTCCTAAATCAGAAGGAGGAGGTTCAAATACCACTACTCAATACTCCGTTCGACGGCACTCACCCACTGACAACCGTTCCCACGGATACACCCAACAACATCACAAACAAGCATACCTACACCCCACCGGTGTACACGAATAAGTTTGTTGCTCCGATCAACAATACTCCGATCCTGCTTGAGAACCTCCTGACTTCCTCAAAGACCGGTAAAACTATTGAGGGGATCGTTACCCTGGAAGATGGACGTAAAGTCGTATCAAAGCAGAAATGCATCTACTCGACCAAAAATCCCGACCTCAATCCAACGCCGCTTGCAACCGTTACAATCTATGCTACTCCGGGATACTTCTCTTCAACAAAGCAGAAATACCCGTTCCTGGACATCAATTCCGATGAGGAGATTAATAATAAGATTAACGACTACCTAACGCAGTTTAATTCCAATTCCAATTTTAATTCTAATTCCATTCATCTCTTCAAAGACAAGACTGATATCGACGGGAATAAGAAAAGCGTCTACGGAATGCTGATTCTGCAAGGCGGAACACCCTACATTATTGGATATGGAGATCGTAAGTTAGCATGCAAGTACGCCGACAAGTTGAAGAAGCGCGAAGATTGGGTGGTCCTCAGCAACCGCACCGGCGTTGAGAATGCGATCGATCGATTATTGAAAAAGAACCCGAAAAACACCCATTTCGGAAAGATACTCGACGAATTTGACGAGTTCACAAAGTCACGGGTCGATATAGCTGCGCCCAAAATTGGCAATACATTAAACCTGCATCCAGAAGCCTTCTATAACGAGTTCAATAGCTGGCTGGAGCTTCGCGAGCGCGCAAACCAAAATCTCGCCCCAGAGACCAACAAGAAGCAGGACCCAAGCGTACGGCAAAAATTGCCCCCTATTGAGTCAAAGTTCAAACCTCAGCCAATGCCCGAGGTACTTCCGGTCGACGTCCAGTGGAAATCGGCGTTGCGGAGCGTTGTTTATGGCGAATCGTCAATTGGCGGCTTCACGCTCCCGCCTGACAGGAACCCAGCTAAACGCAAAATGGTTGTGACGAAGAATTGCATATATAATACGGTCAGTCAGGATATACACATGGAGCTGCCCTACGGGGCCTTTGTGTACAGCGTTTCCGAGGACACGATTGAAAAGAGTGGTTTCAGCAGGGCAGTAAAGAGGATCCATGTCATTCGACCAGATGGTCCAGAGTTTGTAATCTGCTCTGGAAAACTAGGTGATAATATGATACACGAGGATGGTGAGTTATACTTTCCAGTTTCGTCAACACCAAAGCTTAGCAAAACTGCCGCTATGATTACCAATAATTCTATGATCAAGAATAATGTTGATATTTTGCTTGAATCACTCGATGAAATTGACGACAACAAAATGGTTTCTGAAGTTAGGCGGCTGATGCGCGCCTTTATGCAGTTTCTGAATAGCAAGTCCGAAGAAACCGGCTCTTTAGTCCATCCCGAAGTATTCTACGAAGAATTCAACGAGTGGCTGGGCAATCAAGCTCTGGAATGAAGGCTGGATTGACGGGGAACTTGCCCTGAATGATACCGGCGAGCGGACGCGCTCTGTGGAACACTACCGAGGCTTTGGCAACAGGCGAACTGTGGACTGTCACCTATGCAGGTGACGGTCTTCAGCGAAGCCGAGTGACTCGAATGAACCGAGATTGCCCCGAGTGTACCGCTTGGAACACCTTGGCGACGCCTCTCGTGTTACCGTTGCGAAATTGACCGACTACAGGAGCCTCCTATGCCTTCCCTGGATCATTTCGACTTTAGCGTGAATACATATGTCACCGGCTCCGATTCACCTTTCCGTCAAGGCCCGGGAAACTGTCCGCTAGAATTGCTCAGGGGAATGTTGGATCCAAAAGGATATACAGATTCGAATGGTACATCCAAACCTTTCAACGAGGTTGCAGCCGGAGCTGCGCTAAATGAGCTCATCCGTCGGCTGAACGGGGATCAGAAATCGCCATCACACAAGCTGACGCAATCTGAAGCTGCCGCGGTACTTTTTGAGATCAGCTTGCTGGCTGAAGTCCAATCGCTCAGTCGTGAACTCAGAAATCGCTGCCTGGAAACTGTCGTTCAGAGTAGCTTCAGTGAAAACCTTGAGTTGAAATACGCTGCAGGACCGCTCGTTAAGTATCTGTTCCAGAACCATTTCCTTAAACACGACGTAGCTATATTAATAGCGAACACGCTCTATTATACCGACTATACGATAGGCGATCGGTTTAGAAAAAGTAAACCGGATACACCTAATTTTGAGAATTTTCTAACCTTCATGTCCGATGTATTGATAAATAAATCAAAGTACGTCTCTTATAATGACGCTCTAAATGGCATCGTCATGCAGATGCAGATTTACCTGCCACATCACGATGTTTTTGAATGTTTGCTTGGCTATATTGATAATCTAGAGCGCGATATTAATAATTTTAAGCAAACTAGGGAAATTGTTGATCATCTTAACAGGCCACGGCAGCCGCTTGAAAATTTCCATTATTACATGGCCGTCACTTCCCCGGACTTTTGTACAAGAACGTGGGGAAAACATTTCAATCAGCATACAAGCTTTTCAGGAATGAATACGCATTTCTTCAAGCCTCTGAGTAGTAACCATAACGGCACCCCCCCGCCTCAGAACGAGGTTGTGACTACACAGCCAAATGTAATATATCACGATCCTGTTAGCCTACTACCTTATAATAGCGCCCCTCTTGATAATACTATCAATAGCACGCCTCCAATCAATCAATCCACTATCAACAATACTTCACTAATTAAAACAACTCCATTTATCCCGACGGAAAATACATTTGCGCCCGTGACGCAGATACCTCCGCAGCCGGCGCCACCACTTCCGTCGCTGGATGCGCTCAAGGCCAAAATACTTACGCGACAAGAATATGCCGGCCAGTACAGTGATGGCAAACGAGTTTATACGGCCCAGAAAGACATCGTATTCAAAACGCGGAACCCGGAATTGGCGAACGTCCCGCTGCGTTACAGTATCGTTCCAGAAGTTATCACCTTTATCGATGAGCGC
>CAYLGY010000104.1:0-7624 GCA_964383325.1 uncultured Rhizobiaceae bacterium
CACATCGGCAAAATCGAGATTGATGAGGCCTTCCTTCACCATCAGATCGGTGATGCAGGCGACGCCCGAATACAGGACCTGGTCGGCCATCGCGAACGCATCCGCGAAGGTCGTCTTGTCATTGGCAAGCCGGAACAGGTTCTGGTTGGGAATGACGATCAGCGTGTCGACGCTCTGCTGCAATTCATCGATGCCCTGATTGGCGATCGACATGCGCCGCTTGCCTTCGAAGTGGAACGGCTTGGTCACGACGCCGACGGTCAGAATGCCTTTCTCGCGTGCCGCGCGGGCCACGACCGGCGCTGCGCCAGTGCCCGTGCCGCCGCCCATGCCGGCGGTGACGAAGCACATATGCACGCCGTTCAGATGGTCGACGATCTCGTCGAAGCACTCCTCCGCCGCCGCGCGTCCGACCTCGGGCTGCGAGCCTGCGCCCAGCCCTTCCGTGACATGGGCGCCGAGCTGGATCAGGCGCTCAGCCTTCGACATGGTCAGCGCCTGCGCGTCCGTATTGGCGACGACAAAATCGACCCCGTTCAATCCGGCATTGATCATGTTGTTCACCGCGTTGCCGCCGCCGCCGCCAACGCCGAACACGCAGATCCGCGGCTTCAGCTCCGTAATATCCGGCCTTTGCAAATTGATCGTCATGGTTCCTCGTCCTTCCTTGCCGTTTGTGCCGCCTGCCGCCGCGGCCGCGATCCACTCAAACTACATACGCCTAGAAACTGTCCCGGAACCATTGACCGACACGCTGCCATCGGCCGGTTCCCGTCATCCTCATCGCCCATCCGAGGCGCGAGCCGCGCCTGCCTTCCATGTCCGCCACCTGCGGATAGATCATCAGGCCGACCACCGCCGCGAATGCCGGGCCCTTTGCGGCACCGGGCAGGCCCGCAACGCCGAGCGGTCTTCCGACCCGCACATTGCGCCCGAGAATGCGCCGCGCCGCATCCGCCATTCCGACGAGCTGGCAGGCGCCGCCAGTCAGCACGATCCGCTGGCCCGGAACCATGCCCGCGCGTTGCAGCCGGTCGCGCAGCAGTTCCAGCGTTTCCTCGACCCGGGCGCGGATGATGCGCGACATCGTGCTACGCGGAACGTGCCTTGCCGGCTCGCTCTCCTCCTCGCCGATCGGACGGACCGTGACCATGTCCTCGTCGCCGCCGGAAACCGGGAGCGCCGAGCCATGCATCACCTTCAGCCGCTCTGCATCCTCGAAGCCGATCGACAGACCCCGCGCCAGATCGAGCGTGACATGACGCCCGCCGATCGGAATCGAATCCGCATGCACGAAGCTCCCCTGCTCGAACAGCGCCAGCGAGGTCGTGCCGCCGCCCATGTCGATACAGACCGCGCCCATCTCGCTTTCATCCTCGACCAGCGCCGCAAGACCGCTGGCATAGGCTGTCGCGACCATGCGCTCGACCGAAATATGCGTGCGATTGACGCAAAGCTCGAGATTGCGCAGCGGAACGCTGTCTGCCGTGAGGACATGCATTTCGACGCCAAGCTTCTCGCCGATCATGCCTGTCGGGTCGTCGATGCCGCGCTCATTGTCGAGCGAATAGGATGCCGGGATGGCATGCACCACTTCGCGATCATTGGAGAATGCCTGCGCCGAGCCTGCCGCCAGGACGCGCCGGATATCGCCGGCATTGACCTCTCGCCCACCCAGATTGACCGTCTGCGACAGGCGCTCGCTCTTCAGCCGCCCGGCGGACAGATTGACGAGCAGCGATTCGACCGTCAGCCCTGCCATGCGCTCGGCCGCGTCGACCGCCAGCCGGATCGAGCGCTCCGCCCGGGCAAGATCGATGATGACGCCGGACTTGACGCCCTCGCTCCGCTGGTGGCCGATGCCGATGACCCGGATGCGGTGCGTGCGCCCGCGCAGCACGTCGCTCTCTGCACCTGCTTCCAGGCGCGCAATGGCGCAGCATACCTTGGAAGAGCCGACGTCGAGCACCGTGATGATGCCGGAACGCGGCCTGCCGAGGCGCTGACTCTTTCCGATCCAGCTCATATTCCCCTCCCTCGGCTCTTCTTCGTGCGTTCGACCACCATTGCCGCGCGGCGCACGGCGGCATCCGGCGTCAGCCGCACGACGACGCGATCCGGCAGACGCAGGTCCACCGCCGCAATATCCCGCGACAGGATGCGTTCGCGGCGATCCATCTCCACCAGGCCGGCCAGCGCCGCCGCCACCTCCCCATCGGGGAGCCGGACCGTGATGCCGTTCTCCAGCCGCAGGTCCCAGCGCCGCTCGCCAATGCGGATGAACGCCTTGATCCGCGAGACGAGTTCCGGATGGGCGGCTGCCAGCTCGAGGATCGCGGCGGCATGTTCCGGCGCGCCGAGGCCGATCACGAGCGGCAGATGCAGGAAATCGCGGCCGGGGAACGGCACGATCACGTCGCCCTCGCGGTCGATCAGGGAAAGTTGCGAGCCGCTTTGCCAGATGGCGAGGGGCGCGCGCTCGGTCAGGTCGATCTCGAGCGTCGACGGGTAGGATTTGCGTACCGAGACCGCCTCCACCCATGGCAGCGCGGCGATGCGCTCGCGCGCCTCGCTGGCGCTGTAGCGCAGCATCGAGGTCGTGCCGTCGAGGCCGAGCGCGTCGATCACGTCGATTTCCGAGACGCGCGCATTGCCGTGCACGCGGACATGCTCGATCGCAAGCCCCGAATGGGCCGCGACGAATTCGGTAATGGCCGGAAAGTGACCGCCCAGATGCGCGCCATGAAGCACGGCGCCGCCAAGATAGGCCGCCGAAAGCAGGGTTGCCGCAAAGCGCGGCGGCTGCATCTCGCCACTGACCGCGCGCGACCACCAGCGGGCCGGGCGGCGCAGGAAGCGCGGCAGCACCAATCCATGCCCGCCCGCATCGCCTGCGGCAGGAGGCATGCCCGCATGCCGGCCGGGCCGCTGGCCGCGAGTCTGCGCGCGCTTTCGCTGTCCCTGCCTCAACGCAAACACGATGCGTCCTCCACCATCCAACTCACCAGCTCGCCAAACGAATATCCCGCATGCGCCGCGATGTCGGGAACCAGCGAGGTCGGCGTCATGCCCGGCTGCGTATTGATTTCCAGCCAGATCACTTCGCCCTCTTCCGGGTGACGATCATCGAAGCGGAAGTCGGAACGGGAAACTCCGCGGCAGCCGATTGCCCGATGCGCCTTCAGGGACATTGTTTGTACTTTTTGGTAAATAAAGGGTGAAACTTCAGCCGGAACGACGTGTTTCGAGCCGCCCGGCGCATATTTCGAATCATAATCGTAGAAGGCATGGCCGAGGGGCACGATCTCGCAGACGCCGAGGACCTGGTCTCCCATCACCGCACAGGTCAGCTCGCGCCCCGGAATGAAGCGCTCGACCATCACCATCTCGCCATAGCGCCACTCGTCGGATCGGACCATCTGCGGCGGGCTTTCCTGGCCTTCCCTGACGATGACGACGCCGAAGCTCGATCCTTCGCGCAAGGGCTTGATCACGTAGGGCGGAGGCATGGGATGGTCCGCCCCGATGGCATAGCGGCTCATCACCAGCGACTGGGCGACCTCGACGCCCGCATGGGCGGCGATGATCTTGGAGCGCTCCTTGTCCATGGCCAGCGCCGACGCCATGACCCCGGAATGCGTATAGGGAATCTGGAGATATTCGAGCACGCCCTGCACGGCGCCATCCTCGCCGAAGGGTCCGTGCAGCGCGTTGAAGGCGACATCCGGGCGCAGCCTTTCGAGCACCGAGCCGACATCGCGGCCGACATCGACCATCGTCACCCGGTACCCTTCCGCTTCCAGCGCCTCCGCGCAGGCCTTGCCGGAGGACAAAGAGACGGCTCGCTCAGCGGAAAGTCCGCCATAGAGCATCGCCACATGCTTCTTCGCCATTCACTCAGATCCCCGACATGATTACTGACAAACCCCAAGTATCGCCGGACACAAGTCCACCCCGCCGACGAATGCGCCAGCTCAAACGGCGAACACGCCTCCGACTCAAATAAGCAAAGTCTTGTTTTATAGGAATCAGAGAGTTGATTCGCTGGCAAGGGTTCTTGCCGTTTTTTTGCGGATTTTGCCAGATCAGGCTCGAACCAAAACCGGCGCCAGTCGAAAGAACCGGCGCACGAGCAGGATTGCGGCGACCGTCAGGCCGCTGGCGAGCCCGACCCAGATGCCCAGTCCGCCGAGCCCGAGAACGAAGCCGAAGACCCAGGCGGCCGGCAAGCCGACGATCCAGTAGGCAAGTACGGCGATCAACATGGGCGTGCGCGTGTCCTTGAGCCCGCGCAAGAGGCCCACGGCCGTCACCTGCAGGCTGTCGAGAAGCTGGAATGCCGCCGCGACCAGGATGAGCATCGTGGCATAGGCGAGCACGGCAGCAGCCTCCGGATTGCCGGAATCCAGAAAGAGCGCTGCGAGACGATCCGGCACCGACCAGAACAGGATTGCCGAAACGCTGCCGGCGATGGCGCCGAACACGACCGCCATGCGGGCGGCGCGCTGCAGGTTGCACGGCTCATTGCGTCCCAGCGCCTGCCCGATGCGCACCGTTGCCGCGCCGGAAAAGCCGAGCGGCACCATGAAGGTGATCGAAACGAGCTGCAGGGCGATGCCATGGGCCGCGAGCGCTACCGTGCCCAGCCAGCCCATCATGACTGTCGCGGCGGCGAACAGCCCGACCTCGGCAATGATGGTCAGGCTGATCGGCCAGCCGAGGCGCAGCAGTTCTGCAAGGGCGGGACGATCCGGCCGCCAGATCCGCCTCAGGACGCCGAACCCGGCAAGCACGCGGTCGCGCGCGGCATAAATGGTCACGACCGTGAGGCCGAAAACATTGGCGGTCAGCGAGGCGATGGCGGCGCCCTCGATGCCGAACGCCGGCACCCCCCAATTGCCGAAGATCAGCATGTAATTCAGTACGGCGCTGATTGCCGCCATTGCGATCGTGTTCCACAACAGCAATTGCGGCCGCTCCAGTGAGACGAGAAAGGAGCGTAGCACCATCAACAGCAGGGCCGGGTACATCGACCATTGCATGATGCGCATGTACTGACCGGCCAGCGCCGAGACTTCGCGGTCCTGCCCGAAATGGCCAAGCAGCGTTTCCAGATGCCACAAGGGCAGCATGCAGAGGCTTGCATAGCCGAAGGCGATCCACAGCCCCATGCGAACATTGCGCCGCACTTGCCGGGTTTCGCCACGCGCCTGCGCTTGGGCGATAACCGGCATCAGCGCATAGGCGAAGCCCGAGCCTAGCATCAGGAGAATGAAATAGGCCTGCGTGCCGAGCACGCTGCCTGCCAGTTCGGCTGCACCAAGCCATCCCAGCATTACCGTATCGGTCGTCGTGATGGCGATCTGCGCCAGATGCATCCCCGCCAGCGGCAGGCCGAGCCACAACATTGCACGGCCATGACTGGCCCATGAATCGCACCCCATGCGGGGTTGCGGCGGCACCCTCAACTCCGGCGGCCGAGGAAAGGCTCGATCGCCTCGCCCGGCCGGAACGCTCCGACCCGGCGAATCTCCCAGTCGAGCGCGATGCCGGAATGTTCCAGCACCCGCGCCCGCACCGTCTCGCCCAGCCCTTCAAGATCATGGGCACTCGCCATACCCGTATTGATCATGAAATTGCAATGCAATGTCGACATCTGCGCCCCCCCTGTCACCAGGCCCCGGCACCCCGCCGCATCGATCAGCCGCCAGGCAGAATCCCCGGGCGGGTTGCGGAAGGTCGAGCCGCCTGTCTTCTCGCGGACCGGCTGCGCCGTCTCCCGATGCTCCTGAACCTTGGCCATCTCCTCCCGGATCGCCTCGGGTTCGGCAGGCTCGCCCTCGAACACGGCCGACACGAAGATCAGATCCGGCGAGGCCGAACTATGGCGGTAGCCATATCCCATTTGTGTATTGTTCAATACATGAAGCCCGCCCTTGCGGTCCAGCGCGCGCACCTCGATCACCCGGTCGCAGGTCTCGACGCCATTGGCGCCGGCATTCATGCGCAAGGCCCCGCCAATGGCGCCGGGTATGCCGTGATAGAAATGCAGGCCGCCAATGCCGGCTGCAAGCGCCGCGGCCGCCAGATGCCTGTCAGGGACAGCGGCGCCTGCGCGGATGCGCCGCTCGTCGATGGCTGCCACCTCCCCGAATCCCTTCGCCGACAGGCGGATGACGACCCCGCGAATGCCCCCGTCGCGCACCAGCAGGTTGGAGCCGAGGCCAACGGTCAATACCGGAATTTCCTCCGGCAGGGCCTCAAGGAAGGTAGCCAGGTCCTCCTCGTCGGCGGGCTGGAACAGCAATTCCGCCGGTCCGCCGGTACGAAACCAGGTAATCCGGTCCATCGGCGCGTCCGGCGTCAGCCTGCCGCGGATCGGCGCCAGACGCGAGGCAAGCCGCGCCAGCAATGCCTCGCCGTCAATCATGAGGCGGCGGCCTCGTCCGCAAGTTCGCCGACAATGCCGTGCGCCCATTGCGTGATGGTGCCGGCGCCCAGAAAGACCGTATAATCGCCAGGGCGTCCGAGCTGGCGGATCACCGGGGCGATGGCCTCCGGCCCGGCAATGGCGCGCGCGTCGCGATGGCCGGCCGCCTTCATCCGCCGCACCAGCTCTTCGGAATCGACGCCGGGGATCGGCCTTTCCCCGGCCGGATAGACAGGGGCGACCAGCACCGTGTCGGCATCGTTGAAGCAGGCAGCGAATTCATCGAACAGGTCGCGCAGCCTTGTGTAGCGATGCGGCTGGACGATGGCGACCAGCCGCCCGTCGCAGGCCTGTCGCGCCGCCGCCAGGACGGAACGGATCTCGACCGGATGGTGGCCGTAATCGTCGAAGAAATCGACGCCGTTCCACGTGCCCGTATGGGTGAAGCGCCGCTTGACGCCGGCAAATCCGGCCAGCCCCCTGCGGATGTCCGCGGCGGAGATGCCGAGCTGATGCGCCACGGCAATCGCCGCGGTTGCGTTGGAAATATTGTGCAGGCCCGGCATCGGCAATTCCAGATCCGGGAAATGCACCTCGGCTGTGTCGCGCCGGCTGCGGATCGTCACGTCGAAAACCGAGGTCGCGCCGACGGTGCGCGGGCGGGAGAACCGGACATCGGCCTGGGGATTGCCGCCATAGGTGACGATGCGGCGGTCCTCGATGCGGGCCACCAGCGCCTGCACTTCCGGATGGTCGATGCACAGAACGCCGAAACCGTAGAACGGCACGTTCTCGACAAAGGTCTTGAACGCATCGCGCACCCGGTCGAACGAGCCGTAATGATCGAGATGCTCCGGATCGATATTGGTCACCACCGCGACATCGGCGGGCAGCTTCAGGAAGGTGCCGTCGCTTTCGTCGGCCTCGACCACCATCCAGTCGCCCGCCCCGGCCCGCGCGTTTGATCCATAGGCATGGATCACGCCGCCATTGATCACGGTGGGGTCGAACCCGCCCTTGTCCAGCAGCGTGGCCACCATCGTCGTGGTCGTCGTCTTGCCATGCGTGCCCGCAACCGCGATGTTGGAGCGCAGTCGCATCAGCTCGGCCAGCATCTCGGCCCGGCGCACCACGGGCAGGCCGCGCCGGCGCGCCTCTTCCAGTTCGGGGTTGCCGGCCTTGATCGCCGAGGAA
>CAYLGY010000105.1:0-7492 GCA_964383325.1 uncultured Rhizobiaceae bacterium
GTGAGCAGCGCAATTTCAGTCATGTGTCGGCGCCGCTTCACGAGGGAAAAAGAGGTCGGCGGCTATTCTCGCCACCAACAAACCGCAACCCACCGGGACCCAGACGTAGCTCCAGTAGAGCGGAAACTGGATCAAGCCGAAGGTTGTGTCTCCAGTACGGAATTTTTCATATGCCTCTTGAGAAGCATATACGGTCAGAAACGACATTGCCGCCAATACTACAATCAGACGGAATACTCTGAGGACCCTGTGTTTTCCCCATGAACCGAGCACATCGAGCGTTATGTGGCGACCGCTGGAATAGGTCGGGGCTATCCCCATATAGGTAAGCACCACCATGAGATATAGCGTGGTGATCTCATAGGCTCCCTGCAGGGGTTTGTTGAACAAATAACGCCCGAACGCATCAGCGCTGATGAGAAGCATCATGAGAACGATACTGCCCTGCGCGAAAGCAAGCGCTGCTTTGTCAAGCAGATCCAATGATCTGTGGACGTATCTGCGCATTTGAAACCCTCCCGGCTCCGCCTCCGATCGACAGGATCGGAGGCGAAGTGAAGTTTTATCTGTCGAGCAAAGATTTGAAGGTGCTGAGGGTCTCTTCCGCGGGCAACCCTCTGGAATTCATCTGCGTTATCCAGGCCTCTTCGACACCGCTCAGCCGATTGCTGAACTCTTCCATCATTTCCGGAGAGAGATCGACGATCTTGATGCCCAGCGATTCCAGCTGCTCGTATGACGCATCCGTGTCCGCCTGGAATCCTGCAGCCATCTTCTCATTCACTTCATCCGAAACCTCGAGGATGAGTTGGCGAATGTCCTCAGGCAGACCTTGCCAGAAGCGCTCGTTCACCATGCCGACAAAGGTTGCGGAGCCCAGGCTGGCGTTCCTCGTTACCGTACCGAGCAGCTCCTCGATCTTGTAACCGAAAACGCTCGGCGGATTGTAGATCGCACCATCGACAGTGCCGCGTTGCAAGCCGATATAGAGATCCCCCGCCGACATCTTCACCGGGACAGCGCCAAGTACATTGGCGACGAATTCGCTCACTGCGCCTGAAACGCGCAACTTCTGACCCGAAATATCCTCCATCGAAGCGAGCTGGTTCTCCTTTGTGAACATCAGCTGGTAGGGAGGAATCGCCAGGAACCAGAGGGGCCGAACACCATTCGGCAGATATTCGCGTTCAAGCAGGAACTCCTGCACGAGAGCACGCCCGGCCGCACTGCCGGTTATAGAATTGTCGAACAGGCCGGGCAGCTCCACCACGCTCGTCAGCGGCATTCGGTCAGTTATATAGACAGTACCGACTATGCCGATGTCCGCGATATTATTCTTGATGGCGTCAAGCATTCCTGCAGCTTTTGCCAGCTGCTCCCCTGGATACAAGGTTACTTCCACCCGGCCGTTGCTGCGTTCCTCAATCAATTGTTTGAATGCTTGTCCGGAAAGGCGCGACAAGAGGTGAGTGGGGGGGAGCTGATCGGCATACCTAATTGCGATCTTGTCCTGCGCATATGCCGGCCCCTGCAGCAGTGCTAATAGCACTCCCACCATTGCCGCAACACAGCGAGAAAAATGAATCATGTTTTCCTCCGTTAAGTTTACTGTTCTATAGAAGCATGTATTTTACTTATCCTATTCCCTGCAATACTCCTCCTGGGTCAACGACCGTACGAAGGAGCGCAAGTTCTTCTGCGGTCGGTGGTGTCGTTTCGCTGAGATCATCAGCAACTCCGAAGTCGAAACCAGTTCGAGATACCACCTCGTCAACTGTAACTCCCTGGTGGAGAGATTTTAGTCTCATGCGCAGTGTGCGTTCATCGAAGTCGAATACGCATAAGGGTGTCACAACGAAGCGGGGACCTTCATTCGTCAGACCTGCATCCAGCTTGCTCTGTTGGCCGGAGAGATTGCCCGGGATGGTGAGGAAATCGACCTTTTCCACAAAGGAGCGCCGCGAGTGATCGAGGGCGCAAATATAGAAGCGCTTCGATCTGATCGCATATGAGAAGTTGGCAGCTCCCGGGCCTCTCACAGTTGGACGATCCCACGGCCCGATACAGTGGAGGTTCACGTTCCCGAAGCAATCGTACTGCAGCCCGCTATGGAAAAAGAAGTCGAGACCCCGGTGGGAATGCCCGAAGAGCTCGACAAAAGTTTCGGCAGCTTCGCATTTGCCAAGTGCTCGATCATCAAGCATCGACGGCGAAAGGACTTTCGGGTATGGGTTTACGAACATCTCGCCCGCGATTTGCAGGTTCGGTGCGTGACTTGCACGGGCGAGCAGGATCGCCGCCATGGGGATCAGGGCCGCTGCGCCTGCGGCTCCGGTCTCGCCGTCCTTTATGTCGCGCGCGAGCAGGACAGCCAGCATTTCACCAATAGAGTAGTCTTTGCTCATATAAAGCGTGCCTCATCTTCCAGTGGCGCCAGACGGCGATAGCCTCCCACTGAGTCCAGATAGTCGAATGGATCGATGGGCTGCCATACGTGCCGTTCCAGATAGGCATCGACCATATCGCGCTTGGCGGGATCCTTTCGGACGGCGTCGCCGATATCTGCAAAAGCATCGATGAAGTCCTCGTCGACGCTATAGTTCGGGAAACTGGCGGTTGGGTGAGCACCGAACGGCACCTGAACAACATGTGTAACGTACACGCCCGGAATGGTCGTTCGTGACGGCTCCGCCAGGATTTTCTCGGCCGGAATGATGCGATCGACGCTTACGATTACCTTTCGAGCGGCTTTGGCGATCAGCGCGTCAGCATATGTCATGGTTGCAAGGTGCCGTACATTTCCGAACTCGTCCGCTTCCTGTGCATGGATCAGGGCAAGGTCAGGCTGGATTGCGCGGGTCGCGAATAGGGGCGTGCCCTCGAACGGGCAGCTTGTTCTCACAATAAGCGGATTCAGTTCGATTACATCCGAACCCGCCCATGCGGTTACCGGCTGATAGGGTACGCCGTTCGCGGTCGCCATAAGGCCGCCGATGATCGACAGCGCATCGACCGCGTGCGCCTTGATCGTGTTTCTTTCGACGGCGTCACGAAAGAATGGACAGAAGCGATGTTCCAGCGTGACAACCGGGAGAAAGGTTTCGGCGACACAGCCGGCGGCGATCAGCAGGTCAACGTCGTAGCCGGATGCGGGAGACGAAAACAGCTTGAGTCGCCTGCGTCCGCTCTTGATGACCTCCCGAACGAGGGCGGTGGGACGACCTTGCTTCAACAGTCCCCCCAGGCACAGGCTGCCGCCGTGGTCGAGGGCATCCGTTATCACCCGGCCCAGATCCTCATACCGAACAACTTTGGATTTCCGCTCCGGAGTGGCGCGGTTCGAATCATCAGGCAGCATTCTCGCCTCCCCCTGCCACGAAGACCTTCGCATCCAGAACCGCCACCCCTGAGCCTTCGGAAAACACGGCGAGGGGGTTGATTTCTACAGCGACGATTTCGTCTTCGCCTGAGACTGCAATGTCAGACAGCTTGGTTAGAAACTCCACAATGGCGGGGATATCCAGCGGACTCCCGCCGCGCGCGCCATGCAGCACCTGCGCGATCTTGCACTCATCGATCATTTCACTGATTTCCGAAGCGCTAACGGGTAACACGCGGGAACTCACGTCGCGCAGTATCTCGGTATAGACCCCGCCAGCGCCCACGGTGAGAACGGGGCCGAAATGTTCGTCGGTAATCACGCTGGCCAGGATTTCTGCCCTGGGCTTCACGGTCTCTACGAGAATGAAGCCCTCGAACTCTCCTCCAGTCGCGACGATGGATTGTGCCTGTCGACGGGCCGCAACGAGCATTTCCTCTTCACTGCCGATCCCGACGCTCACGAGACCCAGTTCCGACTTGTGCGCCGTGCCGCGCATCAGCCCCTTGATCGTCACCGGGTAGCCAACCTCGCGGGCAGCGACCCGCAATGCGCGTTCATCATGGCTCGCGACAAAGCGCTCTTCTGGAAACGCTGCCAGGCCTCGCCGAAGGAGTACGGCCTTGCTCTGATGCTCGTTCAGAACGGACATTGCGGTGGATGAACCGTTTGAGCGCCGCCGGACCCGGTGAGAATAGCGACAAGGCTGTCGCGCGATGGCTGCGCCAAGGCTGGCCGCACATTCTCTTACGTCTTCGAAAACCGCCACGCCTGCCTGACGCAGCATCCTCCGATGCCCTGCGTTTGCATCGGCACTAATCCAGGCTACGGCAACAGGCTTTTCGCTTTCGTCATGCACCTCAATCGCCGCTCGCGCGATTTCGTCTGCCCAGTCCGGGACTACGGGCGTGACGCCCACGACTACGCCGTCAATATTGGGATCCCGGGCGAACGCCTTCAGCATCTTCGCCACTGTTCCCGGCTTCCTGAATGCTGCGCCGCCGAATGGCCACCCCCCGAAGTCCAGCGGATTGGCGCATCGGGTCAATTCAGGGAAATCCTCCTGCATCGCGGTCACCGTGCCGGCGGTACCTGTTGGAAACGTGATTGAAGTCTCGCCTTCGAAACTGTCTACAAGGAGGCCCCCGAGTCCTCCCGAGGCGGTAAATACGCCGAGGCGCGGCCCGAACTTCTTTCCGCTGGCGAGCAGGGCGGACACCGAGAGCAGCTCCTGCAGACTGTTCACGGAAACGATTCCCAGCTGGCGAAAGAGTGCCCGTTGCACATGGGCAGAGCCCGCCAGCGCGCCGGTGTGGCCCGCAACCGCTTGGCTACCAGCCTCCGACTTGCCGCTCTTCAGTGCGACGATTGCCTTGCCGCGGTCTGCTGCCAACTGGCATGCAGAAACAAATCCTTCAGGGTTGCGAAACCCCTCAAGGTAAAGCGCGATCACGTCTGTTGCAGGGTCGGCAACCAGAAATCGGATGCAATCACTGATGTCCGTGACGACCTCATTGCCCGTAGAGATGAGGTAGCTGAGGCCGATGTCCCGATCGGCGGCCAGGTCGAGCGTAGTGCTGCCGAGTGCACCGCTCTGCAGCACCAGACCGATCCTACCCGGTGCGCAAAGAGAGCCGGCGGCCCTGCTCGTCGAGGTCAAGACTGTCTCCGCCCGAAAATTCATGAACCCCGTCGTGTTCGGTCCAATTGCGATCGCACCGGCCTCTTTCAGAATCGACCTCAACTCCTGCTGCAGGGCTACTCCTGCATCGCCACTTTCAGCAAACCCGGCGCTGATCAGGACGAAGGCACGTGAGCCATGCGCAATCGCTTCCCGAACGGCCGCATTTACCGCCGGGGCCGGCAAAGCGATGACGACACAGTCGGGTACGACCGGCAGCTCGGTGATCGAACCATAGGTCTTGTAGCCACCGATTTCCGCGGCCGTGCGGGAGACCGGATAAATTCCACCCTTGAAACCGTGGCGGACAACGTGGTCCAGCGCGGCACGCCCCCCAACCTGGAAAACGCCAGGCCGGCTGGATACGCCCAGAAATGCAATGGAAGATGGTGATAACAACTGTTTCCAGATCAAATCGGGGTAGCCGTTCCCTGCTTGTTTATCGCTATCGGAGCAATGGCCGACTGCGTTCGTCTCGCGCCACTCGTTGATCATCGTCATTCGTTACCATCCATAACTAACATTTGTTAGAAACGATCCGCCACTGCGTCACGTTCTTGTCCGCTGCTCGATGGGTTGTCTTCCGTCGATCAACTCGGAACGGCGCCCGATTGCCTGGACGATCTCGTTCCGTTCACATTTGATCCAGCGTTCGTCCTCCCAGGTTGCCCCGCAGGGCACTCCGCCCACCGTCTTCGGCAGAGTGGCATATTCTCGTTTTACCGCATTTCTACAATACCAGCCGCTAAATTCAACTCCATGATTGTCATTCACCTACATGAATGAATCGGGCGGGCGAGGACATGGCATCCGATACGCTGCCCTTCCAGATCGCGCTCATTTGCGCCGGCGCGGGAAATACCGACATGGACAATGGTTATCGGAGCCTGCCAGGCATCATCGAAAAGCGGCGTTCCGATGTCGGCATGCCCTGCAACCGCCGCGAACGGCCCGGGCATTGTGTCCGGTGCGCTTCGGCGGCGACCCTCAGCCCGTCAGCGGCTACGATCATCATTGGCGAAGGGAGCCTGAAGCCTTCCTTCTGGCTTATCCCTATTGCCAGCATGGCGAGTGCACCGGCATGCGAGCATCGTGCACCATGGTATTCCGCACCGTGGCGACCGTTCCCTGTTCTGGAACCGGTCAAGCTGGATGGCTGTAAGCCAGCCCTGCCACGATGGAGCGATCCAGTGCGGGGAGCGTGTGCGCGAGCGTGTCCGGAGGGAGCGCACATGACGGCGACATCGAAAGTTCCAACATGGAATTTAGTCAAATATTTCCAACATTTCATCAGAGAGGTCGCGTCGGCAAATGGGGACGGCGGCATTCTGCGCAATGTCAACTGGATACCAGACAATCGCACCGGTCTTCATGCATATGCTTCTGGGCATAATATAGGTGCCATCAACGTCGTAGGGCTTGGCCGAATTATCAGCATCATCGATGGCTGGAATGGGCTCAAGCATAATATTCGGCTTCTTCTTATTGGTTCCGGCAATCTCGTATTTCGCGATAGGAATTCTAACAAGCGCAAAGCGATTTCGAAGCGCCTTCAATTTCGGAACATCCAGATTCCGATCGCCGGCGAATTGGCAGCATGACCGCAATATCTCGTAGGAACTCAGGACCCACTGTTCCGAGAGTGCGATCTGCACGTCGAAGCAGAATAGTCCCTCCGCAACGTTGTGATTGCGCGTAAGGAGCTCAGCTTCCAACTGCCTCAGCAGCAAGTCGATTCTGGCGTCGTGCGACATTCGGAGGTTTGCAGCGCCGAACTGCGATCCGAAGCGATGCATCACCTGGATCCATTGCTGGTGGAGTGTCTGCGCGTTGATCAGCGCGACCTCCAAAGCCGCATTGAGGTGCCCACCTGCATCCATAGAATTGCTTGTAGCAGCTCTTCAATGCCGACAGAAGGGGTAGTCACGAGCTTTGCGCCTTTCCAGGGGACTGGCGCGGGGAGCGCCGCATAAGAGATCCACAAAATAACTTTTCCACAAAAGGATAAATCCGAATGGGTACAATTAGTCTTCCATTGGCGTAGGCCCATATGAATATTGTTGCTGATTCCGGCAAAGAATTGATTGCAATCTATACAGTCGGCCCGAAGCATGGGCCGGATTCTATATCGGCAAACCGTTGATAGATATTGAGCTGCTACCAGACGATTTGAAGCTTGCCGTGCTGAAGCAGGCAGCGTCCTATTATGAACAACGCGAAGCAGTTGCCTTTGGCGCATCCATGGTCGCAGTTTTGAGTAACACGGTGACCTGTGCCGGCCTCTTCATATGCCGCACCCGTGTGTAGCCCACCAGATTGCTATACCCGGCACTTTCGAGCTTTGGCTAAGTGGTTGTTATTATCCAATTATTGGATACTGGCTGGGGAACCTGGATTCGAACCAGGACTAACGGAGTCAGAGTCCGCGGGTC
>CAYLGY010000106.1:0-7395 GCA_964383325.1 uncultured Rhizobiaceae bacterium
CTTGATCAAAACGGATACTCTAATCGCTGCCGGATGAAAGTTCAGTGGCAGGTCACGATGTCACAATGCTCGGTTAGCCGGCGAGCCAGCTCTACACCTTCGGCGGTCGACAGGTCGATCGCTATGCCCTTCTTATTGCGATTGAGACTGAGGTAGTAGTCGGAGTTCTTTCTTTGGAAGTCTGGCATCGGTCCGCCCATGCTCCGACTGCCGTCGCCACTCCCCGGACGCTCGATCTTGACGATCTGCGCACCAAGATCTCCGAGAAGCATGGTGGCGAAGGGACCGGCGGCGGCGTGGGTGAAATCGAGCACACGGATGCCCTGCAGCGGCAGCGCCGCGACACTCGCATCGCCCTCCCGGTGGGCCGATGTGAAACCCATGTCCTTCTCCAGAGTCATTTTGGCGACGCCTCGGACAAGTCCGCCTCGTGGTCTACCACAAGCGGCAATGGTCTTGTGCGCGATGGCAGGGCCACTATGGCACGTCCGGGCATGATATCCTGCCCGCGCTGGTTAATGCCGGCAATTGATGTTTCCACGTATCCAATGCCCGAACGCCCGGTCCATTTTCGTACGACTTCACCGCTGATGCGCACGGTATCCCCGAGGAAGTTCATGCCGCGGTACTGGACATCAACCTCTGCTACCCAGCCGTCGTCGCCGGCCCAATTGGTGACGAGATGGCTAGCCCACGCTCCACGCTGTGAACCATAGTCATAAGGGGCAGGCATGCCTATTTCCGAAGCCATGAACGGATCCCAGTGGACGCGCTCGACTGTCTGCGGGATATTCGTTTCGGGATCCGGCACAGCCACGCGTGGCGACTGCTTGCGATAAGCTAGCCAATACTGCCCAGACCTGATATGGGGGGAGCCAACGCCCATCATCCAGGCTATCATGTCTGCGACTGTAAGCGGGCCACGAACGATAGGTTGGAGCGCTTGTCCGACGGTAATATCCTCCCAGAAACGCGGAGTCGCGCCCCGGACTTCCTCCCGACTGATTTCTTCATCAATGGCCTGGATTTCTTCCTTGGTATAACGCGCCCTATCGATCTTGGCGTACTTGCCGCCTTCCTTTCCAGCGTGCCGCTCCACGCGGAAAGCTGACATCAGGCAGCGTGCAACCAGGTCCTCGTTTTGGTTGAAGTAGGTAAACTCGCGCGTCTGGATTATTGAGCGGCCGGCATATGAACCTGTTTTCTCCTCAAGCCCGACAAGCTTCTTGACCGCGTGAATCTCATCGCCCTCGATGATGGGACGGTAGTAGGTCCAACGATCGCGGGAATGTAGCCCGTGGACGCCCGGCAGGCCCTCGCCACGCCGCATGTCCCAGCTCCCCCAGGTGACGCCATACAGGAAGGCGGGTGGCGCAACGTTGCATCGGTAACGCGACCTTCGTCCGTGCTCCTTGTCGATCCACAACGGGTTCATGTCGCCGATTGCTCGCGCCACGTGGCGGATGCTGTCGAGATTAACGTATCGGAGAAAGGGCTCCTCGATTGGATGTTCAACATTCATTCGGCGGCGAAGCTGCGCGAGGGCTTCATCTGTTATGCGGCCATACACGGTCGCAGTCGAAGCGCGCTCGGATGGAGCGGTTTGTTCCACGATTAAGGTCCTTTCCTAAACGTATGGAAAGATTAATAGCGATTACATGTAATATGTCAACTGCTGCAGCCACGGCAGGTGGGTCGGGTGAAAGCTAGGGACCAGGCCAGGGCGCTAACGATTTATCCTTTTCGTAGTCCCAGCGAACGCTGCAACAAGCGGCGCCTCATTGCGATTGATGCATGTTTCATGTAATGTGGAACATATGCAGAGATTGTTTGCTGGCAGTGAGGGTAGTTCTTGGTTTCTATGAATAGCGGTCTTGGCGCGCTTAGCGATATATCATTGGCAGAGCAGGCGAAGGAGCGCATTCGCACGGCCATCCTTGAAGGCGTCATCAAACCTGAACAGCGAATCACGATTGAGCAGATCGCCGCTGATTTAGGGATAAGTCGCACTCCCGTACGGGAAGCGCTGAAGGCACTAGAGGCAGACGGGCTAGTGCGTCTTATTCCGCGTAGAGGCGCGGTTGTTGAAACCATAGCGCAGGAAGAGTTGATCACGCGATACGAGGTGCGAGCAATGCTGGAAAGCTATGCTGCCGCTAAATCGTGTGCCGCGAATGGAGTCGAAATCGGACAATTGCTAAGCCGCAATTGTGATCGCCTCGCTGCACTGATCAACAAGGCTTCTACAAATGTGGATCAAATTCGGGCTATGGGAGAATTGAACCACGAGTTCCATAAACTCATTCGCGATGGATCCCGCAGCCCCACCATTATCAGGTTGCTAGAATCATTTCGCAATCCGATGTCATTTACCGTTTACTATTGGTCAGCAGAGGAGCGGCAGATTGCTTCACTCAAGATCCATCGTGAAATTGCCGATGCGTTCTTGGCCCAAAAGCCTGAATTGGCTCGCAATCTTATGGAGCGTCACCTGCTGGAAGCACGAGATGAATTGATTAAGATGGGTCGAGGGACTGGAGAGCAGACTGCTACTCGTTCGGTTCGGCGCCTCGTTGATTGACTGACCTCAGAAGTAGCAGTGGCGAAAGGCCGTACGCATCGTTGATGGGCCCATGTCTGGCTGCCCACGACAGATCCAGGGGATACTAATCTCCGCTTAAGGGGAACCGTTTTGACGCGTAGGCAAAGCAACTGCCGGCCTTCGATGAAACTGGTCCGGCGGCGGCGCTCTGCCGGATGACGGAAAGCGTTTGGTAAGCAGTTGTGGCAAGCGGGCCCAGAAGTTGTACAAGGTGCGTACAGCTTTCTTGTCGCGTCAGCCTTTCACTCGCCGCTTTCAGAAACCCTCCACTGATGGTCAAGCCAACGAGGTCGGGCATTATCCGGAGAGCGCCCCGGCACACGGCGTATGGCGATGCTGCCATCACACTTTCGCATGTATGGATCTTGGAATCAGCGTCAATGGTAATGCGGAGCCCCATCGAATGCAGCGGCTGCCCCACAGGCACTATTCTCTCTCCGTCTGCCAGAGGCATGGGGTAGCCTTTGAAATCGGTGAGCCATGCCTCGATGTCGAATTTACCATCGTACCTGTGATAGCCACGGCACTCGATCTTCCGATGGTGAAGTTCCTCGCGGGAGTAGGGTGGCTGCTCGAACATCAAGAACGTCCTTCAGAAAGTGGCGGGAACCAACGCCGTGCTGAAGTGATCCATTCCGCTCCGCTTATGAATCAGGATTAGCGTTTCCTAACGGCAGTCGGTGTCACTGAGCAGGCCAACAACGACGAGCTCGCGCCCGCCTCGCCGAACGTTAGCGCAACTGCCCGCCCGATGCCTGAGAAGTCGTTGACCTCCCATGGTCACTATTGTTTTCACACTTTACATGTAATGTCAATGAGCAAGGCAAGCCGGTGCCTTGCTCATTGAAGCTGCAATCGTTTTGACTGGCTCTTTTTCGCCAGCACATGATTCCGGAAGGGGAAACCCATTTTGCGGAAAGATCATGCGCCAAGAGGAACTCATCGGCGCGGTAGGCTCAATGTGCCGGCACCGCGTCCCATTCCGCTCCTTGCTAGCTCACATAGTCCCGGTGCTCGAACGATTCCAGTTCAACAAGACGGCTCTGGAGCACAAAATTGAGGATAGCCCCCTAAGCGGCGCCGCGGCTCTTCTCGAAGCGCTTGCGTTCATGCGTATCGAGATACAGCTTGCGAAGCCGAAGCGACTTCGGCGTCACTTCGACCAATTCGTCTTCCTCGATCCAGGCGAGCGCGCGTTCCAAAGTCATCCGGACCGGCGGGGTCAGCCGGACAGCCTCGTCCTTGCCGGCGGCGCGAATATTGGTGAGCTTCTTGCCCTTCAGCACATTGACTTCCAGGTCGTTGTCACGGCTGTGAATGCCGATGATCATGCCGGCATAGACCTTGACGCCCGGGTCAATGATCATCGGACCGCGATCCTCGAGATTCCACAATGCATAGGCAACCGCCTCGCCGCTTTCATTGGCGATCAGGACGCCATTGGAGCGGCCGGGCATCGGGCCCTTGTACGGTTCATATGCGTGAAACAGCCGGTTCATGATGGCTGTACCGCGCGTATCGGTCAACAGCTCCGATTGATAGCCGATCAGCCCGCGCGTGGGGGCATGGAACACCAGGCGCTGCCGGCCGCCGCCGGACGGCCGCAGCTCGACCATCTCGGCCTTGCGCTCGGACAGTTTCTGCACGACGATCCCGGAATGCTCGTCATCGACATCGATGACGACCTCTTCCACAGGCTCCAGAAGCGTTCCGTCCTCGTCCCGCCGCATGACGACTCTCGGCCGCGACACGGCAAGCTCATAGCCTTCGCGGCGCATGGTCTCGATCAGGACGGCAAGCTGGAGCTCGCCTCTTCCGGAAACATGGAAGGAATCCTTGTCCTCGGCCTCCTCGACCTTCAGCGCCACATTGCCCTCGGCCTCGCGCAGCAGCCGGTCGCGAATCACCCGGCTGGTAACCTTGTCGCCTTCCGTGCCGGCGAGTGGGCTGTCATTGACCATGAAGGACATGGTGACTGTCGGCGGATCGATCGGCTGCGCCACCAGCGGCTCGGAGACTTCCGGATCGCAGAACGTGTCGGAAACCGTGCCCTTGGAAAGGCCGGCAATGGCCACGATATCGCCGGCGCGGCCTTCCTCGATCGGCTGGCGCTCCAATCCGCGAAAGGCGAGGATCTTCGAGATCCGCCCCTGCTCCACCAGCCGGCCATCATGCGACATGACCTTCACCGCCTGGTTGGGCCGCACGGTCCCCGATGCAATGCGGCCCGTGATCAGCCGCCCGAGAAAGGGGTTCGCCTCAAGGATCGTGCCGATCATGCGGAACGGGCCACCGTCGACCTGCGGCCCGGGAACATGGCGCAGGACCAGTTCGAACAGCGGCGAAAGACCTTCCGCGCGCGATCCTTGCGGATCCTCGCTCATCCAGCCATCGCGGCCCGAGCCGTAGAGAATCGGAAAATCGAGCTGCTCATTGGTTGCGTCGAGGCTGGCAAAGAGGTCGAACACCTCATTGATGACTTCCGTCGGCCGCGCATCCGCCCGGTCGATCTTGTTGACCACGACAATGGGCCGCAACCCGACCTTCAGCGCCTTGCCGACGACGAATTTCGTCTGCGGCATCGGCCCTTCCGCCGCGTCGACCAGCACGATGGCGCCATCGACCATGTTGAGGATCCGTTCGACCTCGCCGCCGAAATCGGCGTGGCCCGGCGTGTCGACAATATTGATGCGCGTGTCGTTCCAGACAACGGAGGTTGCCTTGGCTAGAATGGTGATGCCACGCTCGCGCTCGATATCGCCGGAATCCATCGCGCGCTCGCCGACGCGCTGATGTTCCCGGATCGTGCCGGATTGGCGGAGGAGCGCATCGACCAGCGTCGTCTTGCCATGGTCGACATGCGCGATGATCGCGATGTTGCGAAGGTTCATTGGGTACTGGCTCTATTGGAGTGGGGGCAGGACTTCGTGCGGCTCCTGCCCATGAGCCGCCCCGTTACCACAAAAATTCCGCGAAAGCGAAAAAAAAATCGACCGGCGCCCGGAAGGGCCCACGCCTTCCCGCATGCGCCGGCTCGATGAAGCCTATTCGGCAGCCGCTTCGCCGTCCGCTTCCGCGGCAGCGGCCCGGGCCTCTTCCTCAGCCTGGCGAGCAGCCGCCAGACGTTCCTGCGCCTTCTGGCCGGGCTCGCCCTTCTTCGGATTGTTGCGGGTCGGGCGCGAGGCAATGCCGGCCTGGTCGAGGAAGCGCAGCACCCGATCCGTGGGCTGGGCACCCAGGCCGAGCCAATGGCGGATGCGATCCTCCTTGAGCTTTACGCGTTCCGCATCCCGGGGAAGCATCGGGTTCCAGGCGCCGACCTGCTCGATGAAGCGGCCATCGCGCGGACTGCGCGCATCGGCGACGACGACGTGGTAATAGGGGCGCTTCTTCGAACCCGCGCGGGCCAGACGAATTTTCAAGGACATGCTGTTTTCTCCTGTCGTGATTTGTGCGCCGTCTCAATCCGGACGTGCGACGAGGTCTGCATTCTTCTCTCCGGCCGCAACCGCCTCGTGATGGCGGATGACGTGCGGAATGATGAAGTTGAGATATTTTTCGGTGAAATCGGGGTTGAAGCGCGCATCCTCGGCCAGGCGGCGCAGCCTCGCGATCTGCTCCGCCTCACGCGTTGGATCGGCCGGCGGCAGCTTGTGTTCCGACTTCAGACGGCTGACTTCCTCGGTACAGCGGAAACGCTCTGCCAGCATGTAGATGATGGCCGCATCGATATTGTCGATCGAGGCCCTGAGGTCGCGCAGCAGCACGCGGGCGCGCTCGACATGGTCAATTTCCGTCGTCATTTCCGTCCCCTCATTTTCTTTTTTGATCCTCATGCAGCCTGCTCCTCGCTGAACGAGATCCGAGGATGGCGCCAGACCATGGCGTTGCCGGCGCGCAGCCCGATCATCTCGCCCGCCTGCGCGCCCAGTTTCTCGGCCACCCGGCGTGAAGCGGCGTTTTCAGGATCGATATAGCTGACCAACTCCGCCGGCCCCCCCAGCCGGACGATCCCGACCCGCGCCGCACGCGCGGCCTCCGTGGCGTAGCCCTTGTTCTGGAAGGCCGGGAATACGCTCCAGCCGATTTCCGGAAAGGGCCAGTCCGGCGGATTGAGATAGCCGGTAAAGCCGGCCAGCGCCCCGCTCGCCTTTTCCTCGATGGCCCACAGGCTCAGTCCGTACAGCGCCCAATGGCCGACATATGCAGAAAGCTGGTCATAAACTTCCTCCGCCTTGCGCACACCGCCGATGAACCGGGTTGCTTCGGGATTGGTGAAGAATTCTGTCAGCGGAGCAAGGTCGCGCGTCTCAAAGCCACGCAATACAAGTCTTTCGGTTTCAAATTTCGGTGCAATCATTTCTTGCCGCCCTTCGGCAATCCGGGCAGGCCAAGGCCGCCCGGCAATTTCGGTAGACTCCCGCCGCCAAGCCCCGGCAGCCCGCCCGGCGCGCCGAGACCGGAAGACTGGAGCTGCTTCTGCAGCGCCTCCAGCTGGCGCGGATCGATGCTGGCCGGGTCCGGCATGCCGCCAAGGCCCATCTTCTGCGCCATGCCGCCCATCATGCCGCGCAGCATGCCACCCTTCCTGCCCTTGCCGCCCATGGCCTTCATCATGTCGGCCATTTGCCGGTGCATCTTCAGCAGCTTGTTGATCTGCGCGGCATCCGTGCCCGAACCGGCAGCAATGCGCTTCTTGCGGCTATGCTTGAGAAGCTCGGGATTGGCCCGCTCCTGCGGCGTCATCGAGGAGATGATGGCAAGCTGGCGCGCGAACATCCTGTCGTCGAGCC
>CAYLGY010000107.1:0-7359 GCA_964383325.1 uncultured Rhizobiaceae bacterium
AGCTCCACGCCGAGATGCTTGCCGACGGCGAACACATCCTTGTCGCCGCGGCCGCAGAGATTCATGAGGATGATCTGATCGCGGCGCATGCCCGGCGCGCGCTTGATGACCTCGGCCAGCGCATGGCTGGGTTCGAGCGCCGGTATGATCCCCTCCGTCCGGGTCAGAAGCTGAAAGGCCTCCAGCGCCTCATGATCGACGATCGGGATATATTCCACACGGCCCGCTTCCTTGAGCCAGGAATGCTCGGGCCCGATGCCGGGATAGTCCAGCCCGGCGGAGATCGAATGACCCTCCTTGATCTGGCCGTCGGCGGTCTGCAGGAGATAGGTCCGGTTGCCATGCAGCACTCCGGGTTGACCGGCCGAGAGCGAGGCGCTGTGCTCGTCGCCGTCAAGTCCCTTGCCGCCCGCCTCCACGCCGACGATCCGCACATCGCGATCGTCGAGGAAGGGGTGAAACAGGCCGATGGCATTGGATCCGCCCCCGACGGCAGCAACCAGCATGTCGGGCAGCCTTCCCTCGGCTTCGAGGATCTGCTGGCGGGCCTCGGTGCCGATCACGGACTGGAACTCGCGCACCATCTCCGGATAGGGATGCGGCCCGGCCGCCGTGCCGATCAGGTAATAGGTGTCCTCGACATTGGTCACCCAGTCGCGCATCGCCTCGTTCATCGCATCCTTCAACGTGCCGTGGCCTGAGGTGACCGGCACGACCTCGGCGCCGAGCAGCTTCATGCGGAACACATTGGGCGCTTGGCGCTCGATATCGGTCGCACCCATGTAGACCACGCAGGGCAGGCCGAAACGCGCCGCCACCGTCGCCGACGCCACGCCGTGCTGACCGGCGCCCGTCTCGGCAATGATGCGCTTCTTGCCCATGCGCCGGGCGAGGAGGATCTGGCCGAGGCAATTGTTGATCTTGTGGCTGCCGGTGTGATTGAGCTCGTCGCGCTTGAAATAGATCTTCGCGCCGCCGAGATGCTCGGTCAGCCTCTCTGCAAAATAGAGCGGCGAGGGCCGGCCCGTATAATGCGTATGGAAATGCGCCAGCTCAGCCTGAAAGGCCTGGTCGTTGCGGGCGAGCTTCCAGTGGCGTTCGAGATCGAGAATCAGCGGCATCAGGGTTTCGGCGACGAAACGGCCGCCAAACTTGCCGAACATGCCTTCCCGGTCCGGGCCGGAGCGGAACGTATTGGGCTCTGGAATGTCCATCCTATCCCTTCCCTGTCGCCTGCTGGCACCGCGCGCCAGTGGCCGCCGCCAGTGCGGCAAAGAACTCGGAGATCCGCTGCAGGCTCTTCTCTCCCGGCGCGCTTTCCACCCCAGAGGAGATGTCGATCCCTCCAGGCGTTGCAATGGAAAGCGCAGCGGCGATATTGCCCGCGTGCAAACCACCCGAAAGCATGTAATCCATGCCGGGGTCAAGGTCGCCGAGCAGATTCCAGTCGAAGGCCTCGCCTCGCCCGCCCGGCAGGGCCGCGCCCTTCGGCGCCTTGGCATCGAAAAGCAGCCGGTCGGCAATGCCGAGATAGTCATCGACGGCATCGAGGTCGGCCCGGTCCCGGACCGGCAGCGCCTTCATGACCGGAATGGCGTGGCGCTTGCGGATCTCCTCAACGCGCCCGGGCGTCTCGCTGCCATGCAGCTGCAACATGTCCGGCTGGACCTTGCGCATGATCCCGTCGAGCAGCGAATCGGACGGATCGACCACCACCGCCACGACCTTCGCCCTGCCGGAGGCGATGCGCCGCAGCTCCGCGGCCGCCGCGATCGACAGATTGCGCGGGCTGGCAGGAAAGAAGACCAGGCCGACATGGGTCGCCCCGCCTGCCAGCGCAGCTTCCATGGCGGCAACGTTCTTCAACCCGCAGATCTTCACATCCGGTTTCATGAGCGTGCAAGTGCCATGGATTGCGGCTCCTGTCGAGACTTGTCATGAGCCGCAGCAGGGGCAGCCTGCGCGATGCCGGGCGCGGACCGCTTGCGCGAACGCGGCCGTTTCGATAATTGCAGCGCCAGGGCGAAGCAGCATCCCGCCCGCGAGGATGCCCAACCGGGAATTGCAGATGAGCACAGAAACCGGCCTGCCGCCAATCCAGCTCCATGAACTCAGCCAGGCCGTGGGCAAGGAGGTGGGGCTCTCGGACTGGATCGTCGTGTCGCAGGAGATGATCGATCGCTTCGCCGATGTCACGCGCGATCACAACTTCATCCATACCGATCCGGAGGCAGCGGCGGCAACGCAGTTCGGCGGTACGATCGCACATGGCTTCCTGACGCTCTCCCTCCTGTCCACCCTTGCCTATGATGCCCTGCCGCCGCTGGCGGGCCGGAAGATGGGCATCAATCAGGGATTCGACCAATTGCGCTTTGCGGCACCGGTCCGCGCCGGCGCCAGGATCCGCGCCCGTTTCGTGTTGCAGGAGGCGCGCATCCGGCCTTCGGGAATCGTGCAGATCGCGCATGATGTCACAATGGAAATCGAAGGCTCCGCCAAGCCCGCCTTCACGGCCCGGTGGCTGACCCTTGCAATCGTGGACGCCGAAGACGTCGCAAGGCTCGCGGAGAGCAGATAGGCGCAAGATCGTCTGCTGATGGTCCACGCGCCGTTCCGGATACGCCGACGCCAACCGCCCTTTCAGGCTGATGCTCAATGGCGCTGGCGCTGACAAAATTGGCGCTCACCAAGTTGGCGCGGACCAAGTACCTGCTTGCGCACCCGATCGTGTGCCGGTCGGCTAATCACGGACAAATAGTTCCGCGTCCTGTGCAGTCTGGCGATCGAGGCGGAAGCAGGTCTGCCGCGCAATCGCTAATCGAGCAGGGACATTGTCCGGTCGATGGTGGAGGCAGCCGCCTTCATCAGGTCACGGGGTTCCCGATAGAGCAGCCAGGTCACGATGATATGGTTGAGACTGCCAATCAGGATCGCGCCGCTCTCATGGCGGTCCGGGCCGACAGGCCATTCGCCGTTCAACTCGCCGAGGCGAATCAGGCTGACCACCAGGCGCATGTAATCGTCCATGACATGCCGGACAGGGCTTTCATGTACCAGAACGCTGGGCCAGATCTCCAGATACAGCGTACGCGCCCATTCCGGATTGCGCCGCGCGTAGTCCGCACTCTGCCAGAGCAGCATTCGCAGGCGCTCCTTTGCCGTATGCCGCGCTTCGACCGAATTCGCAAAGTCCTCGAAAAGCTTCGCGAGCTGCCCGACAGGGACCGCATAGGCGAGGTCTTCCTTGCTGGGAAAATATTCATACAGCGAGGACACCGGCATGCCGGCTTCGGCGGCGATGTCGCCGATCCGGGAGCGGGAGATCCCGTCCCGCGCGAAGACCCGCAAGGCCGCGCGCAGGATCTCCTGCTCGCGCCGTTTGCTCCGGTCCTGCTTGCGGCGCCCCGACCCTCCGTTCCATCGCGTCACCAGACGCTGCAGGAACTCGCTCCATTCCGCCTCGGCGGCCTTGTCCACATTTGTCTCGGATGTCTTCTTCAGCATGATTTCCAGCATCGACCCATCTTTATCTGACTGGCTCGCAACTCGTGGAGGACGCCGTCGATATTCACATGAATCGTCTTACCGAGATACTTGAGAAGTCGGTAAAGTAAGATCACCCTAAAATATAAGTGTCCCACTACATGGTGTATCGACATGTATCCATCTCGAGTGAAGAGTGTGCATTTCATTTTTCACATGTCAAAACCCAGTGCAAGCGAATATTGCATCAATTTCGTCAGCGAAGCCTGAGAGTAACGCTCGTGTCACGCCAATAGATGTCAACCGCACTTCGCGGGTTGCTCGACCTGAACGGAGTCGAAGGGGATGCCGGGCCTGGCGGGGCAAACGGGGCAGAGCTTCCGTTCCGGCCGCAGATGCAATAGCACGGGGCCTGACTGTCTTATTTGCGGGTCGACATGCGGACCCCGGGGAGCCATCGATGCGGCCTGCACTCTATAATTTTGCCATACTCGCCATAGCCGTCCTGCTGGAAGTGATCGGCACGACCTTCCTGCAGCGGTCGGAGCAATTCACGCGGCTGTTCCCGACGGCGATGATGGCGGTCTGCTATGCCGGCGCGTTCTATTTCCTGTCCCTGACGTTGAGGATCATGCCGATCGGCGTTGCCTATGCGATCTGGAGCGGCCTCGGCATTGTCCTGATCTCGGCGATCGGACTGGTCTTCCTCGGGCAGCGGCTAGACCTGCCGGCGCTGCTCGGCATCGGCCTCATCATTGCCGGGGTGCTGGTCGTGAACCTGTTCTCGCAGACCATCCAGCACTAGCCGCTGAAGGCTCAAGCCGAATCGTCCGAGCGCAGGAGCTGGGAGCGCTCGAAGCCGAGCACGATGAACAGGGCGATGGCGAGCGGGATCAGCAGATAGAGCAGGCGGAAGACGAGGAGGGCGGCAAGGACATCTTCGGGAGCGAGGTCCGGCAGGCCGAGGATGAACGCCAGCTCGAACACGCCAAGCCCTCCCGGCGCATGCGACAGCAGGGCGGCGGAGAAGGAGAACAGGAAGATCCCGAGCACGACGACGAAACCGGGATTGCCGGCCGCCGGCAGGCAGAAATAGATGATCGCCGCCGCGCCGAGAAGCTCCAGCGGTCCGATGACCAATTGCCGCGCGACAATCCCGGGCCGCGGATATTCGATACGGATGCGGCCAAGCCGCAAGGCAGGCAGCCGGGCAATGCTGCCCAGCACATACAGACCGACGAGGCCCAGCAGCGCGATGCCGAATGCGGTGGAGACATGGATCGGCAGCACGTCGCCGAATCGCTCGCCGAGCTCCGGCTCGATCAGCAGCACGATGCCGGCGAGCAGGATCGTGCCCAGGGCGAAGGTGAACGAACACAGGGCGACGAGAATGCCGATCTCGGCCGCGGTCAGGCCCTGTGAGGAATAGGCCCGGTAGCGCACCACCGTGCCGGAGATCACGGATGCGCCGATATTGTGCGACAGGGCATAGGTAGTGAAGGAGCAGAGGGTGACGAAGGTCCAGCTGACCTTGCGCCGCAAATGCAGCAGCGCGATGTGATCATACCCCGCCAGCGCCATGTAGGCGAGCAGCGTGGCCGCTACCGACAGCAGCCAGTTGACCGGGGTGATCGCCGCGAGGCTTTCCCACAGATCCTCCAGCGACATGTTGCGCAGTTCGCCATAGAGGAGCCACGCCGAGAATCCTGCCGCCGCCAGACCAAGGACCGGCCATAGGTACCGTTTGAACTTCATGTACTGCCTAGCCGGTCCGCATCCGGCCCGACGCCCGGCTGCGATACGATGCACCTGATTGACGATTTGCACCTCAAAATATGCTTCTGGCCCGTCTTATCAAGTGAATAGATCAGCATTCTTCGCGGAATGAACGATTTGCAGGTCAAGCCTGCCTGACTCCCCGTCGGGCCGGGGGCATTGCCGTTGGCGTCCGCGCTTTGCGGTCCGCGAATCTAGACGCCAAGCTCGGCCAGCGCCTGGTCGACGCCCGGGATCTGCATCTGGAACTGGATGACCTGGCCATCGATGCGCGTGATGGCGATGGTGGCGTTGCTCGCCGCCTTCAGTTGCTGCAGGAAGGAATCACTCATCGTCAGCCGCGCCTTGCAGCCGCGCGTCGAGCATTCGACGAAGGGAGCCGTGACGGCCTCGCCGCTTTCCAGCGACACGCCGACGCCGGGCTGGATCTGGATGTCGGTCAGCGTCAGGAACTCGGAAAGGAGCTCTCCCTCGGCATTGAAGCCGACCAGCCAGACGAGGATGTTGGAATTGTTCTGCTGGTTGATGACGCGGAAATTGGCGCTGCAGACGCGCCGCACCGGCTCGCCGCCCTCATTGCAGACAACGGTCCAGCCGCCAAAGCTGCGGGTGGTGCGGGTGTTGTTGCTATTGTCGACCGTGGCGCCGTCACGCGCGCCCTTGCCGCCAGTGGCCTGGGCCATTTGCTGCGGCACCTGCGAGGCGACCGCCTTGGTCGAGGAAGGAAACAGGGACGAGATCCCGCCCGGCGCACCGGGAACCCTTCCCGCCAGGAAAAGTGCGACCGCGGCTATGGCAACCAGCGCGGTGATGCCGAATACGCCGCGGCGAATGGTTCTGGAACGTACTGGCATGCCCACCGCCGAACTGCTCGCTAGATTTCCGTGCATCGCCACCGAAGGGACACACAACTGATTTCTATAATTCAGTCAGTGCTGCATGGCAAATCAATCTGTCGGCAGCGCCCCTCCGGAAAGCCCGTCATGATAGGTGCGGTACCATCTGGCAAAGGCTTCCACGCCCTCGCGCACCGGCGTCTTGGGCTCGAAGCCGACCGCCGCGCGCAGCGCCGAGACATCGGCATGGGTCTCGGCCACGTCGCCGGGCTGGGGCCCGGCAAGTTCGATGAGGGCCTTGACGCCGAGCGCGGCCTCCAGCGCCGCAACGAATTGGCGCAACGGCACGGGATTCTCGTTGCCGATATTGTAGAGGCGGAACGGCGCATTGCTGGCCGCCGGATCGGGCGCTTTCGGATCCCAGCCGGGATCGGGGACCGCAATTGCGTCGCTCGCCCGGACGACGCCTTCGACGATATCGTCGATGAAGGTGAAGTCACGGGCATGATCGCCGCCATTGAACAGCCGGATCGGCCGCCCTTCGAGAATGCTGCGCGCGAACAGCATCGGCGCCATGTCCGGCCGCCCCCACGGACCATAGACCGTGAAGAAGCGCAGGCCCGTCGTCGCCAGCCCGTAGAGATGGCTGTAGGCATGGGCCATCAGCTCGTTGGCGCGCTTGGTCGCGGCGTAGAACTGCAGCGGATGACCGACGCCATCCTGCTCCGAAAAGGGCAACTTGCGATTGGCGCCGTAGACGCTGCTGGTGCTCGCATAGGTGAGGTGGGGGGTCTGCGCGTACCGGCAGGCTTCGAGAACATGGGTGAAGCCAACCAGATTGCTCTGCACATAGGCCAGTGGATTGTCGATCGAATAGCGCACGCCCGCCTGGGCGGCGAGATGAATGACGCGATCGAAGCGGTGGCGGGCAAAGCATTGCCCGACCGCGTCGCGATCGGCGAGATCAGCCCGGATGAAATCATAGGAAGCGCCGGTTTCGGCCGCAAGGCGGGCCAGCTCGGCAAGGCGCGCTTCCTTCAGCCCGACATCGTAATAGTCATTGACATTGTCGAAGCCGACCACCGCATCACCGCGTGCCAGCAGCCGGCGCGCGACGTGAAAGCCGATGAAACCCGCATTGCCGGTAACAAGAATCTTCATGCAATCCTCTGGACCATGATCCGCTCGGGACCATGGTCTAGAGGATTGGAAAGGAAAGAGGAACCGGTAATCCGTTCGCGCCCCCGCATTCAGGCGGGTGCGG
>CAYLGY010000108.1:0-7161 GCA_964383325.1 uncultured Rhizobiaceae bacterium
TTCATATCGGCAATTCGGGCAATGTGACCGTTACAAATCTTCTGAACCTCTCTGGCGAAGATTTTGGTCTCAGCGCCACCGACACCAACTCCGTCACCGTCATCAATACCGGCCACATCGAGGGCGGCGTCGATGGCATCAACGGTGAAGGCCTTGGCGCCGTCCTGATCCAGAACTACAGCCTCACCTCCATCGTCGGCGACCAGAACGGCATCAATAAGCATGACGTCAAGACGTCCTTCGACACGGACAATGTGGGCCTGATCGCCGGTATCAATGGTGACGGTATCCATATCCATGGCGCCCGCGTCGGCGTCGATGTCGAGATCAACAATGGCGCCGGTTTCGACAAGGACGGCGTGACCATGAAGGATGGCGGCCTGATCCTCGGCGGCGATGACGGCATCTATGTCAATGATCTGTGGCGCGGCAATCTCACCATCACCAACAATGTTTCCGAAGACGGGAGCTATGCTGGCGGCCTGATCTACGGCATGGGCGGCGACGGTATCCAGGCCATCGAGATCGACGGCGACGTCACCATCAGCAACCTCGGCACCAAGGCCGAAAGAACATTGGATGAAATTACTCTGAATGCCAAGGTCACCGACTTCTTCGATGGCAACCGCACCGTAGCGGACAGCGGCTTTGCGACCGGCATTCTCGGCGGGTATGACGGTATCGACCTCTATCGCGTCCGCGGCCTCGTTTCGATCAACAACACCGATGGCGTCATCGGCGGCCAGCGCGACGACGGCATCACCGCCAACCGCATCCGCGGCAAGATGCTGGATGCCGACAATGAGGTCGCATCCGCGACGTTCGGGGCCGGCCGCTATGGCTTCATCCTCGGCAATGATGGCGGCCTCGTCTGGGGTGACGATGACGGCATCGATCTCGGCAGCAGGGTTCGCGGCCATATCGTCATCCTGAATGGCGACGGCACGATCTTCGGCGATGATGATGACGGCATCGATATTGGCGGTTCGAGATATGGCAGCGTCCACATCCAGAACGGCACTGAGGGCCTGATCCTCGGCCGCAGCGGCCACGGCATCCAGATCGACGATCTCACCCGCAACTGGTGGTCCGACAATGCCCAGGGCGGCGAGGTCATCATCGACAGTGCCGGCCGGATCTTCGCCGGCGACAGCGCCATCGATATCGACGATGTGCGCACCGTCGACATTACCAACAGGGCGGGTGGCCAGATCATCGGCGATGGCGGCTATGGCCAGGCGGTCATCGAGATCGACGACACCAACACCAACTGGGTGGAGGAGCATTCGATCCACATCACCAACGAGGCTGGCGGCATCATGGGTAGCCGCAACCTGCCTGGCTTCGAGACGGACTGGAGCAGCGTCAACTTCCTCCAGGTGCCGGATTGGGGCTGGAGCGATGACGCGCTTGCCACGATGCAGGACAATATCGACGGCATTGGCGGCTTCGTCACCAATGGCGGCGTGATCGGCATGACCGACCAGGCCACCCAATATGCCTTCAAGGATGCTGCCAATGACCGGCTCCTCGAGACAGATGATGGCGGCGCCACCCATCTGGTCAATGGCGGCTTCATGTCCGGCCGGATCATGCTCGACGGGTATAATTGGGTTGAGGTTGAGGGTAGCGATCCGCAGAATCCCGATTATGAGCGGCTCGGCAATCTGGTCGCGAACAGCGGCACCTGGTTCGTTCGCGGCTACAACTCGCTGCGCGGCTCGATGGACGACCGGATCAGCAATACGGGCTGGATCCAGACCGCCTTCGATATTGACGACAATGAGTGGGCCGGCTTCCGCGTCAACAAGTTCGAGAACCTCGCCGGCGGCATTCTCTCCATGGTCGATGGCGAGGATGAGGATCGCATCACCATCTGGGGCGATTATATCGGCGGCGGCTCGCTTGCGGTCGATGTCGATTTCGACCGGGCGGAGAGCGACCTTCTGCGCCTGCGCAACGGCACGGTGACCGGCGAGACCGGCGTCATCGTCCGCTTCGCCAATGATGCCGGCTACGGCGCGCTGGGCGCCGAGATCGACGTGGTTCGCCATAACGATGAAGATGCCTCGGACGATGCGTTCTACATCGCCAGCAATTCGACCGGCTACTTCAACGTCAACGGCACCGGCTTCGTCGAGAATGGCCTGCTCACCTGGGGCATGCAGCACGATACGGACCGGAACGAGTTCGAGCTGGTATCCTATGCCGGCACGGGCGCGATCCTTGCTCCGACCCTGCTGACCGGCATGCAGACCGTGTTCTATGACACGCTCGGCGTGGTCGAGGACCACATCTATGGCGGTCAGTTCGCATCCCAGGGTGGCGGCGGCGCCGATGTAGTGGTCGAGGATTACACCATGATTACCCCGACGGTGCAGGCGGCCCGGCGTGGCGGCGTCTGGCTCAAGGGCTCCGGCCGCTGGACCGATCGCGACATGGATGTGACCTATGGTCCGTTCGATGTCACGGTGGATACGGACCAGACCACCTGGAGCCTGCTGGGCGGCGCCGACTTCACCAATGGCGATTTCCGGCTCGGCCTGTTCGGCGGCTACATCTCGTCGGATCTCGACTTCAACTTCGGCAATGCCGACGCCACCTATCGCGGCGGCACGGTCGGCGCATATGCGGCCTACAATAATGGCGCCATGTATGCGGACATCACCGGCAAGTACGACTTCCTCGACGTGAAGTATCGCTTCTTCGCCAATGAGGCGGATGGCAATGGCCACAATATCGGCGTGCTCGGCAATGTCGGCTACCGTCACCAGATGGGCGGCGCCTATATCGAGCCGTTGGTCTCCGGCGCCTTTGTCCGCTCGACGATCGACGACTTCGCGTTCCCGTTCGGCGGCATCTCCTTCGAGGACGGCAACAGCGCCCGCCTCGGCGCCGGTGCCCGCATCGGCACCCAGTTCCAGGGTGCGGGAACGTTGACGGAAGTCTCGCTGCTCGGCCGGGTGTGGAACGAGTTTGCCGACGACAATGTCGCGGTGATCTCGGACGGCAACAGCCCCTCCTGGACGCATACCGACAAGATCAAGGGCGTGTTCGGCGAAGTCACCGGCACGATCACGATGAAGTCGCTTGACAGCGGCTGGTCGGGCTTCATCTCCGCCACCGGAACGTTCGGCAACGACACGACGTCCTATGGCGGTACGCTGGGACTGCGGATGGCTTTCTGATCCGCCTTTCCAACGCAAACTTCTGGCCGGTCCTCGTGACCGGCCTTTTTTTTGGCTATAGAGGATTTGCGGGGCGGGCGCGGAGAAAGGAGCGAGGCATGGGGCTCACGAGACGGCATGGCGGCAGGATCCTCATCGACCAGCTGGCCATTCAGGGTGTGGAACGGGTGTTCTGCGTGCCGGGGGAGAGTTTTCTCGCCGCGCTCGACGCGCTGCATGACAGCCCCATTGCCACCATCGTCTGCCGGCAGGAGGGCGGCGCGGCGATGATGGCCGAGGCGTCCGGAAAGCTGACCGGCCGGCCGGGCATCGCCTTCGTCACCCGCGGCCCTGGCGCCACCAATGCCTCCGCCGGTGTGCATGTCGCCTTTCAGGATTCGACGCCGATGATCCTGTTCATCGGCCAGGTCGCCACCGGCCAGCGCGACCGCGAGGCCTTTCAGGAGGTCGATTTCCGCGCCATGTTCGGCCCGCTCGCCAAATGGGTCGCCGAGATCGACCGCACCGAGCGCATTCCCGAATATGTGAGCCATGCCTTTCACGTCGCGCAATCGGGCCGCCCGGGGCCGGTCGTGCTCGCCTTGCCCGAGGACATGCTGTCGGCGACGGCGCAGATTGCCGATGCACCTGCGGCCACCCTCCCCGTCAGCCAGGCATCGCAAGCCGCCATCGATGCCGTGCTCGCCGCCCTTGCCGGGGCGGAGCGCCCCTTCGTCCTTGTCGGCGGCGGCGGCTGGTCGGCCGATGCGGCGCGCGATCTCGAACATTTTGCCGGCCAATGGCACCTTCCGGTCGGCGCCTCGTTCCGCTGCCAGGATTATCTCGACAATCGTTCGCCCAATTATGCCGGCGATGTCGGCATCGGCATCAATCCGGCGCTGGCGGCAAGGGTGCGCGATGCCGATCTGCTGCTCGTGCTGGGCGCAAGGCTCGGCGAGATGACGACGGGCGGCTACACGCTCCTCGACGTGCCGCATCCGCGCCAGCGTCTCGTCCATGTCCACCCCGACCCGTCGGAGCTGGGCCGGGTCTACCGGCCCGAGCTTGCGATCTGCGCCCGGCCGGCCGACCTCATTGCCGGACTTGCCCGGCATGCGCCGCAGGGTCCCCTGCCCTGGCGGCAGCGCTGCGTCGAGGCGCGCGCCGAATACGAGGCCTGGCAGCAGCCGGAGCCGACGCCCGGCGCGGTGAAGATGGAGGAGATCGTCCGGCATCTGTCGGCGGCCCTGCCCGACAATGCGATCCTCACCAATGGCGCCGGCAATTATGCCTCCTGGCTGCACCGCTATTTCCGCTACAAGGGCTGGCGCACGCAGCTCGCGCCGACTTCCGGCTCCATGGGCTACGGCCTGCCCGCCGCCATTGCCGCGCAGCTCGCCTGTCCGGATCGCGCCGTGATCTGCCTTGCCGGCGATGGCTGCTTCCAGATGACGATGCAGGAATTCGGCACGGCCTGCCAGTACGGCGCCAATATCGTCGCCATTGTCTGCAACAATGGCATGTATGGCACGATCCGCATGCATCAGGAGCGCAACTATCCCGGCCGCGTTTCCGGCACCGGGCTGGTAAATCCGGATTTCGCCGCCCTCGCCCGCGCCTATGGCGGCCATGGCGAGATCGTCGAGCGCACCGACCAGTTCCCGGCCGCGCTGGAGCGTGCGCTCGCCGCTGGCCGTCCCGCCCTTGTCGAACTGCGCCTCGACCCGGCGGCCCTCACGCCGCGAATCCGGCTTGGCTGACGATCCGGTTGCGCCCGCGCCACGGTGGCGCTATCGTTTGTCTCAACTGGACATATGAGAAACCATGGCGCTGCTCGCAACATGGCGTCACGGGTAAGCCGGTCCTTGGGCAGGGGGCAGGCGGTTCAGTCAGGGGGAGAAGCGTATGGGTGCTGTGTGGCGCGGGTTCGAGAAGGGGATGGATCTTCTCTGCGAGGGCCTGGGCCGCATTGGCTGGCTGCTTGTGCTCTACTGCATGATCTTCGGCGTCACCGACGTTTTCCTGCGCTATGCCCTCAACGCGCCCTCGCAATGGATCAGCACGACGCTGCAGGCGGCGATGGTGTTCATGGCCTGCGTCGGCGGCGCCTATGCGCTGAAATATGACGCATTCGTCAAGCTCGACCTGTTCTATGCCGGCCGCTCGCCGCGCACGAAGGCGCTGCTCGACATCATCACCTTTCCGCTGACGATCCTGTTCCTTTCCGTGCTGATCTGGAAGGGCATCGACGCGGCGGCGATGTCGATCCGCTTCAACCAGAAGACCCCGACCGCCGTCCCGATACCGATCTATCCGATCAAGACCGCGATCCCGATCGCGGCCTTCATCGTGATGCTAGTCGTCATCAAGCAATTCATCCGCGACGTCCTCACCCTTTTCCGGGGAAAACGGGAGGAGATCTGACCGTCAGGAACGGGCGGAGTCGCATTTTCAGAACCAGAAGCTGCAGAGGAGGAGGAACCCCCATGAAGACCAGTCTTGCACTCACGGCCCTGTTCGCGTTCGGCGCGCTCGGGCTCACGCATGGCGCCGCGCAGGCGCAGGAAGAGTACGGCCCGCCGGATACGGTGACCGAATGGGTGTTCCAGCCCGCCTTCGATCAGTCCGATGCCGGCTGGGACAACGGCCTCATCCCCTGGGTGAAGGCCGTCGAGGAAGCGACGCAGGGCACGGTGAAGATCCGCGTCGAGCCCGCCGGCGCGCTGACCAGCGGTTCGGAGGCCTTCGCGGCCGCCGCGGCCGGGCAGACCGACGGCTATGCCGGCTGGGCGACCGTCTATGGCGGCGAGATGCCGGAAGGCATGCTCGCCTTCGGCATGGCCATGGGCGCCAATAATTGGCGCGATGCCTGGGCAGCGATGTGGGGCGACCCGAAATATCGCATTGGCGACTTGGTCCAGGAAGCCGCAAGGGAGCGCAATCTCTACTGGGCCGGCTGGTCCGACCAGGGCCCGAACGCCATGTTCACCACCTTCCCGGTCCGCACGCTCGACGACCTGAAGGGCAAGAAGATGCGCGCCGGCGGCCCGCAGGCGCTGTTCCACTCGACGCTCGGCGGTTCGCCCGTTTCGATGGGCGGCGGCGAGATCTATACGGCGATCAAGCTCGGCACGATCGAGGGCACCTATTGGGATACGGGCGGCATTGACGACATGTCCTTCCAGGAAGTCATCAAATATGCCAGCCTTCCCGGTTGGAACCCGGCCCAGCACCAGGAGATCTTCATCAATCTCGACAGCTGGAATGCGCTGAACCAGTGGCAGCGCGACCAGATCGACAGCGTCTTCATGTCCACCTATTTCGAGACCAGCCGCTTGCATGCGGTGGCCGTCGAGGACGCGCTGAAGGTGCTGGTCGAGGCCGGCGGCGAGGTCATCACCATGTCGGATGAGGAAGTGGCCCGCATGCGCAAGCTCTCGATCGAGGAAGTCTGGCCCAAGGTGGCGGCGCAGTCCGAGCGCAATGCCAAGGGTGTCGAGCTCTGGCGGCAATTCCTGATCGACATCGGCCAGTACGAAGCCGAGTGATCCTCGCCTGACGCGAACAGGATCTGCCCGCAATCAGCGGGCAGGTCCGCAATCTCCTCGCAAGCGCTTTCCGGCAGCGAAAGTCCTGCGACATGACCCGTTCGCCAGGGACTGCCGGCGGACGTCCGGCAAACAGGCCCGGCGACGCGCGGGCGGCTCCAAGGGATGAACATGAGCCTCGAACTCATTACCTTTCTCTATTTCATGATCCTGTTCGTGGCGCTGTTCCTCGGCCTGCCCGTCGCGTTCGGCCTTGGCGGCACAGCGGTGATCTTCGCGCTCATCTTCGAGCCGAGGGCCTTGCTGGCCATCCCTTCCGCCTTCTACTACACGCCCTGGAACTCCATCCTCATCACCGTGCCGCTGTTCCTGTTCATGGGCAGCCTGATCCGCTATTCCGGCATTGCCGAAGCGGCCTATGACGCGGTCTACAAGCTGATCGGCCA
>CAYLGY010000109.1:0-7077 GCA_964383325.1 uncultured Rhizobiaceae bacterium
TCAAAACTGATCCCGTCAACGACGGTCAACGGGTTGTCTGATTTGCCGAATTCGGTCCGAAGGTCGCGGACCTTTAGCAAAGGACTCATGGGAGTGGCCGCCTCCGTCATTGCCGTCATCACTTCGATGTTAGTCGTGGGTCGAGCACATCGCGCAAACCATCACCGAGCAGGTTGAGGCCGAGAACGCTGAACCCAATGGCCAGGCCCGGGAAGATACTGATCCATGGCGCGTCGACCAGATAATCGCGTCCTTCTGCGATGATATTGCCCCAGGTCGGCACTGGCGGCGGAGGTCCCACACCAAGAAAGCTCAACGCAGCCTCCGCCAAAATCGCGTAAGCGAAGACGAAGGTCAGGTCAACGATTACGGGTGCCATCGAGTTGGGCAGCACATGCTTGACGATAATGCGACCGTCGCTGGCGCCTGACAGCCGCGCCGATTCGATATATTCCGAGTTTCGCACCCCAAGTACTGCCGCTCGCACGATCCGAGCCGTTCGCGGCGTATAGGTGATACCCAGAGCAACGATGAGATTGAGCAGGCCAGCGCCGAGCGCGGCCGCAATAGCAATGGCAAGCATGATGGGCGGGAAGGCCATCAAAGCGTCCATGCAGCGCATGATCAATCCGTCCAACCGAGGGAAATAACCTGCTATTGCCCCGATCAATACGCCGAACACCGCAGTGATTGCGACAACGCTGATCCCGATCAATAGCGAAAGGTGGGTGCCAGTCACCACCCGGCTGAAAATGCTGCGCCCATAATGATCGGTTCCGAAGACGAAATCGGCAGATGGCTCAACAAAGCGAGACTGATAGCTGATCTTCAAGGCATCTCCGGCCAGACCGAGAAGACCTACGATGCCGGCTAAAACCATCACCACGAGAATCCCGGCACCAATGACGAGTCCCCGATGCGACAGCATACGGCTCAGAAGTTGATTGCGCGGCTTTTCTACCGGAACGGCCTGGAGCGTCGATTCAGTCATTGCGGAGTCTCGGATCGAGATAGGCGTAGAGTAGGTCCACGATCAGATTGATGAGGACGAGAAGCAGCGCCACAGCGAGAATCGAGCCCTGGATCACCGGATAGTCCCTGCGCAGGATGCCCTGGACAACGAGTTGGCCGACGCCGGGCAGCACGAATATCTGCTCGATCACGACGGCACCCGCGATTGCGACATTTACCAGCAGCCCGATAACGGTGATGATCGGTATCATCACATTGGAAAGCGCGTGCTTAGCAACGGTCTTCCATTCGGCTAGCCCCTTGGCGCGAGCCGTGCGGATGAAATCCTGCCGCAGCACCTCCAGTGTCGTCGCACGTGTCATCCTGGCGAGCAATCCGATCTGGAAGACCGCTAGCGAGAAAGCGGGTAACGTAAGCGACTGCAGGCAGGCGAGAATCCCTTCGCTCGGCGGCACGTAACCGCTGGAAGGCAGCCAACCGAGCATGACGGAGAACACGAGGATTCCCATTATACTGAGCCAGAAGCTGGGTACGGATACACCCAACAAGGCCACCGACATGACCGCCGTGTCCACCCAAGTATTCTGCCGGTAAGCCGCGAGCAATCCGGCAGCAATGCCCAACGGCATGGTGATCACGATTGAGTAGGCCGTGAGGAGAAGGGTCGTAGGCAGCCGCTCTTGAATCGCTTGCAGAACGCTGCGCCCAAGCATGAAGGAGTTACCGAGATCACCTTGCAGCAGGTTCATGTACCAGACGCCCATTTGGATGTGCAGCGGCCGGTCGAGACCCAACAACTGCCGGATCGATTCCACCTGGTCGACCGAAGCGTCGGGTCCAGCTATGACGATCGCAGGGTCGCCTGGAATAATGTGGATCAATCCAAACGTTATGAGGCTGACCCCAATCAGCACCGGAATGGTGCTGATCAGGCGCCGCAATATTACTTCGATCATGAAGGCTGCTTTCTCGTGCCGTTCACGAAATCCAGACGTTCCACATCCGGATGGCGTCGTAAGGCTGAAAGTTCTGAAGGCGAGCCTGCGCAACCTGCTTGATCCCCCGGTCCCCAAGCTTAAGGAGATAGGCCTGATCATTCAGGCGAAACTCGATCTTGTCCCATGCGGCACGCCGTTCCTCGAGCGAGGGTGCTGCCAGCAGTTCTTCCCAAGCCGATTCCATCTCATTGTCTTCTTCGTAGAAGAACCAGTTCCCATCGCCGGAAACGAGGCGCTGATATTGGAATGGTCCCAACATGGGCTGGATGGCGTAGGCGGTGCTAAACATATTGTAGGCAGTGGGATCGGCGCGCATCGCGTTGGCGCCGGGCCAATCGAGCACCTGCACCCGGACCGGGATACCGATCGACTTGATCTGCTCCGACATGACGACCGCCGCTTCCTGCAACGAGACGATATCCGAGCTGGTCAGAATGACTACTTCTTCGCCCTGATAGTTTGCCTCCTGCAGAAGCGCCTTGGCACGATCGGCGTCGGACACGTTGTAAATAAGCTGATCTACATTACCGGGATAGAATTCGCTGTCGGGGTAGACGAAAGAAGGGTTGAGATTGAACAGCCCGTCTGTAGCAATCCCCATGACCTCTTCAGTGTTGAGGACCTGCTGGATGGCTTTGCGGACGAGGAGATTATCGGTCGGCGCCCGCTGCACGTTCATCGGCACCAGATTGATCGAGACCGGCAACCGGTCATAGATCGCCAACATGGGATCAGATTCGAGACGCCTGGCCGCCGGCACCGGGATATCATCGGCAATCGTAATCTGCCCTGACTGGACGCCGCTCACCCGACTGCTGGCTTCCGAAACAACGGTGAACGTCACTTCGTCAAGATAGGCAACCCTTCGACCCCCATAGCCATCGCGGTCCTGATGGGTTTCGTCCGGGCGGTAATCTTCATAGCGTTTGATGCGCAGCCGTGTGACGCCATCCCAATCAACGAACTCGAATGGCCCGGTTGCGATTGGCTGGATTTCATTGGGACCTTTGTCGCATTCCTCCGCCGGGATGATCGTTATCGGGGAGGCCGGCGACTTAATCAGCTCGATCCAGCTCGGTATCGATTTATTGAGCGTAACGACAACGGTGTAAGCATCGGGAGTATCGATGCTTTCGACGGGCTCAAGCCGGACTTTTTCCGGGCTTATGCGCGCGTAGCGTTCGAGCGAGCGCTTGACGTCCTCCGACGTCATTTCCTTGCCGTTATGGAAGGTGACGCCCTGCCGCAAGGTAAAGGTGTAAACGCGAAAATCGTCAGAAACGTCGAGCTTTTCTGCAAGCTGCAGTTTCGGTGCGCCGCTCTCATCGATCGTCACCAAGGTCTCGTAGATGTGCATCAGGATGTTGCGAGCAGCCTGCGAACGCGAGAAATGCGGGTCAATCGTTTCAGTAGCGGCATTCATCGCCACGACAGCCGAGCCGCCCCGGGTAGGCGTAGTCGTCTGAGCAAACAGCTTTAACGGATGTGCGGAAAGCTGCCCTGCCAGCCCCATTGTAGCCGCACCCTTAAAAAGGTCTCGTCTGCTAATGCGCATGTCGTTGATCCCCTGTGCGTTCTTGGTTGATACAATCCGGCGCCTGCGCCACAGACCCCCCCGTTGTATGCGGACAATAATCGTATACAATCTAACGATTGTCAATGAAGTTGAGTGGAGGTTGCACGACATGGACAAGCCGGAAATCGTATTTGTTGGTGGGGGACCGGAGTGGTATGTTCAGCGGTTTGCCGATGACTTCTTCCTGCACCGGCTTCCCGACGGTAATGCCGGCGGGTTGAATGATCAGGTCCGGTCCCGTGTGCGTGCGCTTGTGGCTGCGGGGCCCGTCTCAGCAGAACTCATCGCTGCTCTACCCCGCCTTGAACTCATCGCTAACGCCGGTGCCGGCTATGATAAGGTCGATATGGATGCCGCGGCGAGAAGGTCCATTGCGGTCACCAACACACCGGGTGTCACTGACGAATGCGTGGCCGATCTGGCGATGGCGCTCCTCCTCGCGGTAGCGCGGGATGTTCTTCGCGGAGATCGCTTCGTCAGGGCGGGCAAGTGGACCCAAAATAGTTATCCGCTTGTCCGGAAAGTGGGGGGCCGCAAAGTCGGCATTCTAGGCATGGGAAGGATCGGTCGCGCAATCGCTAGACGGGCGGCAGCGTTCAACATGCCGGTCGGCTATCATAACAGGAAGCCCCTGGAGAGCGAAGCCTACACCTATTTCAACTCGCTGCCGGAACTTGCAGCATGGGCGGATGTTCTCGTCGTTGCATGTCCCGGTGGTACTGCAACTCATCATCTCGTTGATCGTGCTGTGCTTAAAGCGCTGGGCTCCGAGGGCATTGTTGTCAATATTTCTCGCGGTGCCGTGATAGACGAACAGGCGATGATCGAGGCGCTGGAGCAGGGTGAAATTGCTGGCGCCGGGCTTGACGTATTCGAACACGAGCCTTTCGTCCCCGAACGCCTGATGAGCTTGGAAAACGTGGTTCTGATGCCGCATCGCGGAGGCGGCACAATCGAGACCTGGGAAGACGCCTGCGACCTCGTCAAGGCGAATCTCTCCGCCTTTTTCGAAAGCCGCGCACTTTTGACACCGGTTGCTGGCTAATGTTTGTAAAAGGCCGACGTCAACCCCTCGGAGCGGGGGCTTCGTCGGCCGAAATTTTCTTGCGTTCTGAGCGTCGTGCAGTGACAAGGCCTTCGTAGTCGAGTGCGCGACTATAGTCCAGAATATGCACCCGGACGAGTTCGACGATTTGGGCGCTGTTTCCCGCTTTCAACCCAGTGAGCAGCTCATCATGCTCCTGGACAATAACGTCGAGGTTCTTCTGAAGGGTCGAGAGGCCAAATATAATCGTGAGCTGCCTTGAAAGTGGTTCCCACATGCGAACGAGAACGTCATTGCCGGAAAGGCGACAAAGTGTGCGGTGGAATTCCGTGTCCAGGCTGGCGACACCATAAGGATCCTCCTTCCGGACGGCTTCATGCAATCGCTCCATGATCTCCTCCAGAGGCGCCAGGATATCTGGATGTTCCTGCTTGGCTTGCAACACCTCCTGCACCGCTAGCGTCTCAAGAGCAGTACGCACCTTGAGGATCTTTTCGAGTCGATCGACGCTAACATCCATCAATCGCATGCCCCGATAGCGCTCATTGACTACGATGCCCTGACTTTCGAGTATCCGCAGAGCTTCACGAACAGGTACGCGGCTGACACTGAGCGACCGGGCGACTTCGGCCTCGACGATCCGGTCGCCAGGCAAAAACACCCCTGTCGCTGTTGCTTCCACGATAGCGTCCACAACCTGGTCAACGAGCGTCTTGGCCTGGAGCGGAACCAGCTTCTTCATGCCGCCCGTTTCGTTCTTCTGGATTCTCTAGGGCTCATGACCCTTTCCATACTCCTTGATTGACACGCGCAAATCGTATACGATTATACGATAAAGACAATTAACAGACTAGAGATCATTAGGCAAACATCTCGGTGGGAGGTAGGTGATGCAAAGAACATTCAGCCGGAGGAAACTGTTCGGTGCACTTTTCGGAGCAGTGACGATCATATCTGTCGATGTGAGCGTCGCAAACGCTCAGACTGCTGGCGGCAATCTCATCGTTGCGCAAAGCTCCAACCCTCCCAGTCTAGATGCCATGGTGACAACGTCCCAAGCCTCTCGCAATATCACCATGAACATCTACGAAACCTTGTATGGTTTCAGTGAAGACATTCGTCCCATTCCTATCTTGGCGGAAGATGTCGAGATATCGCAGGACGGTCTGACCTATCGCTTCCTTCTGCGCCAGGGCGTCATGTTCCACAATGGAAAGGAAATGACCGCAGAGGACGTCAAGGCCTCTCTCGACCGCTATAAGCAGCACGGCGGTACAGGCACGATGCTGGAACCAGTCAAATCAATCGAGGTCACTGGAGACTACGAGGTCACTCTAACCTTCGATGAACCAAGCCCCACTTTTCTGGAAGCCTTCGCCTCGCCTCGCGCGCCTGCAGTGATCATTCCGGCCGAGGAAGCAGCAAAGGAACCGAACGAGATCGAATTCATCGGCACGGGACCCTATAAATTCGTGGAATACGTTCCGGACAGCCACGTGACGCTGGAGCGGTTCGAGGACTACACTCCCAACGAGAATTTCGAAGGCATCGACGGTTTTGGCGGGCGCAAGACCGCCTATCTCGACACCGTGACTTTCCGTGTCATCCCCGAACCTGGCGCTGCAGTTGCTGCCCTGGAGACCGGCGAGATCCAGATGCTGGAACAGATTCCTGTTCCCACCGCACGTCGTCTAGCCTCGAACGAGAACATCAAGCTCTATGAGAATATGCCATGGGCGTTTCTCACCTTCGTGTTCAACATGAAGGAAGCACCTAGTGACAATCCTAAATTCCGCGAAGCCGTCCAGGTCGCTCTTAATAATGAAGAGGTCATGGGCATAGCTACGGAGGGCTTGTTCCAACTCTATCACGGCTGGATGTATGAGGGTTCGCCTTATGATGCCGGCGACATCGGGCAGGAATATTACAACATTGCCGATAGCGAGCGCGCCAAGCAGTTACTGGCAGAGGCTGGCTACAACAACGAACCATTCTCGATCTTGACCGATTCGAACATTCCCGAACATGGCAAGGCAGCAATCGTCATCGCCGAGCAACTCCAGGCAGTAGGTATTAATGCAACTGTCAATCAGGTCGACTGGCCGACAGCGCTCAATATTCGCCTCCAGGATAGCGGGTGGAACGGCTGGACCCTGATGATGGGCATCGAACCATATCTCGGCCCCGTGGCACTTATCTCGACATTGACGGGAGACCAGCCCCATTTTCGCGCAACTGACGATCAGCTCGATCAACTCTATGAAGAACTTATCTCAACCGATAGCGAGGAAGGGCGTAAGGAAGTTTTCGCACGCATCCAGCAGCGTCTCTACGAGTTCTTCGGTGTTGTGAAACTGGGCGAGACGGGCCTCATGCAAGCCACTAGGGCCAATGTCGAAGGGTTCAAACCGTTCCGCTTCCCGCGCGTCTACGATGTCTGGCTTGCCGAGTAGAGCGGTTCAACAACCTTGATTCGTTGCTGGGCG
>CAYLGY010000110.1:0-7062 GCA_964383325.1 uncultured Rhizobiaceae bacterium
TTGGCGATCTGCCCCTTCTCGGCGCGATAGAGCGCGGCGCGTGAAATGCCGATCGATTCCGCCAGCGTCTCGGGTGCGAGGCCGCGACCCATGCGGAATGCGCGCAGCCGCGCGCCGACATCGGTAAGCCGGATCGGCAGCCCGGCTTGCCTCGTCTCATCTGGAACCCCGGTCGCGACATCGTCCCTCATCTGTCTGCTTTCACCCTCCACCGGATCGCGGCGATATCCGCGGCGCAGCGCAGTTTCCGCGCATGGCCGATCCATGCCAATGAGAAACACGGAACGACGCCGTTGTGCAATGGGTGCGCCCCAGGTCAGGGACGACCCGAACCTCCATCCCTGCTCGGGCGAGGCCGGTAGCGCGGCAAGGACCAGTTCCAGGCGAGGGCCGCGAAGCGGATCGCGGCAGTCAGCAGGAAACCTGCCAGAAGGGCGCCATCACGCGGAAAACCTGCCAAGGACAGGCCGACAAAGACGGACGCGCCGAAAAGCGCCGCAGTCAGATAGATTTCCGGCAGCAGGATGATGGACTTCTCGCCGCCGAGCAGATCGCGCAGGATGCCTCCGAAAGTCGCCGTGATCACGCCCATCGAGATGGCGACCGAGGGGGCGACCCCGGCCAGCAGGGCTTTCTCCGCTCCGGTTACGCTGAACAGCGCCATCCCCACCGCATCGAACCAGAGCAGCAGCCGGTAGCGGGACTGGGGAATGTGCGCGAGAAAGAATGTCAGGGACGAGACCAGTACACAACTTATCAGATAGTAGGGCTGGGCAACCCAGAAAATCGGATGGATCCCGAGCAGAACATCGCGAAGCGTTCCGCCGCCAATGCCGGTCGCAGTACCCAGCATGACGAAGCCGACAATATCCATCTGCTTGCGCGAGGCTACGAGCGCGCCTGTCGTCGCGAATACGACGATTCCAAATAGATCGAGCCAGCTTGTAAAGGTATCGAGCATGGGCACCGTCTCCCTGGCTGCCCGGACTTTGGTGCGAGAAGAACATTTTCCCAGGCAAAGGGAAAGGCCCTCACCGGCCTCATCAGGACGCAGGAAAGAAAGATCTCGCCTGCTTTTCCTGGCGTGGTGCTCTACGCCGCCAGTTCATGGGCCTCCATCAGGACCCTCAGATTGCTCTCCAGGGTAGGCAGATCGAATTCGTCGACCGGAATGCGGGTTGCATAGCAAAAGAGGTTGTCGGCGGAAATTCCGGCATGCAACGGCCCGCTTGTACCGGATTCGAGGGATGCCTGCAGAAAGAAGCGGCGCATTGCCGCTTCATCATCGCTGATCGGCTTGCGGCAGAGGGCCATGACGACCTCTTGCCCGTCCGATGCCGGCAGAAGCGACAGCATACCCGATTGTTCGAACGCGAATCCGTAGCTGCCATCTGCAGCCGGAGCAGGCATGGAGGAAAATTCCATGCTCGCAGCAAAAGCCTCGATGATCTGACGAATCTGGGGGGAGAAGGGCTTCCTGGGGGCCATGGCGAGGTCACTTCCTATTCTTCTTCGAGGGGACGCTGCGATTGCATTTCGAGCTCATATGCATCTTCCTCGATCGCCACGAGCGTATCCAGCAATGCCCGCAAGGCAGTGTTCTGCTTCAGCTTGACGCCAGGACCCGGCATCACCTCATCCGGCACCTGCTGATGCAGAAGCAGCAGGCCATTGGCGAAGACCAGTGGCGCAAGGGGTCCGGCCTGATCCAGACCCGCCACCAGCTTGCGCGCATCATTGAGCGTGGTCATGGTCCGCGAACAGAAATGAAACAGCAGGCTGGTGCGCGAGGTCTGGTCGAACAGCTCTTCGGTCGTCGGATTGCCGCGCCGCACGTCGCCAATGAGGCTGCCCATCGAGGAATGGACAGTCTTCAGCTTTTTCAGCTTGCCCAGTTCCGTCAACAGCAGGCCGAGAAAGACCGGATCGGTCGATGGCCCCGTCGCGCCCAGATCCGTGCCGGCAATCTCGATGAACGTATCCACCACCTCATCGAAATTCGACCCCACCGGGAATCTGGACAGCGAATCGAACAACTCGCCGAAATGTCGCGATTCGCGCAGCAGGGCGCGATAACTCTCGCGGATGTCCAGTGGTTGTGTCGACAGGATCTGTGCGCGCTCATGCGCAATGCCGGCTGCGGCAAAGCCAGCCCTGACATCGCGCATCCGGTCCGAACGCTCGAAATCGGCCGCCGCTTCTTCCAGAAGCGTTTCCAGGTCATTCAGGCCAGCGGCGCTCGAACGCCGCCTGGGCCGCGTCCGGAAATAGTCCCGAACCAGGCTCAGGGCCGCATATTGGTGGGTCACGTCCCGGTCGAATTCCTCCAGCAGGGCCAGCACGTCCTGTCGGGTCGGCGCCGGCAGGGTGCCCTGGTTCAGGAATTCCTGCATGCGCTGCAGCCGGCCGATCAGCGCCTGCAGCTTTTCCCGCTGCGGCATGTCCGGCAGCCGGTCATAGAACTCGGCGATCCGCGTGAGCGCACGCAGGTCGATGCTCGGACCCCGCTTCACTTCCCGCATTCTGAGCGTATGCCGGTCAGCACGGTGGGCAACCGACATGCCGATTTCCTCGGCGGCTTCGGTGATCATCGACAGCGTATCGGTCGCCAGGACCTTCTCGTGGTCGCGCTGACCGGCGAGCGCGGACATTGCCTCGCCACCGCGCGGCGAGAACACGTTCTGCGCGGAAATATTCTGCAGGTTGAGTTCGAGCGACCGGGACATGGAGCATTCTGCACGAGAGAAGACCTGCCCGGAAGGTAGCGCATCGACATCGGAGAACGGTACTAAATAGCACACCTCTGGCTCCCGTTTTCATCACAATATCCGGAATTCAACGCGGTTGCCGACTGGCGGGAATGCCAGCCGGAGCAATGGAAAAGCAGCCTTGCAGCCGATGACCCATGACGGACCAGATACCGGGCCGCACAATCCTGGCGAGGCCCAGCCGGATCTGCGCCAGCTCTTGCGCAGATACCGGCGACAGCTGGACCAGATCCGGGCCGACCAGGCGCGCGTGAGCGAGCAGCAATGGAGCGACCTGTTTCGGCAGATCGAGCTAATCCTGCGCCAGATCTTCAGCAATCCCCGGCTGGTTGCAGATCCCGAAATCGATCGGATCGGCCAGAGAATGCTCGTCGCCCCGGACATCGAGACGTTGAATTTCGAGCTTCGGCTTCTCGCCGAACGGCTCGGGGAAATGCTGGGTACCGCAACTGGCAAGACAAATCCGGCAAGGTCCGCGGATGATTCGCGGGGACTGGTCGACAGTGACCAGCTCCGGCCCAATGGCCGGATGAAATTGCGCCTGTGAACGGGCTTTTCAATGATTGTCCGGGAGAACTGAGATGAGCGAACTTTCCGGTACGGCGAAGCTGATCGACACCGTTACCAAGGGAACGCTGGGCGACGGGAAATATCCTTACCTGCATCTGCTCGGCTCAACCGATCCGATGACGGTCGACGAGCTGCATGCGCAGATGCTCGGCATCTTCGACACGCCCTGGACCGAGCTTACCGACGACGAAAAGGAAAATCCGCCCACGGTGACGGAATTCCTCAGCTGGCACTCGGGCAAGCAGACCGCCTACATCAAATATATCGCGGAAGCTGCCAATGACCTGACCACGGATTATGTAATCGGTTCCGGATCGGAGGCAATCCATGTCCTGCTTGCGGACAATCAGGAGCGGATCTATGTCATCGAGCACCTGCAGAAAAGCGATATTGCCCGCCTGTCCCTGCAGGACCAGATCAACCTTGGCAAGACCGAAATCTGGCTGAGCACGGTCTCGGTCATGCTCGACATGGTGCCCACCGGCTCGACCACCTGGGAGAGCGCACGGGACGCGCTGCTCAACGACACGACCGACGTCTCTGTCGCGACCCTGCAGGCGATCATCGACGCATCCCCTGCTGGGATCGCCGGCGCGGACCCGTTCGACAAGGAGCCGTTCCAGATGGAACTCGACCTGATCAAGACCCAGATCGAGGGCCAGGCCATCTTTTCCGCCACCCAGATCCAGGAAAGGCTGAGCAAGCTACAGGAGCGCCTGGTGCGCGTGCAGACACTGTACGAGGCGGCCTATGGATCCGGCGCGCAATCGTCGCTCTCCCGCAGCACGTTCGGTCCGCGTTATGATGAAGACAGTGAATACACGCCAGGTGGAGAGAAGGACATCGATGGCCATGTCTTCTACCGCAACAGCACCGGGCTCTACCTCATCATGGATGGGGATGATTACGGGACCGGCAACAATATTGGCGACAATACGCGCGATGCATTTGACGATCTTCAGGATGACATGGATGCCTTGCTGTCGGACGATCCGCCATGGGGCGGGGTCATCAGCCTCGACGACAATGCCAAGATCAAGGAAGTCTATCAGACCCTGATCGACCAGGAACGGATCATGGCAACGGCCGAGAAACAGGCGTGGGAGCTCAGCCAGACCGGCGTCCTGAACGGGGTCAAGCTCGACGGGCCGACACTTGCATCCAATCTGCAGATGCTGATGAGTGTCCGGAAAAAGGCCCAGGTTGCCATCAATACGGCGTGGATCGACTGCATCCAGCATTTCCTGCAGCAGCTGACCGTATTCCAGGATCTCGTGAATGCCACGATCGAGCAGGCCGATATTGACAAGCCGAACCAGAAGATCGCCCTGCTGGGCCTTGATTCCAGAGACCTCACCGGGCTGACGGATCAGCAGCTGCGGGCTGTCGCCATGGTGGATTCCTTCATGCGCGGCGGCGCGCTTCATCCCGTGCTGGAACTGATGGGCATCACCTGGCCGGAAATCGAGCTCATCGACGTGCATGACGATCCGGCATTCAGCCAGGTGGCGGGCGGCAATCACACGCTGACGCGCGTCCGGGACAACCTCACCGCCGAGGAACTCGCAACGCTCAACCTGACCGGGCTGGACGATAATGACTTCGTCACGAAGGTCTCCTACGCCCCCTGGGAATGGAAGAAACTCACCAAGACGCAGTGGGACAGCATTGCCACCCGGATCAGCCAGATGACGCAGAACATTACCAAGCAGCTCGAGATCCTCCAGAACGAGAATTCAAGCGAAGCCAAGGAAGAGAGCCGTGCCTACGAGGCGGCCTCAAGCTTCGCGCAGATGGTGCAATCTGTCATCAGCCGAATCTCGTTCCTCGGCTGACCGGCGCAGGGAATCAGCGCGATGCGTGTCAGGAAACTCGATGTCGGTCTGGAGGCGATTTCCCGCTGGCGCGAGATCGACGAGGTTCATCTGCCGACGACCGGTCGGCTCGGGCCTACCTTTCTGCCGACCCGCAGCCTCCTCGACGAAGTCATCCGCCGACCCAGCCTGGATGAGCGTCTCGTCAATCTGATGCAACCGCAGAATCTCGATCCCGAATTGCTGGAAGCCGCGGTGCTGTCCGAGACGCGGCGCGAGGTGCTGAGTTTCTTCATGGCCGCCACCGGCAGTGCCCTCGGCAATCCTGCAATGGCCGAGGCCGCGATGATCCTCGACGAGGAGGTCGAACTGGACGGCCTGGTCTGCACCGCGCTGGCTGCGTTGTTGCGGGGGTAGCGGATGAACATGTCACAGAATGTCGCCCCCATGGGCAAGTTGACCCCAAGGCAGTGCGACTATCTGCAACTGACGGCATTTGTCCTCGCCCAGCACGGCCGTCACGAGCGCGCCGATCAGTTGCTGGCTGCGCTCTGTGAGGCCGGAGGGGCAACCCTGCCCGTATTGCTGTCGCGCGCCGTCCTTCGCTATCAGCTCGGCGATTTTCGCACCGCCATCGACCTGCTCGACCAGATCGATGCAGGCGATCCGATCGAGCGTTTCGGCGTGCAGCAACTGAGCGAGCGCCACAAGCTGCGCCGCTATCTCAAGGCGCGCTGCTACCGCGAGCTTGGCAATCTCGCAAAAGCCAATGAAGCGGTCGACATCTATCTGCGCCGGTTGGGCACCGCGCGTGATTGAGCGGCAAGAAGTTGACTACCCTCATGTGTCTCAAACAGCACTCCGCAGAGTCGCGAAGGGGATTACCGTCCCTGAATTGCGATGGAGGTGAATCATGGAGAACCGCCGCAGCCTGCTGGATCCCGATCCGGATTTGGAAAAAGGCCTTGAACTGGGCACGCAATTGATCGGCGAGCTGCTCGACGGGCCCGATTTCGAAGGCAAGAAGGTGCTCCAGCTCCTCGCCCAGGGCCTGACCCTGTCTGAGATCCACGGAATCTCCGAAACGCAGCTCGATGTGCTCTTCCAGAAGGCGGCGCAATTGCTGGAGGCCGGCGAAATCGAGAATTCCCGCCAGCTTTTCCTGACGATCGTCCGGCTGCAGCCTCTCGAGGAACGCTACACCTACGGTCTTGCCACCACCTATCAGATCGAGGGGGATTTCCGTACCGCCGGACGGCTCTACGCATTCTATCTCAACATGAATGCCGATTGCGTGCATGGCCGCCTGCGCCTTGCCGAATGCCTGCTCGCCGAGAGCGAATTCGAGTCCGCGATCGACCTGTTCTCATCGGTTGCGGAAGAGGAGGAGCTGGCCGGATCGCTGCCGGAGCTTCGCACCTATGCCGCGGAGATGGTCCGCCGATGCGAAAGCATGCGCCAAGGCGCGGCGCACTGAGCGCTTCCCGACATCAAGACATGCATATGGAGCGGACATGAGAGTCGAACGTCAGAGCCAGGTCGAGATCAAGCAGATCCAGAACGAGAAGGTCGAAACCTCGGAGCCGTCAGTTGGCCGGGGATATTCGGGGAAGAGCGGAAACGACACGGATCTCCTGACCGTCGAGCAAGGCACTCCGGACTTTCAATATGTCTTCCGAAGCCTTTCCCTGATGATCCAGACCGGGTCGCATGACGAGATCGAGGTCGCCCTGGTCGAAATCATGGAAGCACTCGGCAAGGTGCTTTCCGACATCGAGGAAGACAAGATCGTGATGAGCCAGGAGCAGATCCGGGCCAGCCTCGAATCCAAGCTTGAGAAGCTGGAAGAAGCTGACAAGAAGCTGCAGCGCGCCCTGCGCAAGGACAAGGGTAGCGGCACCTGGGGCAAG
>CAYLGY010000111.1:0-6945 GCA_964383325.1 uncultured Rhizobiaceae bacterium
CCTAATACAAAAGGCGCACGCCGAAGAGCGTGATTGCCGGGAAGGCGAGCAAAATGCCGATCCGCACGAAGTCCGACAGCACGAAGGGCAGCACGCCGCGATAGGTCTGCGCGATCGGAATGTCGCTTGCCATGGACTGGATGATGAAGAGATTCATGCCGACGGGCGGCGTGATCAGCCCCAGTTCGACGACGATCAGCACCAATATTCCGAACCAGAGGGCAAACTCCTCGGTCGGCATGCCGAAATCGAGGCCGGCCATGACCGGAAAGACGATCGGCACGGTAAGGATGATCATCGACAGGCTTTCCATGACGCAACCCAGCAGCAGGTAGAAGACCAGCACGATCGCCAGCACCAGCCAGGGGCTGAGTCCGCTTTCGATCACGAAGCGCGCCGTCTCCTGCGGCAATTGGGTCAACGCCAGAAAAGCATTGTAGACCGCGGCGCCCAGCAGAATGAGGAAGATCATTGCGGTGGAGGAGGCGGTGGCAAGGATTGCCTCGCTGAGGCTGGCGCGCGTCACGCCGCCCTTGCCGAGGGCGACGAGCGCGGTCCCCGCCGCACCGATCGCGGCAGCTTCGGTCGGCGTGAAGATGCCGAGATAGATGCCGCCGACCACCAGGAGGAAAATGGCCAGGACCGGCCAGATCGCTGCCAGGGCGCCGATGCGCTCGCGATAGGGCTGGCGCGGCCGCCGCGTTTCCGATCCCGGATAGAGGCGTACATGGATCGAGATCGCGGCCATGTAGCCGGCCGCCGCCATCAGGCCGGGAATCAGCGCGGCGACGAACAGCTTGGCGATGTTCTGTTCCGTCAGCAGCGCATAGATCACCAGCACCACCGAGGGTGGAATCAGGATGCCGAGCGTCCCACCCGCCACGAGCGTGCCGCTGGCGAGCGCGTCCGAATAGCCCTGGCGGCGCAATTGCGGCAACACCACCTGCCCCATGGTCGCGGCCGTTGCCAGGGAGGAGCCGCAAATCGCGCCAAAGCCGGCCGAGGCGCCGATCGCCGCCATGGCGACGCCGCCACGGCGATGGCCGAGCCAGCTTTCGGCGGCGTGAAACAGGGATGCGGACATGCCGCCGAGCGTGGCGAACTGCCCCATCAGCAGGAAGAGCGGCACGATCGACAGGGAATGGTTCGAGAATGTGCCGAATGGCAGGCTCTTCATCTGCGCGAGGATCATTGCGGGCGTGCCGTGCACCAGTACGCTCCCGGCGAGCCCGACCCCCAGCATTGCCACGCCGATCGGGATGCGCAGGAAGATCAGCGCGATGAGCAGCGGGAACGACCACAACCCGATTTCCAGATTGCTCATCCGTCCTGCTCCGCGCCGGCAAGGGTTTCGAAGAGGCACCAGGCCGAGACGATCACGAAGATCGCCGCGCCGGACATGGCGGCGCCGTAGGCCCACCAGAGCGGGATCTCGAGGAGATAGGTCGTGTCTCCATAGGCGCGCTTGTCGAGCATGCCGAGCCAGAGACGCCAGGCGATCAGGAGTGCAATGCCGAGCACGAGCGCGTCGGAAAAAATGGCCAGCAGCCGGCGAGTACCGGCGCCGAAACGATGATACAGAAGGTCTACCGATGCGTGGGCGCGTTGCAGGTGGCACCAGGGCAGGAAGGAGAAGATGGCAAAGCCCATGCCAATTTCGACCAGCTCGAAATCCCCGGCCACCGGCGCAAGGCCGAGGAAGGTCAGTGAGCGTCCGCCGACGCTGATGACCGTCAGGAATACCAGGCCGATCAGGACGATGCCACCTGAAACCGCAGCGAGACGCGCCAGGAAATAGACACTGCGTTCAATCACTTGCAGCAACCGTACTCTTCAACCGGAATCGCGCCATGGACTGCGACGGCTGCCAGTCTTAGAAGATTTGCAGCGAGATGGAAATGCGCAACGCGGGCTCGGTCAGCCGCAGGGTGATTTCGGCGCACCCACCCGGCTTTTGTACCCCATCCGGCTGTACCCGTTAGTGCAACCGTACTGTTTGCCATGATCTTCCTTCGTCAGGCAGGGACCGACCAGCCATTCCTCATTCTTCAGATCCGGATTGTCGAAGTTGCGGTCGGCGCATACGTCCCAGCCATCCTTGTTCATGCCGGGGGAATAGGAATAGAGCCATTGAGGCCGCAGACTGGAAAGAAAATAACCGCCACATTGAGGCATGGAGAAAGGTTCTTCATCCGGAAACTCTGTTCCCGGCACCGGGGAAGTGGAATCGATGTTGAAGAGCCCATGCGGAATCACCTCAACTTGCTGGTCATCAAAACAGATATGAGTTATGCCACGCGCCAGCAATGTTTTCCTGTCGGGAGCATAAAGATCATGACGCCCGTTAAGGAGATCGGATGAATCGAATTCCAATTTGACAACCATGCCGTTTGGCAATTCGATTGTCTGTGAAAACATAATCATAAGAAGTATTGAAAGTACCGAAATACAAAATAGAATGATGGTAGTTATGGTGTAGGATATTACCCGGAAAATCCAGAACAGGATACGAAATATAACCATGGTTCATCTCCAATCTCTGAATCCGATATATTTCGGCGCTTTCTTCCAATTCGAATGATACCGGCTTTCAGCATGATCGGCGTGAGCCATGGCTGAGAGACGCCCCAGCCATTTTCCTGAAATTCGATAGGGTACAGCAAAAGGGAGGTTGAACTTGCCCAATCCTAACTTGTCGCCATCCAGCGGATCCTCGAATATATCCGAAAATTCGAATAGTAATTCTGCCTCTACGGCAATCATTTCTGAACTCATGGCGGAATATCCCTTTACCCATACCTGAACCACACCACCGCCATGTGAGAATTGCACGAAGTGAAAACTGTAATTGTTCTCTATGAGACACTGGAAACGGTTTCTGGGATGTTCCCGCGCAAATCGAACGATCTGACCTGGCAATCTGCTGAAAGCTCCTTGAGCATATGCATAGTGTTCTGCTATTTCCTGCAGATGGCCAATTTCCCGTAATTCTATCGGATTTCCATTTCCACTGTAATAATGCTTCACGAAATCAGAATTGCCCCATCTTCTCGCGGACGAAGACAGGTCGGATGTGATCATGATTTCGGCAAATTCGGTTTTGCCTGGTACATAAGGTTCCGCCGTGCAACGGCAGTTGCGCATCTGGCCGGGGTGTCCGGTCGGCGGCGGATCTTTCCAGGCGAAAATCCTGCCTTCATTGGCGGCATGCGCGGCCCGCACCTTCCTGTCGCCCCGCGTTCGCCAGACATAATGACTCGTGTGCCCATCCAGCGCGGAGCGGTGTTCGAGCAGCGCAATGGATCGCCCGCTGCGCAGATATACGGAGAATCCATGCCGGTACGCGGAGGTATGGCGCAATAGGGCTGGGTCTGCCACGGGTTGGCCTCCTTATCCCGATGCGCGATCGTCGCGCTGGAGTTCAGGATAAGGCCGTATGGCGCACGGGGGACAAGTTCGCCCCCGGAACGGATCAACGGATTGAAATTGCAGGGCGCGCCTTCCGCAGCGTCCGGATTCTTTCCCCGCTCAGATCACGCCGAGGGCGCGCATCGCCTCCGCGACCCGGACAAATCCGGCGATATTGGCGCCCAGCACATAATCGCCCGGCGCGCCGAATTCCTCTGCGGTCGCGGCGCAGACATCGTGAATGTTGCGCATGATCGTCGCGAGCCGCGCCTCGGTCTGCTCGAAGGTCCAGCTGTCGCGCGAGGCGTTCTGCTGCATCTCCAGCGCCGACGTCGCCACGCCGCCGGCATTGGCAGCCTTGGCCGGCCCGAACAGCACGCCCGCTTCCTGGAAGATCCGCACCGCTTCCGGCGTGCAGGGCATGTTCGCCCCCTCGCCCACGGCAATGACGCCATTGCGCACCAGCATCCGGGCATCGCGGCCGGTCAGCTCGTTCTGGGTCGCGGACGGCATGGCGACCTCACAGGGCACTTCCCAGATCGAGCCCTTCTCGATGTAATGCGCGCCGGCGCCCTTCATGCGGGCATATTCGGAAATGCGGCCGCGCCGGACTTCCTTGATCTCCTTGACCAGCGCCAGATCGATCCCGTTCTCGTCAACCACATAGCCATTGGAATCGGAACATGCGACGATGCGGCCGCCGAAGGCGAGCACCTTTTCCATCGTGTAGATGGCGACATTGCCCGATCCCGAAACCACGCAGCGCTTGCCCTCGAAATCCTGGCCGGCGGTCTTCAGCATGCTGTCGACGAAATAGGTGGCGCCATAGCCGGTCGCTTCGGTACGAGCGCGCGAGCCGCCATAGATCAGGGACTTGCCGGTAAAGACGCCCGCCTCGTAGCGGTTGGTCAGGCGCTTGTACTGGCCGAACATGTAGCCGATTTCGCGCCGCCCGACCCCGATATCGCCGGCAGGAACATCGGTATATTCGCCGATGTGGCGATGGAGCTCGGTCATGAAGGACTGGCAGAAGCGCATGACCTCGCCGTCCGATCGACCACGCGGATTGAAATCCGAGCCGCCCTTGCCGCCGCCGATCGGCAGGCCGGTCAGGGCATTCTTGAAGGTCTGTTCGAATCCGAGAAACTTGATGATGCCGATATTGACCGAAGGATGGAAGCGGATGCCGCCCTTGTAGGGGCCGAGCGCCGAATTGAACTGGACCCGGAAACCGCGATTGATCTGCACCTGGCCCTTGTCGTCCACCCAGGGGATGCGGAAGATGATCTGGCGCTCGGGCTCGCAGATGCGTTCGATCAGCGCATCGTCGAGATAGTCGGGATTCTTGGCGATGACGCGGCCGAGGCTTTCCAGCACCTCACGAGCCGCCTGGTGAAATTCGGGTTCACCCGCATTGCGTCGGACGACCTCGGCCAGAATGTGTTCGAGCTTCTCATCCAGATGCGGCAAGATCGGTACTCCCTACTCCTGTGGGCGCGCGCCGGCCGGCTCCGCCAGGCGGGCGGAAGGGCCGTCGCGCATAGTTCACGGAACGCTAATCCGTCCGTTTGCGCGTTCGGAGGGGGCCTTGTCAAACCAAAATGGCGGCTTGCGGCATGCGTCACCTGATCGCAGGAATCGGGACAGGGCGGGTAATGCCGCCAATAACCGCAGTGGTGCCGAGAACATTTCGATTGTCAATTGACCTGATTTGGGCTCCTTATGGGCCATGACAATCTGGCGCCCCGATCCCGCACGATTCTCCCGTCCTGCCTATCTGTCGCTTGCCGACCAGATCGCCGAGGCCATCCGCCAGGGACTGCTGCCGAATGGAACCCGGCTTCCCACCCACCGGCGCATGGCCGAGGATCTCGGCCTGTCGGTGCAGACGATCAGCCGTGCCTATGACGAGCTGATCCGCCGCGGCCTCGTTTCCGGCGAAGTCGGGCGGGGCACGTTCGTGCGCAGCGCCAGTCCCGATCCGGATCCGCCCTATCTGCCGGAAAGGCTCGGCGAGATCATCGACCTCTCGATCCTGAAGCCGGTCTGCGAGCCCATGCATCTGGAGCGCATGAAGCAGGCGCTCGCCTGGCTGTCCGAATCGCTGCCGGCCAGTTCCGCATTGTCCTTCCGGCCGAATGTGGTGCTGCCGCGCCACCGCGCCGTCGCGGTGAACTGGCTGGAGCTTTGCGGACTTGAAGTCTCGCCGCAGAACATCTCCATCACCAATGGGGCGAGTTCCGGAATGACCGTGGCGCTGATGTGCGTCGCGCCGCCCGGCTCCACCGTGGCGGCGGAAGCCATCGGCCATCACACGCTCATTCCGCTCGCGCGCTATCTCGGCTTCAATCTGGAGGGCCTGCCGACCGATCGCGAGGGGCTGATCCCGGAGGCGCTGGACCAGGCCTGCCGGCGCGGCAAGATCGACGCCGCTTTCCTGCAACCCTCGGTCATCAATCCGCATGCGACCCTGATGGGCGAGGAGCGTCGCCGCCAGATCGCGGAGATCGCCCGCCGCCACGACATTGCGCTGATCGAGAACGACGTTCTCGGCCCGCTGATCGAGACGAGGGCGCCGCCCCTCGCCCGGTTCGCGCCCGAGCGGACCCTCTATGTGACCAGCTTCACCAAGATCACCCTGCCGGGCCTGCGCATTGGCTATCTGGCCCTGCCGGATCGCTATGTCGCGGCGGCGGCCAACCGGCATCTCGTCACGAACTGGATGGCGACGCCGATCCTGGCCGAAATCGCTTCCCGATGGGTAACGGATGGCACGGCAATGGAGCTGGTGCGCTGGCAGCGCAACGTCCTGGAGCGGCGCCAGCAGGTCGCGGCCGAGATCTTCGCCGAAATCGACATCCACGCCCACCCGCAGGCGCTGCATGTCTGGATCGAGTTGCCGCCGGACCGCAAGGAAGAGAGCTTCGTCGCGCAGGCCCGGCTGCAGGGCGTGGCCATCGCGCCGGGAACCTCGTTCCGGATCGCGCCCGACATGGATCGGCCGGCCGTGCGAATCTCTCTCGGCTCGACGACGGAGGAGGATCTGCGGGTCGGACTCGGCATTGTCTACAAATTGTTGCAGGGGACGCCCGAGCACCTGTTGCTTGCCATCTGAGCCCTCCCACTTGGCCCTAAATTGTCATGATCTAATATTTTGATTGACATGATTCGGTTCCATGTACCATCGTCGGCCTGTAACGGGGCGGAGGCGAATGACGGCACCGATCATCAGCATCGACCGAATCTCGAAGAGCTTTGGCGCATTCAGGGTGCTGGATGGCCTGTCCATGCAGGTCATGCCCGGCGAGAAGCTGGCGCTGATCGGGCCGTCAGGGTCCGGCAAGACGACGATCCTGCGCATCCTGATGACGCTGGAGCGCATCGATGACGGCCATATCACGGTCGACGGCGCGCAGCTCTACCATATGGAACGGGCCGGCAGCCTGGTTCCGGCGGATGAGCGGCACCTCGCGGAAGTGCGTCAGAAGATCGGCATGGTGTTCCAGCTCTTCAACCTGTTTCCGCACAAGAGCGTCA
>CAYLGY010000112.1:0-3981 GCA_964383325.1 uncultured Rhizobiaceae bacterium
CCGCCAGCACAGGACTCGTACTGGAAAGGAAGATACCGAGGCCGGCGATGGCTCCCGCCGCCAGCGCCGTACCTCCCAACAGATGGTTCGCCAAGTTTCTTCTGCGGCGCTTTCCGACTGATTTCTGAGCTTGCATGCTATCCTCTCCAATTTCCCCGAAGGGTTCCCCCCGTGGGATGCCGTATCCAAGGGTCACGCAGCCCCCGCGCAACTCTAATTGAGTAATATTCCGTGATTCGATTTTCCCGCAAGCCGGTCGTCAGTCTCAAAAATGCGACAATCGGACGCGAAAAACCGGCTTTTTATCCGTTTTCGGGGCTTGACAAGGGATTTCCCTTACATTCGAACTCACGAAAAATGTCATTATATTTCCGTGAGTTGGCGGCGGCGGCGAATGTGCCGGAAACGCAGTTTTCAGGCCGCTAACCGAGTATTTACCACTAATTTAGCGGGTTTGGCGGGTGTCCCGGGCGATACAGGAAACTACGTTTTCTCCCTGAACTGTGCCTTCTTTGCCACATGGAATGTGCCGTTTGCAATTGCGCGGGCAGCCGCATTGTGGTGCGTTAGCAGCCGGGAGGGCTGTCGCCCTTCGCATTTCGAGTCGGGTCTTGAGGAGTTGCAGGGACATGTTGGGGGGAGCGAAATGAACAAGCCAAGCTGGTCGGCCGGTTATGTGAGCGATGCGCCATACACGCTGGGTTTCTATCCGGAGATGGGGGTGGAGCATCTGGCTTTCGCCGCCGCCATCAATGGCTATGTGCTGCCGGCGCGGCCGGGGCTGCGCTATTGCGAACTGGGCTGCGGGCGGGGCTATGGCACGCTGCTGATGGCCGCCGCCAATCCCGACCGCTTCTATGTCGGCATCGATTTCAACCCGGCCCATATTCAGGAAGCCAAGGCGCTGGCCGAGCGGGCAGGAATCGACAATGTGCGCTTCGTCGAGGCGAGCTTTGCCGAAATGGCCGAATCGGGCGATCCGGAACTGAGCGAATTCGACATCGTGGCGCTGCATGGCGTCTTCACCTGGATCGGCGAAGAGGTGGTGGCCGATGTGCAGCAATTCCTGCGCCGGCACCTGAAGCCGGGCGGCTATTGCTATGCCAGCTACAACACGCTGCCGGGCTGGACGCAGATCCTGCCGGTGCAGAAGCTGATTCGCGAGGTTGCCGTGCGCACGCCGGGCGATTCGCTGCGCGGCTTCGCCGCCGCCAACCGGCTGCTGAAGGCCATGGATACGGCCAATGTCGGCTTCCTGAAGCAGAATCCGGGGGCGCGCGCGCGCATCGCCCGTTTCGACAAGCATGCGCCGCAATATCTGGTGCATGAATATCTCAACGAGCACTGGAAGCCGCTCTATGTGACCGAGATGATGGCGATCATGTCCGAAGCCAAGCTCGGCTATGTCGGCCTTGCCTCGGTGATCCAGAACCGGCAGGCATTCAACGTGCCGGAATCGCTGATGGGCATCTATAATGAGGCGCCGGATTTCCCGATGCGCGAACTCCTGAAGGATTTCATCGCCAACCGGCAGTTCCGCCGCGACATCTATGTCAAGGGCGGGGTTCGGGCCGGCAAGCAGGAGCTGGAGCGTGCCTATGAGAACATGATGCTGGTCCAGTTCGGGCCATTCGACGAGGAAAAGACCGAATGGGCGATCCCGATCGGCACGGCGCGGCCGGACCCAAAGGCCCTGAAGCTGGTTCTGGAGGCGCTGGCCGACGGGCCGGCGCGAATCGGCGAAATCCGCCGGCATGGCGAGAAGCAGGGGCTGAACTGGAACGATCTGCCGGGCATTCTCGAGATCCTCATGGATGCAGGCGTCGTTCGCGTCTGCCGCGCCGATCACGCCACGGTGGACCGCGCGCCTTCCGAACGGCTGAACCGCGCCGTGCTGGAACTGGCGCTCGGCGAGGATACGCACCGCTATCTGGCTTCGCCCGTGCTCGGCTCGGCAATCACGACCAGCTATGTGGACCGGCTGCTTGCGCCGCTGATTCTGAAGGAGGGCGAGGGCGCCCCCGTCGACCTCGCCGCCGTGCATGATTTCCTCCAGCGTCATGGCAAGCGCATCACCGATCAGGGCGAGGCCCTGACCGACGAGGAGGCGGCGCGCACCAAGCTCGGGCTCATGATCGAGGATGTGCGGGCCCGGACGCTGCCGCATTGGCGGAAACTGGGCATTGCCGGCTGAATGAAGGGCCGGGCGGCGGCCTTGCGGGGACTTGCCGGCGCGCTGATCGTTCTCGCGCTGGCCTTCGGCCTTGCAGCCTGCCAGGCGCTGGAGCCCTTGCCGCCGGGCGAGCCGCAGTCGGGGCTTGCCCGCCAGGACCTGCTGATCCCGGTGCCGAGCGCGGCGCGGCCCATGCTGGCGCGGCTGCATCTGCCGCCGGGCGAGGGGCCGTTCCCGCTCGCCATCGTCAATCATGGCTCGGATCAGGACCCGGTGGCGCGCCGCCGCATGCAGATGCCCGAATTTCCGCGGCTGACCGAATGGCTGCTGGCGCGCGGCCATGCGGTGCTGTTGCCGCTGCGCCCCGGCCATGGCAGGGCGGGCGGGCCCTATCTGGAAGACCAGCGCGGCTGTGCGAGGGCCGATTATCTCGGCTCCGGCCTCGCAACTGCAAGCCTGATCGAGGCCGCGATCCGGCACATGCGCGACATGAAGTTCATCCGCAGCGACGGCACGATCGTCATCGGCACTTCGGCCGGCGGATGGGGCGCGATGGCGCTGGCGTCGCGCAATCCGGCCGGCGTGGCGGCCTATGTCAGCTTTGCGGGCGGGCGCGGAGGCAGGAATATGGGCCGCGCCGGCGACAATTGCGCGCCCGAGAGGCTGATCGCGGCGGCACGGCAATTCGGCGCCCGCGCGCGCGTCCCGGGGCTGTGGATCCATGCCGAAAATGACAGCTGGTTTGCGCCCGGTCTCGTCCATGCCATGGCCGAAGCCTATCGCGCCGGCGGAGCGCCGCTCGACCTGCAGATGCTGCCGGCCGGGCGCGGGGAAGGCCATTTCCTGATCCATGAGCCGGAAATGCGCTGGGCGCAGGCGCTCGAACGCTTCCTTTCCGACATTGATGGCTGAACCTGTGCCGGAGGGTACAGCACAAATCCGGGCAGGCTGCTAGTCCGTGACGAAATGGCCGGACCGGCCTTGTTGCATCACGGGAGAGACCCTTGTCCAAACCCATCACTTCCCCCATCACCCCATTCTATGCCGGCTATGAGGAGCTGAAGTCGCATCTTGGAGTGGACGACGAGGAGGCGCTGGGCGATCTGTCGGTCGACGCGCTACTGTCGGACCGGGGAATCAACAGATATGTAAAGACGGTGAAGGGCGACCTGGTCTTGCACCAGGCGACGGAAACCCGTTCCAGGCTGACCCGCGAGGAGGCGGGGGCGCATGTCGCGGCGCTGGCGAAGCTTGCCAGCAAGGAGTTGCAGGATCCGCTGGAAGATAGCCACTTCCATCTCAGCATGCTGATGGCCTGCCTCTACAGTGACAATGTCGAGATCCGGGAAAGCGCCGGAGACGCAATCAAGGCCTTGTGGACGAAGGATCATGCCGCGTTGCTCGCCTGGGAAGCGGGCGAGATTGCGTGGCATATGCATGGGAGCGGTCGGAAACTCGACGACTGCCTTGTGAACCTGATCGCGCGGGGGAAGAATGCAATCCCGCCGGGGAACTGGTCCGAAGATGACAAGCAGGATTTCAAGACGTGCATGGAGAATTGCCGGGAGATCAACGCGATCCGGCTCTTCCTTTCCTCAGCGGGAAAAAATGGCGTGCTGGAGAAAGGCCTGGTCGAGCATAAGCCGGTAGAGATCAGCACTGGCAACCTAAAGTCAGAAGAAATTCTCCATGATCCAAAATTGCCGCCTCCTCCAAATGTTCCAAAGATCGTGAATCTGAGTCTGAAGGACGCGCGGGTCGAAATCGTTGTATCTGATAACAAGGTCCATCTCCCGCCGCCTGTGCCG
>CAYLGY010000112.1:4081-6896 GCA_964383325.1 uncultured Rhizobiaceae bacterium
ACGGAGCAGAAAAAGTGGCCATATTTGTTCGATCCCTTCACGGTGGGGGAGTTGAATCAATGCGACGATCTCCCCGAGACCACGAAAGAGATGGATATCGCACATTATGGCGGCGTCCTGACGCTCGACAAGGATGGGAACATACAGGAGGCGGAAAAATTCAAGAAATATCTCGATATGCATTTCAAGAACACTAGATGGCTATATCACGACAAATTTCTGGTATTCGATCTCTTTTCTCCAGATCAAAAGAAGTTTTACCATTTGATGATGGTCAATGGTAGAGGGGCGATCATTGACCCTTGTCCCAGCGAAGATCTGCCTCTTGACCAGATTGCACAGGACACCGAAAAACTTGTTCGGAAGGTCAATGCGCAGCTCAAGGCAGTAAGGCCGACCATCGACTGCGGAGTGATCAATTTCAATTCCCTTGAGACCGACCAGACTTCCCGCGACCAGGCGAAGAATGGATGGGATCGTTGGGGCAGGGCGAGGTGGGGGCTCTTCAATCCCAAGGCGCCGGTGGTCCCGGATGGCCCTTATAAACCCCGCCGTACGATCAACATGGAATCGATTATATATGTTCGGCCGCCCCGTTACGATCAAGGTGCGTGCCGCTTGCAGCCAGGAACAGGCTATTGTGGCCCGGCACTGACGGCCTGGCTAAAGGCATATGGAAGGCAATACAACATAAATCGAGAGAAAAATGACGTTGTTGAAAACTATGTCTCAAGCTTCATAAAGCACTGGAGCGTTCGTGACCCGGAACGGAAGCAAAACGATCTCGAAGAACTTTCGCGCAGCGTCAGGAACGGCAAGCTTCCCGAACTGCCTGGCACCGATATCGATTTGGTGGAGCTCAGCGAAGAGAACCTGAAGATCTCTGAGAAGATCAAGGTGGCACCGGTAGAGGCGCCGGTCCTGTCCCGCATTGCGCCGCTGGAGCTTGCTGATTACCACTATCGTAACCGGAAAATTTCCGACAGGATCTTCTATGCCGAGCCGCGTGTCCTGGATTCCACGAATATCAGCGTTGGACGAAGAATCGACCAGGATTATACGCTGAAGAGCATGGTGAAAGAGGCAAAAAATAATCCAGGGAAAGTCTATTTGCAGGATGTATATGACCAAAGCCATGGCGGTTATTTTCATGTAATGATCAAAGGCAATCAAGCCGTTCTAATCGACCCAACACCAGGACACTACCCGGGCGGCTTGATTGATTCAGTAAGAAAAATATTGAAATCAATGGTGTGGTTTTCTGACAAACTTACTACCTATGGAATTGATATTTGTGATTGTATCGATTATTGCTCAAACGAGTATCAAGGAAGCAAGGATCATTGGGGAAGAATTTGGGAGAAATATCATATTGAGAACAACGTAGCGCAGGTGTGTAATATTAGCAGCAATCAGGTCGAGGAGGAGCGCAAGCAATTGCTGCAACACGGAACCGGCTATCTGGGCGTATCCCTCCACAAATATTTGCTCGAGGATGAAGAGAGCTTCAAGGACGAGGATCCCATCGCAATTTTCAAGCAATTTGCCGGCGACTGGGACGAATCGCTCTTGAAGGAGAAGCAATTGTTCCTGAGCGATCCGCGGATGCAGGAGCCCAGCGTGATCGATTATGATGAGGATGGACAAAATGAGACCAACATATCCACTGCTCCAGACAGCAATACTTATGTTGGTGATGAAAAAGAGAATGAACGGAATCAAGTAGAGGAAAGGAATCGAGATCTGCGGATAAGTCCATTTCTCATGAACGCACCTCATGAATACCATAAATTGGACATAAATAAGATTTCGAATATCAAATATCATCATCAAATAGTCGTTAGAACGGACTATGATAATTGGGTAGATACTCTGCGTGGGAATATTATCGAGGCTCTGAATTCTCCCATTATCATGGGGGGCAGAATGACAATCCTTGACCTCTACGATGAACTTAATCAGAGATACGTACACATGTTAATCAAAGGAAAGGAGGTTGTTATTGTAGACCCTTGTCCGGTTGACAGTGGAGATCCTGAGAAAAACAGGCTGCCATCCAGGCTTACCGACGAGATCATGAGGAACATTGATGCGAACCTGGTTTCGAGGCGTGTCCTGATCAACTATTCCTCGAATGAGGTTCAACAATCTGGAACCGGCGGCGGCTGGGCCACATTAATCGATTACAATAAGCAAGATCAGGAAAATGGGATTTCTTATGAGGTCAGGGAAGAGGGTTTGGGCAGCAAACCGCTGGAGCCCATGCTCGAAGAAGGCGCAGGCTATTTCGGCATAGCGCTGTGGAAATATCTGATTGAGAACAGCAAGTCAGACACACTTGCTTCTGAAGAGCTGGTACTCGACTTTATCAAGCATTGGAATGGAATAGATCAGGAAAAGCGGGAGTCATTTCTTGATCAGCTGGATAATATGGAGATCGGAAACGATCTCGTCGAGCAATGGTTGGAAGAATGATGTCCTTGAGGTGAGTGCGGGCATCACGCGGAAATCGAAGGGGGGAAGTCTTCCAGCGCAGAATGCATAGGTGGAGACGCATGGGATTGAGACGCCGGGAAGTGTCGGGTCTGCAAAGTGGCAGCTGCAGCTTGTTGAGGCGCAACTTTAACGAGTACGGTCAGACGGAGGATCAGGCATAAGGGCAACGCTGGCGTGATCTTGCTGAGGCGCGTTGACGGTGCAGGACGCGGTAGCCTGGTCGCACTGCGGTGGGCGCCCGCGCGGGTGGCGGGCGGGCGTATGGTTCGAGCCATGTGGGCCGGTCTGGCGGCTTCGCCTGCTCGCGCACCGGGATGGG
>CAYLGY010000113.1:0-6873 GCA_964383325.1 uncultured Rhizobiaceae bacterium
CCTCAGGCCGCACGCCGTAAGTGCGATAGGCATCGCGCATCCTCTCTTCTTCGGTCCGATCAGGGAAGAACAGATAGCTCGGTGCCCGGATGCGCGCGACATGCTTGATGTTCACGAGGATGACATGGCGGATCGGAAAGTCGGTTCCAGCCTTCTTCATGAGCTCGGCCCCGCAGCGACCAAAATCTTCCTCGTCCGGAGCGATAATCCTCGCGGTGCCGGTCACCTTGAACCCCCGCTGGCGGAAGATATCGATGAAACTCACGCAGACCTTGGGGTTCGCACGGATATTGCCCACGCTGACAGGAGAGGCGATGTCCGCGATTACGATCGACTCCTGGCCGAATCCTGCGAAGATTTCCTTGGGGGAAACGTTGGGAGTGCCATCGGGGGAAGCGGTCGCAAGCCAACACAAGACCGATCCATCCAGCGCAGTCTGCAGGGCTTCGTTCATGTTTGTCCAGTCAATGTTCCTGTTCGGCCCGGAGCGAGGTGCTCCCGGAATTGTGCATTATCACTCCGACATTGATAGCACAAAGGCGGGCAAATGGCCGCGCCGACTGGCTTTTCAGCGGGCTTTGCCAGCAGGCGTGCGTTGCGGGGGGCCAAGACCGCCTGGCTATCCCGCATTGACGCAGCTCAGCGGCGGACCGTCCCGGGGTAGGTTGCCCATACCCGAGAGAGATTGCTAACATCTCCAGCTCTCCCGGCGCCATAAGGGAGTTGCATTTCTCGCGTCAATCATTTTTGCAAGGCCACTAATCATTGGAGTACCTTATGAATTCACCCATCCTTCCCCCATTGGCGGCCCTGTGTCTGATTGCGTTTGCGTCCGGTGGGGAGGCTGCGGGAGACGATGGGGTGAACCGGCAATTGCTGAAGCTCGATCCCACCACGCGGCTGGAGCAGGCCTGCGATTACGAAGTCATGGTTCGGATCAACACGAAAGACCCTCGTTTTCTTGCGGACAGGGTCGTTGCCTACACGTTCAAGGACCCGGTCATTGAGGGTAATGCAATCAGCGCACCCGGCGCAGCATTCCGCAGCAAGGGGGAGTGGTACCATCTCTCCTACAGGTGCGAGACAGGTCCTCGCCACCTGAAGGTACATCAACTTCAGTACCGGATCGGCGATAAAGTGCCTCGGGATGACTGGACCACTTACAATCTCTACGATTGAGATGAGGGCTGGTTTACCCGACCCGGACAGTTGAACGATCCAGGCCCGCCGATCCGACCGTATTCATCCGCTGCCGTCACGCCTGTTCCTGGCCGGCCCGCGATCTCCCGCCAGCGAAGGTGGAGTTTGGCAATGACAGGAACAGGAAATCCGCGCCACAAGACCACTTCCATTTAAACAGGAAAGCCTCTAAGGTTTCGCCATCGACTTGCACGTTGGGGTGCCCGTAAGGGCTGAGAGGCGAATTTCGCCAACCCACTGAACCTGATCCGGGTCATGCCGGCGGAGGGAACGCGTAGGTTGGAGAATCCGCCTGGCGGGCTACTTTCCAAGCAATGCGACTTCCCTCACCGGAACACCCGGTTGGAAAAGAGGGAAGAGGAATTGACGGCCATTGCACTTGCCATTGCCGGGTCCGACAGCGGCGGTGGCGCCGGTATCCAGGCAGACCTGAAGACCTTCTCCGCACTTGGCGTGTATGGCGCCAGCATCATCACCGCGGTCACTGCCCAGAATACGTGCGCGGTACTCGGAGTCGAGCCGATCTCTGCACATATGGTTCGGCTGCAGATCCAGGCCGTTCTCGACGATCTTCCCGTAGGCGCAATCAAGATCGGCATGCTTGCCTCGGTGGAGATCATTGACGCAGTCACCGAAGCTCTTTCCGGAACCGCAATTCCGGTCGTGATTGACCCCGTGATGATCGCCAAGTCCGGCGACACCCTTCTGGCCGAGCAGGCAATTGTCAGGCTGCGCTCCCGGCTGCTGCCGCTGGCAACGCTCCTGACGCCGAATCTTCCCGAAGCGGCGCGCCTGCTGGATACTTCTCCGGCGGTCGAACCGGGCGAAATGGCCATTCAGGGCCAAAGATTGCGGGCGCTGGGCCCGCAGGCGGTGCTGATGAAGGGCGGTCATCTGGCCAGCCGCCAGTGCACCGACATTCTGGTGGAACGCACCGATATGCGGCGCTGGCAGGCGCCACGCCTGGATACCCGGAACACACATGGTACCGGCTGCTCGTTCTCCGCGGCGATCGCTGCCTTCCTCGCAAAGGGCCATTCCCTTTGCGAAGCGGTTTCCGCAGCACATGGCTGGCTGCAGGAGGCGATCCGGGCCGCTGACAAACTCGAAATCGGTTCGGGGCATGGGCCGGTGCATCATTTTCATGCGCTTTGGCGCGAAGGGCAGGACATGCCGGTTCATTCGAAAGGAGAATTTTCATGATCGAGATCAAGGTCAATGGCAGGCACAGAAAGGTTCTGGGCACGGACATGGCGTGCGTGCTCGATGAGCTCGGATTTGACCAGACCCATGTGGCCACAGCGCTGAATGGCGAATTCGTCCCGCGTGACATTCGGGCGCAAACGCGCCTGCGCCCGGGAGATGCTCTGGAAGTCGTCGCGCCGATGCAGGGAGGCTGAGCATGTTGTGCGTTTATGGAGTTGAACTTTCGAGCCGCCTTCTGCTCGGCACCGCGCGCTACCCGTCCACTTCCACGATCACCGAAGCCTTCCGTGCCTCGGGTGCGGGGCTTGCGACCGTGTCCTTGCGGCGCGCCGGCGATGACTCGCGGGAATTCCAGGAACACATCCTGGCGCTCGGCATCCCTGTCCTGCCCAATACTGCGGGCTGCTACACCGTCAGGGAGGCTGTAACCACTGCGCACATGGCGAGGGAGATCTACGGCACGCGCTGGATCAAGCTGGAAGTGCTCGGCAATCGCGAAACCTTGCAGCCCGACTGTTTCGGTCTCGTTGAGGCGGCGCGAATTCTCGCCGGAGACGGATTTCAGGTCTTTCCCTACTGCACCGAGGATCTGGTGGTCGCCGAGCGCCTCGTCGAAGCCGGCTGCGAAGTGCTGATGCCCTGGGGAGCGCCGATCGGCACCGGGATGGGCCTCGTCAATCCGCATGGCCTTGCCGCATTGCGCCGCCATTTTCCGGATCTGCCGCTGGTGATCGACGCCGGCATCGGGATCCCCAGCCATGCCGCCGCAGCCATGGAGCTGGGCTATGACGCGGTACTGGTCAACACGGCGGTTGCCTGCGCAGACGATCCGGTCAGGATGGCGCGGGCCATGGCCGCCGCGGTCGCGGCAGGCAGGCTGGCCTGGCTCGCTGGCCCCGCCCCGGTGCGTACCCACGCCGTACCTTCGACCCCGGAGGCAGGAAAGGCGGTGCTGGCGTGAGACAGTTCCGTTTCTATCCGATCCTCGAGAATTCGGAATGGCTGGAGCGCATGCTGCCCCTTGGCGTGCGGCTCGTGCAACTGCGCATAAAGAATGAGCCGGAAGCCGAAATCCGCCGTGAGATCGCGCGCAGCCGCGATCTGTGCGCCGTTCACGGCGCGCAGCTCGTGGTCAATGATTACTGGCGGGAGGCGATCGACCTTGGCTGCGATTTTGTTCATCTCGGTCAGGAGGATCTCGATCAAGCAGATCTGGCTGCATTGCGCCGGGCTGGAATCCGGCTCGGAATTTCCACCCATGACGAGGCCGAGCTGGAGCGTGCCCTTACCTGTGCGCCGGACTATGTCGCTCTCGGTCCCGTATATCCGACCCGCCTGAAGGAGATGAAATGGCACCGGCAGGGGCTGGGTCGCCTTGCCGAATGGCGGCGGCTCGTGGGCGAGCTTCCGCTGGTCGCCATTGGCGGCATGCAGCCGGATCGTGCCGCTGCCGTCTTCGCTGCGGGCGCGGACGTGATCTCGGTCGTCACGGACATCACGCTCCATCCGGATCCGGAGGCGAGAACGCGAGAATGGTTGCAAGTGACCCGACCCGAAGTGGATCAAGCAGAATGAACGCCCCGGATTACGGAACGGCTTTCGCCGCCTGGCGAAGCGCAAGCCGTTCCTGGAACGATTACGTGCACCACGCCTTCGTCCGGCAACTTGGCGAGGGATCCCTCCGCCGCGAAGCCTTTCTTCACTATTTGCGCCAGGACTATGTCTTCCTGTTCCATTTTTCCCGGGCCTGGTCCCTGGCTGCCGTCAAGGCCGCGACGCTTGACGAAATGAATGCCGCCATTTCCGCCGCCCATGCCCTCGTCACCCTGGAAATGCCGCTGCATGTGCGGATCTGCAAGGAGGCCGGCATTTCAGCAGCCGAGTTGGAAAGGACCGAGGAGACAGCCGCGAACCTGACCTACACGCGCTACGTGCTCGAGGCTGGCTATAGCGGCGACTTTCTTGACCTGATGGCCGCACTCTCGCCCTGCATCATGGGCTATGGCGAGATCGGCCTGCGGCTTGCCCGCGAAGCTGCACCCCATACGCCGTACCGCGACTGGATCGATACATATTCGGGCGAGCCCTTCCAGAAGCTTTGCCGCGATACGGGCGCCCTTGTCGACCGGGCTGTTGCCCTCAGGCTGGGCGATCGTGGGCAATGCAGCCCTCGCTGGGAGCAGCTCACGCAGCGATTCGAGACGGCGACACGACTCGAAGTCGGATTCTGGGGGATGGGAATGGAGCACGCCGGCAGGTAATGTGCCGGGTTCGGGCTCCGCGCGATCCGGCAAGCCGGATCGTCGCTGGCGGACATGCGTTTCAAGTGGCCGAATCCATTCCATCCCGCGAATGAACCGCTTCGCCGAAGGAACGAATGTTCGCCAGCAGTTCCGAGGCCGTCAGCAGGCTTGCGCCGGCTGAGACGAGCAACTGCGGCAGGACCAGCCATTCGAGCGTCCATGCAGAACCGGAACGTTCGTTCTCATGGATCATGGCGTGGTGCAACGTCCCCGCTAGACCGGCGCAATATCGGGCGAGCGCGACAAGCAGTTCGGCGCCGACGGGATTGTTCTTGTGCGGCATGGAAGAAGACCCGCCCGCACCGCTGAGGATCACCGCCCTGCACTCGCCCTGTGCCAGCAACGCGACATCGGCGCCCAGCTTGCCCAGCGTGCCGGCCAGCATGGCCAGCCGTGAACCGAGGACGGTTATGCGGTCCCGGGTCGTATGCCAGTTCTGCACCGGACGCAGGCCCAGGCGGCTTGCCACGCCTGCGCAGACGCGGTCGCCCTGCGCGCCGAAGCTCCCGCAATTGCCGATCGGGCCGCCGAGCTGGACGACCAGCAGGTCGGGCAACAGGTCGAGAAATGCAGCCCGCTGCCGCTCGACCGCGTGCTTCCATGTGCGCAGCTTGTCGGCGACGGTAAAGGGCAGGGCGGCCTGCATGCGCGTATGCGCCATCAGGCGGTTGGCGCCGAAGCGTTTGCCGAGCTCGTCAAGCTGTCGCCCGATGCCTTCGATGCGTCCCATGAGGATCGGCAGGATGGCATCCAGCTGGAGAATGAGCGCCGTATCGACTGCATCCTGACTTGTGGCGCCCAGATGCAGGGCCTTCCGGCTGGGCTCCGGCAGGGTGGCGCGCAGCTGTGCGATGAGCGCAGGTACCACAACGCCATCGCGTTTCATGCCAGCGTGAAGGGCCGGCCAGTCCGGGGCAAATACTGCCGCGGCGGCTGCAATGTCGCCGGCTGCGGCTTCACCGATGAGGCCGGCATCCGCCTCAGCCGCCGCCAGGGCGACTTCAAAGCGCAACATGGCACCGAGCTGCGCCTCGTCCGAGAGCAGCGCCTCGATTTCCCGATCTCCCGCCAGGGTGGCAAGCAAATGGCTCATCGGTTCGCGTCCGCGGGATGAAGGTCGGTCCTGACCATTCCTTCCGGCCTTCAGAAGTCGAAGAACACGGTCTCGCCTTCCCCCTGCAGGCGGATGGCGAGTTCATAGCGGGGAAGTCGGCCGGCATCGGCACGGGTGGCGATCAGGGTCTGGCGGCGGCGCGGGTCCGCGATCCGGGTGAGAATATAGTCGGCCGCGTTGGCCTCCGGCTCATCGTCGAAATAGAGCCGCGTCTGCAGGCCGACATTGATACCGCGTGCCACGATCCAGAGGGAAACATGCGGCGCCATGAGCTTGCCGTCCGGCCCGATGACCCTGCCTGGCTTGACGGTCTCGAATGCGAAGGATCCGGCGCTGTCGCAGGCGGCGCGCCCCCAGCCCTGCCGGTACACGCCATCATTATCGGCCTGCCAGAGTTCGACGATTGCATCGAAAACGGCTGCCCCCGACCCGTCGAGGATCGTGCCGGCGATGAGAATGCGCGGGCCGTCTCCGGCGGCAACTGGTCCGGACCCGAGATCAGGCACGTTGGCGCCGGCAATTCCCTCGAGGCTGGGAGTGAGGCCGATATGGACATAGGGCCCCGCCGTCTGCGAGGGGCTCTCCTTCAGGAGCGGGAGCCGGTTAAGCATCAATTGCCCTCCATGCGGTTCTCGAACAAAGTCGAGCGATGCCCGCGCAGCACGATGTCAAAGCGATAGGCGAGTGCATCCATCGGCGTGGTGTTGTGCCGATCAAGCCGGGCGATGAGCTGCTCGACGGCCTTGCGGTCGGGAATCGCAAGCGCGATCGGATCCTGCCAGATCATGGGATCGCCCTCGAAATACATCTGGGTGATGAGACGCTGCGCGAAGGCATGGCCGAACACCGAGAAGTGGATATGCGCCGGCCGCCAGTCATTTCCGCCATTCGGCCAGGGATAGGCGCCCGGCCTTATGGTGCGGAAATGATAGTAGCCGTTTTCATCTGTTATGGCGCGCCCGCAGCCGCCGAAATTCGGGTCAAGTGGCGCGAGGTAGCCTTCGCGCTTGTGCCGGTAGCGGCCGGCGGCGTTGGCCTGCCAGAACTCAA
>CAYLGY010000114.1:0-6833 GCA_964383325.1 uncultured Rhizobiaceae bacterium
GGATCCTTCGGACGGCCTGCCTTCCGGCGTGATGATCGCGATGAACGGTCCGACGCCCGAGAGCGCCGGCACCGCCCAGCCGCCATCGATCTTTGCCGACGGAACGGATTTTCTGCTTCCAGAGCATGCGCCCATCCCGCAATTGCGGGCCAGCATTGCCGAACCTGGCCAGCGGGGCGACCGGCTGGTCCTGTCCTATGCGGCCGCCACAGGCAGCCGCGCCGGGCAATCCGGCGAAGCGGTCGCGGCGCTGGAACGGCTGGCGACGGGCGCAATGCAGGCCGAGGACGTCATCCGGTCCTGGATGCGCCAGCGCGCCGACATGGGCCAGCGCAGCAAGGTCTTCATCGGCAATTTCGAAACCCGCGAGGAAGCGCGGCAATTGCTGGATCGGCTCTCGGACCACGGCCGGGCCGAGATCGAACATGTGCAGACAGGCAGCGGCACCTTGCATGCGCTGACCGTCTATCCTCTCGCGCAGGAAGAAGAGGGGGTGATTCGCCATGCCTGGGCCCTGGGCGCGAAAGATGCCTTCCTGGTACGCGAATGAGCTTCAGCCCGACGCAACAATGTGCATGTAGCCGGACAGACTTCTTGAATTGCGCGCCCTGGCAGGCGAGTATGCTACGGTTCGCGAATCCATCCGCTGGCTAGAGAATTGTAGATTGTACCAGTTCAGGCGCGTCTTGACGCTTTTGTGCGTGCTCTGTGCATTCGGCGCCCTGACAGGCGGGCCGGGCGCCGCGCAGCAATTCGAGACACGGGCCCGCCAGGCCTTCATGATCGATGCGACCACCGGCACGGTGCTCTATTCCAAGGACCCCGATACGCGCTTTCCGCCAGCATCGCTCGCCAAGCTGATGACGATGGAAGTGGTGTTCGACGCGCTGAAATCCGGCCGGCTGTCGCTTGCCGACAGTTTCCGCGTCAGCGAACATGCCTGGCGCACGGGCGGGGCGCCTTCGCGCACCGCGACCATGTTCGCCGAGCTGAACTCCTCGGTCGAGATCGAAAATCTGCTCAAGGGCGCCATCGTGCACATGGCCAATGATGCCTGCATCGTGATTGCCGAGGGTATGGCCGGCAGCGAGGAGAGCTTCTCCCGCCTCATGAACGAACGGGCCAAAGCGATCGGCCTGCGGCAATCGGCATTCGTGAATGCGACCGGCGCCCCGGCTGACGGGCAGTTCGTCACTGCGCGCGAAATGGTCATGCTGGCCGACCATCTCTGGCGCAATTATCCGCAATATTATGAATATTACAAATTACCGGAATTCACCTGGAACAAGATCCGGCAATTGAACAAGAACCCCCTGATTCATGCGGGGATCGGCGCGGACGGTCTGGTGACCGGCTATTCGGAGGAATCGGGCTATTCGCTCGTCGCTTCCGTGGCCCGCCCGGATCGGCGCATCTTCCTCGCCATGGCCGGTCTCGACAGCGATTCGCAACGGATTGCCGAGGCCCGCCGCCTCCTCGAATGGGGGCTGCGCTCCTTTGAATCGCGCCAACTCTTTCCCGCCGGCTCGGTCATCGGCTCGGCGAGCGTGTTCGGCGGCACGAAATCGACGGTTCCGCTCCGGGCGCAAGGCGAGGTTTCCCTGCTTGTTCCGATGGCCAGCCGGGATGCCCTGCGGGCGCGCATCGTCTACCAGGGGCCCGTGGAAGCGCCGGTGCAGGCGGGTACAGAGATCGGAACGCTGAAGGTCTGGATCGGCGACGTGCTGACGCTGGAAACGCCGCTTTATGCAGCGGAAGATGTCGGCGTCGGACCGCTGTACAGTCGCGCCCTCGATGCCGTGCAGGAATTGCTGATCGGCTGGATCCGGCAATTATAGGGCGCGAATTTGCAACGGGGCCATTTCATCACGTTCGAAGGCGGCGACGGCGCCGGAAAATCCACCCAGATGGCGCGGCTCGCGGAGCGACTGGTGCAATCTGGCCGGAAGGTGCTGACCACGCGGGAGCCGGGCGGCTCGCCAGCCGCCGAGGCGATTCGCCGGGTGCTTCTCTCGGGCGCGGCGGAACCGTTCGGACCGGTGATGGAAGCGCTGCTGTTCGCGGCGGCGCGGGCCGATCATATCGAGCAGGTAATCCGGCCGGCAGTCGGGGAGGGGACCATCGTCCTGTGCGACCGCTTCCTCGATTCCTCGCGCGTCTACCAGGGAGTGAGCGGCGGCGTCGATGCCGACTTCATGCGGTCGCTGGAACGGGTTACCGTCGGCGACATGATTCCCGACCTCACCCTCATCCTCGATGTCGATCCGCAGATCGGGCTGCAACGCGCCGCGGCGCGCGCCGGCAATGCGCCGCCGGATCGCTACGAGAAGGAAGATCACGACATTCAGCGCCTGCGCCGGCAGGCATTTCTCAATATTGCCCTGGCCGAACCGGACCGTTGCGTCGTGATCGATGCCAGCCGTGATCCACAAGAGGTGGCCCTCGAAATCGAACGGGTTGTCGAGCGCCGCCTCGGATTGTCGCTGGCCAGCGCTGGCGGGGACCGGGACGCAAGCGCATGAACTTCGAGCGCCTGGCTCCCGAACAGCATGATTCCCTGCCGGGCATTGCCGAGCCGGCCGAAAATCCCGTGCTGCTCGGCCATGACGAAGCCATGCAGCGTCTGACGGCCGCCTTCCTGCGGGGCAGGCTGCATCACGCCTTGCTGCTGCACGGCCCGCGCGGCATTGGCAAGGCTACCTTCGCCTTCCATCTGGCGCGCCGGATCCTTGCGGGTCCCGGTGAGGCCGGGAAGGCCGCTGAGGGAACGCAACTCTTTCGCCAGATCGCGATCGGCGCCCATCCCGCCTTGCTGCACCTGACCCGGCCCCTCGACCGCGATGGCAAGAAGTTCCGGACCGCGATCACGGTTGACGAGGTGCGGCGTATCGGCACTCTGCTTTCCCATACTGCGCATGATCGCGGCTTCCGCATCGTCATCATCGATCCGGCAGAGGACATGAACCATGCCGCCGCGAACGCCTTGCTGAAGAATCTCGAGGAACCGCCGCCCAACAGCCTGTTCATGCTGATTTCGCACCGGCCGGGTGCCTTGTTGTCGACCCTGCGCTCGCGCTGCCAGGCGATCCGGCTGTTGCCGCTGGCGCCGGAAATGGTCGCGGAACTGGTCGCCGGCAGCGGGATGGATCGCGCCGCCGCGCGGAAGCTTGCGGCAGAATCGGCCGGCAGCCCGCGCAATGCGCTGCTCCTGGCGCTCAATGGCGGGCTGGAGATCGCCGCCGCCGTGGAGGAAATATTGACCTCGCAACCTTTCGACATGGAAAAGGCGCACCGCCTCGGCGACGCCGTTTCCGGCCGTGACAATGAACCCCGGCTCGATCTGCTGAATGCGTACCTGCTTGACCGGATCGTCCAGGGCGCCCTTCATGCCGGGGAAGCGGGGGCGATCGAGCAGGCCGCGCGGCTGGCGGAACTCTGGCAGCGAACGAATGAAGCCATGCGGACCGCCGACACCTATCATCTGGATCGCAAGCAGCTCATCGTCTCGACGCTGCTGGAAATCCGTGCCGCACTTCCCTCGGCAGGGTAGCCTTGGCCGGCGCGATGCGCTATCGACGGCTGGCAAGCGAAGCAGAGCAGGGCGCATGAGCAAGACCCCCTATTACATCACCACCGCCATCTCCTATCCGAACGGCCGACCGCACATCGGACATGCCTATGAGCTGATCGCGACGGATGCCATTGCGCGGTTCCATCGTTGCGACGGCCATGACGTGCTCTTCCTCACCGGCACGGATGAGCACGGCATCAAGATGGCCCAGACGGCGCGCAAGGAGGGCATTTCCCCGCGCGAGCTAGCGGACCGGAATGCAGCCGAATTCAAGCGCATGGCAGAAGTGCTCAATGCGTCGAACGATGATTTCATCCGCACGACGGAGGCACGCCATCATCGGGCATCGCAGGCGATCTGGCTGGCGATGCAGAAATCGGGCGATCTCTACAAGGGGAGTTATGCCGGCTGGTATTCCGTGCGGGATGAAGCCTATTACGGTGAAGAAGAGACCGAATTGCGCGCCGATGGCGTGCGCTACGGGCCCCAGGGCACGCCGGTCGAGTGGGTCGAGGAAGAGAGCTATTTCTTTCGCCTGTCCGCCTATCAGGACCGCCTGCTGGAACTTTACGAGCGCCATCCCGAATTCATCGGTCCGGATGAGAAGCGCAACGAAATCATCCGGTTCGTTGAGGCAGGCCTGCGTGATCTGTCCGTCTCCCGGACGACCTTTGACTGGGGCATACCCGTGCCGGGGGACGAGAAGCATGTAATGTATGTCTGGGTTGATGCCCTGACCAATTACATCACGGCGGCCGGCTATCCCGATGAAACCGATCCACGCTGGCGGTACTGGCCGGCTGACCTGCATGTCATTGGCAAGGATATTTCCCGCTTTCACACGGTCTACTGGCCCGCCTTCCTGATGTCAGCCGGGATCGAACTGCCGAAGCGCGTCTTCAGCCATGGATTTGTCTTCAACCGCGGCGAGAAGATGTCGAAATCGGTCGGAAATGTGATCGATCCGTTTTCGCTGGTCGAGCATTACGGCCTTGATCCCCTGCGCTACTTCCTCTTGCGCGAGGTGCCGTTCGGACAGGACGGCAATTATTCGCATGAGGCAATCGTCAACCGCACCAATGCCGATCTTGCCAATGATCTCGGCAATCTGGCGCAGCGCTCGCTGTCGATGCTCGCGAAGAATTGCGCGGGCAGGGTACCTGAGCCCGGCACGTTCCTGCCGGCCGATCAGCTCCTGCTGGATCAGGCAGAGAAGGCGCTCCACGAGGCGCGTCGCGCAATGTCCAACCAGGCGATTCACCAGGCGCTGGCGGCGATTTTCTCCGTCGTCGCCGAGGCCAACCGATATTTCGCCGCGCAGGAGCCCTGGGCGCTTCGCAAGACGGACCCGGCCCGGATGGAAACGGTTCTATACACGACCGCGGAAGTGCTGCGCCGGATCGGCATTCTGTGCCAGCCCTTCATTCCCGGTTCGGCGGCGAAACTTCTGGACCTGCTTTCGGTTGCGCCGGAGGCGCGCGAATTCTCGCAGCTGACACACGGGCATGCGCTGGTTCCAGGCACCGCTCTGCCGGCGCCGACGGCCATCTTTCCGCGCTATCTCGAGGAATCCTGAGAGCATTGCACGGTCATGCTGGTAGATAGCCATTGCCATCTCGACTTCGACGTTTTTGACGAGGATCGCGATGCCGTGATCGAACGGGCGCGCGAGGCCGGACTCGGCTGCATGCTGACCATTTCGACCCGCGTCCGCCAGCACGACCGCATCCGCGCGCTCGCGGAACGCTACCCGGATGTGTATTGCTCGGTCGGCACCCATCCCCATCAGGCCGGCGAAGAGGCCGACGTCACGATCGATGAGTTGATCGAGCTTTCCCGCCATCCGAAGGTCGTTGCAATCGGCGAGGCGGGCCTCGACTATCATTACCAGCATGCGCCGCGCGAGGTGCAGGCAGCCAGCTTTCGCACGCACATCGCCGCGGCGCGCGCCACCGGCCTGCCTCTGGTCATCCACGCCCGCGAAGCCGACGAGGACATGATCGCGATCCTCGAAGAGGAGACCGGGCAGGGCGCATTTGCCTTCGTGCTGCACTGCTTTTCCTCGGGGGCGGGTCTGGCCGAGGCCGGCATTCGCCTTGGCGGTCATGTCTCCTTTTCGGGCATCGTCACCTTCCGCAATTCCGAAGCCTTGCGTGAGATCGCGCGTACGATCCCGCACGACCGGCTCCTGGTCGAGACCGATGCGCCATTCCTCGCGCCAGTGCCCCGGCGCGGCAAGCGGAACGAGCCGGCCTTCGTCGCCATGACTGCAGCGTCGCTTGCAGAGACTCTCGGCCTGGAACCTGCGACGCTCAATGAACTCACCACGCGGAATTTCTTCAGGCTTTTCAGCAAGATCCCGCCGCCGGATGCCATATCGAAGCAGTCATGACGGCAAGGCTGCGCTTCACCATTCTGGGCTGCGGCTCTTCACCCGGAGTTCCGCGGATCAACGGGGACTGGGGCAATTGCGATCCGGCCAACCCGAGAAACCGCCGCACGCGCGCGGCGGCAATGGTGGAACGCATCACCGACGAGGGCACGACGCGCGTGATCATCGATACCGGACCGGATTTCCGCGAGCAGATGATCCGCGCCGGTGTCCGGGAACTCGACGCCGTTGTCTATACGCACGCGCATGCGGACCATATTCACGGCATTGACGATCTTCGCACCTATGCGCTTGGCGCCAAGGGCCTCGTCGACGTTCATGCCGATGACGCGACCATGAAACGCCTGCTGGCCGCATTCGACTATTGTTTTCTGACTCCGCCGGGCAGTTCCTATCCACCGATCCTCAAGGCACATACCATCCGCCATTACGAACCGTTCAGCATCGAGGGCGCTGGTGGGCCGATTGCTTTCGAACCATTGCCACAGACGCATGGGGATATCGTCTCGCTGGGCTTCCGGATCGACGGAATTGCCTATTGCCCGGACGTCAGCGCCTTCAGCGAGCGCACGTCGGGGCGCCTGACCGGGCTGGACCTGCTGGTCCTCGATGCGCTGCAATACCGCCGCCACCCCAGTCATTTCTCGCTCGAGGAAGCCTTGCAATGGATCGAGCGTCTGCAACCGCGCCATGCGGCGCTGACGCATATGCACGTGCCGCTGGACTATGGGACGGTCATGGCCGAAACGCCCGACCATGTCGAACCGGCCTATGATGGCATGTGCTTCGAACTGCCGGTTGCCGGTTGAAGCTGCATGACGCTCACCGCGAATGGTCGTCTTGGTTCCATAATATACCTTATGCGACAAC
>CAYLGY010000115.1:0-6582 GCA_964383325.1 uncultured Rhizobiaceae bacterium
CTTCCAGCCCCAATAGGTCCAGGTGCCGGCGAGACGGTCGAACACCTGGCGCGCATCCACTTCCGAGCCATAGCGCTCCGCCGTGGGCAATTCCGCCAGCGCCTTCTCGTCCGCAACCGAGCGCCACAGAAAGGAAGGAACGCCCTCTTCCTCGACCCGCTTCAGTCGCGCCGGCACCCCCGCCTTGCGGAAATATTTCTGCGCAAGAATATCGGCGGCCACCTGGCTGAACTGGGCCGGCACATCGATGTTCTCGAGGCGGAATACAACGGAACCGTCAGGATTGCGGATCTCGCTCACTGCCTTGCGAAATTCCACCTCCGCATAGGCTGATTGACCGGCTTTGGTAAAGTGCCGCTGGATCTGCATTCTCGTTCCTTCCAGTTCTAGATATAGTGCATCCCGCGTCACATGTCATCGACATGCGGTGTGCGGAGGTCCGCCGTTCAGGAGCTTGCCCTTGCTCCTGCTCTCCTTCCCGTCCTGTCAGGGCGGCGTTTCCGGTCTTCCTCGTTCACCGGGCCGGCCTGCCATCCGGGCGGGTCATGTCCTACCTGCCTTGCAAATCCATCAGGCGCTCATTTGTTTCCTGCCTCCGCTACCGCATGTAGTGATTCCTTATACATACACTACCACATATAGCGGTAAAGACTTTATTGCACTCGACCTAATTCTTTTATTCCGGCACTGCGCAGAGCACACGAAACCAGCCTCGCAGCCGGACCGGAAAGGCCCTGACTGCGGGACAACTCGAACAATATGGAAAGCTTTTGACCTGTCGGCCCGGCTATCGTGTTACGCAACCGTCCCCATAAAAAGCGACTCGCGTCCGGAGGTCAATGGTTTGTTTTGCTAATGTGCCGGCCACTAGATGTTGTGGCCGGCAGGTGTGGAAAACGGGGAAAAGCGCCGGCAGAGACATGTTTCCCTTCCAGGTGCGGCCGCGCTGGCCAGCTCACCCCTCCGGAATGATCCGCCGATTCTCCCCATCTTCTCAGGCCGCGCTACGGTCAAATCCGGTGCGCGCCACATTGACCAGGAAGAGCAGCATCGACAGAACGACGAGCAGCGAGCCCAGCGCGGCCAAGGTCTCGCCGGTTTCCTGCAGCGCGAGGACGATTCCAGGAGTGAAGATCAGCACTGCGACGGTATGCAGGAGGTAGTGCACCGTGGCGAGGCGGCCGCCGGCGCGCGGCGTAACGGTGTAATACAGGCCGAAGATCGCCATGGTTGCCCAGCCGACAAGGTTTAGATGGGCATGTGCCGGCGAAAGCCCATGATCCTGCGCGATCGACATCTGGATTCCCCACAACATCCCGAACGTCGCGAACAGCGCTGCCGTCGCGATGAAGAGCGTACCGACATTCTTCATGATAACCCCTCCTGCCTCGCCGGAAATGGCGGGCCGGCCGCGGAATATACTGCAATTTCACTGAACTCGAAACAAACTTGCAATCCCGGACTTGCGTGGGGCGAGAAGCCCTGTATCGCTGAAGGCATGATGGAATCTCCTTCCGCCCCGCCCGCCGCCGCACGCGGCCAGCGAATCGATGCGATCGACCTCGCCCGAGGCGTCGCGCTCATTGCCATGGCCATTTTTCACCTTGCCTGGGACCTGGAATTCTTCGGCTACGCAGAGCCGGGAATGACGCTGCAATTCGGCTGGAAGCTCTTTGCGCGTTCCATCGCCGCAAGTTTTCTCTTCCTGGTCGGCATCAGCCTCTATCTCGCGCATCGCGACGGCATTCGCTGGCGCCCTTTCCGCATTCGGCTTCTCCAGATTGCTGGTGCCGCGGCATTGATCACCCTCGCGACCTGGTTCGCCACTCCCGACCGCTTCATCTTTTTCGGCATCCTGCACCAGATCGCCGTGGCAAGCCTGCTCGGCCTCGCCTTCCTGCGACTTCCGGCCGGCCTGCTTTTCCTGGCAGCCCTGACGGTAATTGCCGCGCCCCACTTCCTGCGCGCGCCCCTCTTCGATTCACCATCGCTATGGTGGGTCGGCCTCTCGACCGAGGATCCGCTTTCCAATGATTACGTGCCGCTGTTTCCCTGGTTCGGAGCAGTGCTGGCGGGCATCGCAACCGGCCGGATTGCGGCGCGCGCAGGCATTCTCTCGCGCCTCGCCCGGCGGCGCGCCGGAAGCTGGGCACGACCCTTGCGATTCGCCGGCCGGCACGGGCTTGCCTTCTATCTCCTGCATCAGCCGGTGCTGATCGGAGCATTGTCGCTCCTTGCCCTGATTGCCCCGCCTGCTATCCCTGCAGGCCAGCATGCCCTTGGCCAATCGTGCCAGCGCAGCTGCGAGCAGGTTCGAGAGCCGGCTGCATGCCAGGCATATTGCGGGTGCGTGCTGGAACGGATCACCGATCAGGGCATCCTTGACGAGTTGCTGACCAGCGGCTCAGATACCCATGGAGACGAGCTGGCGACGATTGCTTCGGGATGCCAGGCAGAACTTGGAGCGCAACCATGAACGAAGCGCAGAACGGACCGATGAAGGGATATTGGCCGCCCATGATCTTCGGCGGCTGCGCCTTGCTGGCGACGATACTTGCCTATCTCGCGCCGCTGCCCTGGCTGCCGCGACCCCTGTCCGATTTCGCCTTAGCGGCAGGCTTCGTCATTGCGGTCGGCGGAGTCTGGATCATCTTGGCGGCGGGACAGGCGCTCGACCGGGCGGGAACGACGGTCCTGCCGACACGGCGCGCCAGTCATCTCGTGACCAGGGGTCCGTTCAGCTTCACCCGCAATCCGATCTATCTCGGCATGACCATGTTGCTGATTGCCGCCGGGCTGATGCTGGGCTGGATCTGGCTTATTGCCAGCGCCATTCTCGCCGCGTTCCTTGCCCGCAAGATCGCGATTGAGCCCGAGGAAAGGCATCTCGAACAGCGTTTCGGCAAGAGCTATCGTGACTATCGCAAGCGCGTCAGACGGTGGATCTGACCCAGGATCAGGAAGCCACCCGGTTGAGGCGGGACCATGCCGATCTTCGCTTCCCCATGATCGGGTCCGGAAAGCGGAGGCCACTTTCCGGGATCATGTGATTCCTTGTTGGCCCATGATCGGGTCCGGAAAGCGGAGGCCACTTTCCGGGATCATGTGATTCCTTGTTGGCCCATGATCGGGTCCGGAAAGCGGAGGCCACTTTCCGGGATCATGTGCTATCCTTTCACCCCCAGCTCGGCCATTCGTTCGACGCAGGCCTCCTCGGCCTGGTCGAGTTCGGCAAGGGCCTCCTCCAGATCGCGGCGCTTCTGACGCAAGGCCGCCCGCTTCTCCTCGATCCGTTCGAGGATGGTGCGCAACTGGCCGATCTCGCCTGGAGGTTCGCGATACATCTGGATGATCTCGCGGATCTCGGCAATCGTGAAGCCGAGTCGCTTGCCGCGAAGGATCTGGCGGATCAGATGGCGGTCGGAAGGACGGAACAGGCGCGTGCGTCCGCGCCGGACCGGATGGATCAGGCCTTCATCCTCGTAAAAGCGCAGGGTGCGCGTCGAGATGCCGAACTCCCGCGTCAGCTCCGTGATGGTATAATATTCCCGCATCCGCCGGCCCCTGCCCGCACCTCGTTTCGTCTGACTGCCGGATCCTGCCTGCTGCCGTATCTCCTGCCCGGATGCGCTGGCAGTCTGCTCCGGCCCGAGCCCATCCCCTGATTGGCACGCACAATCATTTGCTGACCCTTACGTCAAAGTCAAATGGCGCTGCGCTTACCAGATTCCGTACCACCAGGCGGCAAGGCCGAGAAAGGCGAAGAAGCCGACAACATCGGTAATCGTGAAAACGAACACTGGCGAGGCAACTGCCGGGTCGATCCGCAGGCGGTCTAGGACGAGCGGCATGAGGATCCCGGCCAGCGCTGCGGTGAACATGTTGACGATCAGGGCACTGGCAATGATGGTGCCAATCGTGACGCTGTGGAACCAGTAGCCCGCCGTCGTGCCGACGAAGAGCGCAAGCAGGACACCATTGAGCAGGCCGACGCCAAGCTCGCGCCCGATGATGCGCCGGACATTGTGGGTACCGAGGTCCTTGGTCGCCAGCGACCGCACGGCGATGGTCATGGTCTGCGAGGCGGCATTGCCGCCCATTCCGGCAACGATCGGCATCAGCACGGCAAGGGCAACGAAATGCTCGATGGTCGCATCGAACAGCGAAATGACCGAGGCGGCGAGAAAGGCCGTCAAGAGGTTGATCATCAGCCACGGAAGGCGGGAGCGCGCAGCTGCAAGCACCGAGTCGGAGAGTTCCTCGTCACCGACACCGCCCATGCGCAGCAAATCCTCCTCGGCTTCCTGCTGGATGACGTCGACGACATCGTCAATGGTCAGCACTCCGACCAATCGCTCGTTCTCATCGACAACCGCGGCCGAAAGCAGGTCGTACCGCTCGAAGATCTGCGCCGCTTCCTCCTGGTCCATGGTGGCGGGAATGGCATGGCGCGTCTCATGCATGATCTCCTCGACCCGGACCTGGCGCTGGGTGCGCAGGATCCGGTCGAGATCCAGTGCGCCGACCAGGTGAAATCCCGCATCGACGACAAAGATCTGGCTGAACGTATCCGGCAGGTTCGGCTCTTCCCGCATGTAGTCGATGGTCTGGCCGACGGTCCAGAAGGGCGGAACGGCGACGAACTCCGTCTGCATGCGCCGGCCAGCAGTTTCCTCCGGATAATCCAGCGAACGGCGCAGCCGGACCCTTTCGGTAAACGGCAGGCGTGTCAGGATCGCTTCGCGCGCGGCCATGTCGAGATCTTCGAGAATGAAGACCGCATCGTCCGAATCGAGGCCCGAGAACGCAGCCGTGATGCGCTCGCTCGGCAGGTTGGCGAGAATGTCGAGGCGGATGGCCTCGTCCACTTCGGTCAGGGCTGCCAGATCGAAATCCTCGTCGAGCAACAGAACGAACGGCACCCGCTGGTCACGAGGCAGCGCCTCGATGAGGTCGCCTGTCTCGGAAATGTGCAAATTGCCGGCCAGCTCCCGCAGGGTCGGCCCATCCTCTGCCTCGATGGCCTCGTGTATGGCCGCGAGGAACCCGGCGAGGACGGTGCCGTCCTCGTCATAGATTCCCGTGGAAGCTTCTTCTCGTACAGGCTCCTCGAATTCACTCACGCGGGGCTCCCATCCTGACGGCTGTTGCTCCCCTGTAGAGCATTTCCTGCCCTCGCGAAATCACCCGATGGCATTTCCCTTCGCCGGCTCCCGGAATCGCAAGTTGAATTGCCCGGAAGGGCAGGCGGAAAGGCAAAGCTGTTCCGTTTCTGGCGGGAGAAACCCGGACGCATATCCTCCCCGTTCGATCGCAATCGAGCCGAAGAAGGCAATTCCCTGCCTTGATGAATCCCGAAAAATATTGCATTCGCATACATCAGAAAACATATAATAATCTGATAATATAAATCTGAAAGGAGTTACTAATGATTCGACCGGTTGGAAATATTACACCCATGATTTCCAACAATCTTGCTCCGAGGCCAGAGATTTCAAATGAGGGAAATTTCAGGAAGGAGGTTCGTTGGTGGATGAAGGAGGATTATACCCCATTGAAGATCACGCGGACAATTCCGTCCCGGGAAACGCGAACAGAAACGCAACGATCTCAGGAGCAGCAGACTTCGGAGAAAGAAATACTCTTTCCCGACTACGACCCGCTTGGCCAGAATCGCCTTTACTCGATTACCCGCGACGGCGTGCTCTCGACATTGGTCTTCCACACCGTGGAGCAACAGCCGCCAACTTCACAGGAGATTTCGTCCAACAGTGACGAGCAGAAAGTCTCGACTCCCCCGGAGCTGTCCTCCCTGGGAGATTACGAGGACATTTCCAGCGAGGAGGAGCAGAGAAGTCCCACTCCGCACGAGAGCGAGGACAGCTGGAGTCACAGGGCTGTAACCAATGTGTTCGGGACGGATCCGAGACTCCAGTCACGGTAACGCGCAACAGGAAAGCGGGGAGGCCGACCCTCCCCGCCTTCAGCTCTTGCAGTGCGGACAGCCGCTGGCGACCCGCGGGCCGCTGCCTTGTCAGTTCCGTTCCTTGTCGACCAGCTTGTTGGCCGAGATCCACGGCATCATGCCACGCAGCCGCTCGCCGACCTCTTCGATCGGATGCGAATCATTCATGCGGCGGATACCCTTGAAGCGGGCGGCGCCGGAGCGATATTCCTGCATCCACTCCGAGGTGAACTTTCCGGTCTGGATGTCCTTCAGGATCCGCCGCATCTCTGCGCGGGTCTCGTCGGTGATGACGCGCGGGCCGGAGACATACTCTCCCCATTCGGCCGTATTGGAGACCGAATAGTTCATGTTGGCGATGCCGCCCTCATAGATCAGGTCCACGATCAGCTTCACCTCGTGCAGGCATTCGAAATATGCCATTTCCGGTGCGTAGCCAGCCTCGACCAGCGTCTCGAAGCCGGCCCGGATCAGTTCGACCAGACCGCCGCAAAGCACCGCCTGCTCGCCGAACAGATCGGTTTCGCACTCTTCCATGAAGGTGGTCTCGATGATGCCCGAGCGGCCGCCGCCGACGCCGCATGCATAGGACAGGGCAAGCTCCAGCGCATTGCCGG
>CAYLGY010000116.1:0-6482 GCA_964383325.1 uncultured Rhizobiaceae bacterium
TACCAGGCGGGAATCCGGTGGCCCCACCATAATTGGCGGGAAATGCACCAGGGCTGGATGTTCTCCATCCACTCGAAATAGGTCTTCTCCCAGTTCTTCGGCACGAAGACCGTGCGGCCTTCGCGCACGCTGGCGATCGCCGGTTGGGCGAGCGTCTTCGCATCGACATACCATTGGTCGGTCAGATAGGGCTCGATCGGCACGCCGCCGCGGTCGCCATGCGGCACCATGTGCCGGTGCGGCTCGGTCCTTTCGAGCAGCCCCCTCGCCTCCATCATCTCGACGATCCGGGCCCGCGCCTCGAAGCGGTCGAGGCCCTGCAGGGCCGCGATCGTCTGCTCGAGTTCGTCCGTCCGGTCGAGTCCGGCGAGGAAATCCTCATTATCGCGCAAGTCGATGGCCGCGTCGATGGTCAGCACGTTGATGGCCGCGAGGCCCGCCCGCTTGCCGACCTCGAAATCGTTGAAATCATGCGCCGGCGTCATCTTGACCGCTCCGGTCCCCGCCTCCGGGTCCGGATAGGGATCGGCAATGATCGGAATGCGCCGCCCGACAAGGGGAAGAATGGCGTGCTTCCCGACCAGGCTCCGGTATCGCTCGTCGTCCGGGTGCACGGCAATGCCGCTGTCGCCAAGCATGGTCTCGGGCCGCGTCGTCGCCACGACCAGGTAATCGCGCGTCTCGAACCGGGTCGGGCGTCCCTCCTCGTCCCGTTCCACCGGATGCGAATAGGTGACGCCCGGTTCCAGAGGATAGCGGAAATACCACAGGGTCCCGTCGGTCTCGACCTGCTCGACCTCGAGATCGGAAATGGCCGTCTGCAGCTTCGGGTCCCAGTTGACCAGCCGCTTGTCGCGATAGATCAGCCCCTGCTTGTAGAGCGTCACGAACACCTCGATGACAGCCTCGGAGAGCCCCTCATCCATGGTGAAGCGTTCGCGGCTCCAGTCGCACGAGGCGCCGAGCCGGCGTAGCTGGTGCAGGATGGCGCCGCCGCTCTCGGCCTTCCATTCCCAGACCTTCTCGATGAAGCGCTCGCGCCCGAGATCGCGCCGGCGGATCTGCTTCGCCATGAGCTGGCGCTCGACCACCATCTGCGTGGCGATCCCCGCATGGTCCATGCCCGGTTGCCAGAGGACATTCCTGCCGCGCATGCGCTCGAAGCGGATCAGCACGTCCTGCAGTGTATTGTTGAGCGCATGCCCCATATGCAGCGAGCCGGTCACATTGGGAGGCGGAATCACGATGCAATAGGGTTCGGCGCCGGGTTTCGCGCCCTGACCGGCGGCAAAGGCGTCCGCCTCTTCCCACAGCTTCGCAATTCTCGGTTCGACGCTGCCGGCATCATAAGTCTTGTCCAGCATGGGAATCTCAACCTCCACTGCCCGCAATCACCTGGCCTGGCAGACAATTGCCGGGCGCCGGGTCGCCAGAAAGAGTTCTGACATGGCTGTAATCGGATGCAGATTGCCGAGTCAACCGCCGATGCGAGGGCAGATTCGCCGGACCGGCATCGGCCGGACCGGCTGCGCCTGCCTCTTGACGGCGGCGGTTCATGCCGACACTGTGCCGCCATGAATACGCACCTTGCCCAACCGCTCATGAGCCCCGAGACAGTCGACCGGCTGCTGAACGAGATCTACCCGCAACTGAATGATTCGCGTCCGACCTATCGCGTCACCGGGATTCTTCCCGGCGGCTGCATCGTGCGACTCGATGCCGACGAGCGCCATCTTCGCCCGGGCGATACGGTTTCGGGACCGACCCTCTTCACGCTCGCCGATATTGGCGGATTCGTATGCGTGCTTGCCCATGCCGGCGGCAATCCCCTGTCGGTCACGACCAGCCTCAACATCAATTTCATGCGCAAGGCGCCGGTGGGCGTGGTCGAGGCCCATTGCCGCATCCTGAAACTGGGCCGCACGCTGATGGTATATGAAGCCGACCTGCTTGCCGGCAGCGACCGGATCCGCGTCGCGCATGCGACCGGGACCTACTCCCTTCCGCCACGATACGCGCAGGAATCCGCGGTATCCTGATACCTTACTCGTAACTGGCTGGTATTGCTTGGGTTTTTTTGCGAGTGGCGGCGTGATTGCGATTGACGCGGCGGCGCGACGCCGGTATAAGCCCGCATCGACGCCGGCTGCGCGATGCTGGCAGCCGCCATGACAAGCAACAAGAAATGCCCCGGCCACTCCATCGGGGTTCCAACGGATGGATCCGAAACATGAAGACCTTCTCGCAGAAACCGGCGGAGGTGACGAAGAAGTGGGTGCTGATCGACGCGACGGATCTCGTCGTCGGCCGGCTCGCCGCCTTCGTTGCATCGCGCCTTCGCGGCAAGCACAAGCCGACCTTCACGCCGCATGTCGATGATGGCGACAATGTCATCATCATCAATGCCGAAAAGGTGGCGCTGAGCGGCAAGAAGCATGACGACAAGAAATATTACTGGCACACCGGCCATCCGGGCGGAATCAAGGAGCGCACGGCGCGCCAGCTGCTCGAGGGCCGCTTTCCAGAGCGCGTCCTGGAGAAGGCCATCGAGCGCATGATCCCGCGTGGTCCGCTCGGACGCCGCCAGATGAAGAATTTGCGCGTCTATGCCGGCCCGGATCATCCGCATGAGGCCCAGAGCCCGGAAATCCTGGATGTTGGCGCGCTGAACAGCAAGAACAAGAGGGTCGCATGATGGCCGAACTCAGCTCACTCGAAGAACTCGGCACGATCGCGCCACAGACGCCTGCCGAACCCGTGCATGTCCAGAAACTGGATGCGCATGGCCGCGCCTATGCGACCGGCAAGCGCAAGGATGCCATTGCCCGCGTGTGGATCAAGCCCGGTTCGGGCCGCATCATCATCAACGACAAGGAGTTCGACAAGTATTTCGGCCGCCCTGTCCTGCAGATGATCCTGCGCCAGCCCATCGTGGCGGTCAATCGCGACGGCCAGTACGACATCATGGCGACGGTCACCGGCGGCGGCCTTTCCGGGCAGGCCGGTGCGGTGCGGCATGGCATTTCCAAGGCGCTGACCTATTACGAGCCGGAATTGCGTGGCATCCTCAAGAAGGCCGGTTTCCTGACCCGCGACTCCCGCGTGGTGGAGCGAAAGAAATACGGCAAGGCGAAGGCCCGCAGATCCTTCCAGTTCTCCAAGCGCTGATTGCTGGAACCAGGCTGGAATTTTCGAAAGGCGGGCCCTGTTCGGGTCCGCTTTTTTCGTTCCGGCAGGCCGGCGCGAGCGCCGTTCAAACCTTGCGACAGGGGTTCAGATGCCATCTGCATCGATCGATCATGCTTTTGTTCCAGGCGGGCTGACCGGCGCGGCGCAGGATCCGACCTATGCCGGCGCCCTCTCCTTCATGCGCCGCAAATACACGAAGGATCTCGCCGGCGTGGATGTCGCCATCTGGGGAATCCCTTTCGATGGCGCCGTCTCAAACCGGCCCGGCGCGCGTTTCGGCCCGCAGGCCATTCGCCGCGCCTCGGCCATTTTCGACAATGATCCGCAATATCCTTTCAGCCTCGACCTGTTCGAAAGGCTGGCGGTGGTCGATCATGGCGACTGCCTGCTCGATTACGGCGATCCGGCCTCGACACCGGAGCGGATCGAACGGCAGGCCGCCGCCATTCTCGCCTCAGGCGCGTTTCTCCTCTCGCTTGGCGGCGATCATTTCGTCACCCTGCCCTTGCTGAAGGCGCATGTCGCCCGGCACGGTCCGCTCGCCCTCGTCCAGTTCGACGCCCATCAGGATACCTGGCCGGATGATGGCGGGCGCATCGATCATGGCTCCTTTGTCGGCCGGGCGGTGCGCGAAGGGCTGATCGATCCCGGCCATTCGATCCAGATCGGCATCCGGACCCAGGCGCCGGAGGATTGCGGCATTTCGATCCTTTTTGGTCATGAGATCGAGGACATGCGCGCGGGCGAGATCCGCGCGGCGATTCTCGACCGGGTCGGCGACCGGAAGGCGTATGTCACCTTCGATATTGATTGCCTCGACCCGGCCTTTGCGCCCGGAACCGGCACGCCGGTAGCAGGTGGGCCTTCCAGCGCGCGCATGCTGGCCGTGCTGGCCGGTCTCGACGGGCTGGACCTGGTCGGCGCCGATATCGTTGAAGTAGCGCCGGCCTACGATCATGCCGATATTACTGCAATTGCGGGGGCGAGCGTCGCGATGCACTATCTTGGCCTGATTGCCCGCAAGCGGGCGGCCGGCCAGGGTGGCCCCGCCCCTGCGCATCACCTCTCGATCGGATAGGAACATGAAACCCAGAATCTTCATCGATGGCGAGCACGGCACCACCGGATTGCAGATCCGGCAGCGGCTCGCTGGCCGCGACGATCTCGAGCATCTTTCGATCCCGGCAGCGGAACGGCGCAACCCCGATCTGCGGCGCGAAATGCTGCGCAGTGCGGACATCGCCATTCTCTGCCTGCCGGATGATGGCGCGCGCGAAGCGGTGGAAATGCTGGGCGATACGAACCAGACGCGGGTGATCGATACGTCGACGGCACATCGCATTCATCCCGACTGGGTCTACGGCTTTGCCGAGATGGATCGCGGCCAGGCAGGGAAGATCGCCGGCGCCCGCCTCGTCGCCAATCCGGGCTGCTATCCGACGGGTGGCATCGGCCTGATCCGGCCATTGGTCCAGGCGGGCCTCCTGCCGCCGGACTATCCGGTCAGCATCAATGCCGTGTCCGGCTATACGGGCGGCGGCAAGCAGCTCATCGCGCAGATGGAGAACGCCGATGCGCCCGATCATATTTCGGCGCCGCACTTCCTCTACGGTCTGACCCTGTCACACAAGCATGTGCCGGAATTGCAGCAGCACGGACTCCTGTCGCGCCGCCCGATCTTCGCGCCGAGCGTCGGCCGTTTCGCGCAGGGCATGCTGGTGCAATTGCCGCTATTTCTTGCCGACATGAACGGCGCGCCGCAGCTTGGCGACCTGCACGCCGCCCTTGCCGCCCATTATGCCGGGCAGGAATGCGTGAAGGTCGTGCCCCTTGAGGAGAGCGCGAAGCTGGCGCGGATCGACCCGACCGAGCTGAATGACACCAATCTCATGAAACTGTTCGTTTTCGGGACCGAAGGCCAGGGCCAGGCCAATCTCGTCGCCGTGCTCGACAATCTTGGCAAGGGCGCTTCCGGCGCCGCCGTTCAGAACATGGACCTGATGCTCGGCATTGCCTGAGCGGCTGACCTCATGTGCCGGAGAATGAGGAGCGCACCCGGAAGCGGAACGGCTTCCGGGAGAAAGTCGAAGTTCGATCCGCGTGTCCGGGTCCGTCAGTCCGGCAGGACCATCCGCCCGCGCGCATCGAGCGGCATCAGCGGATTGAACGCGACTTCCCACAAATGCCCGTCCGGATCGGCGAAATAGCCGGAATATCCGCCCCAGAACACTTTCCGCGGCGGCTGGACAGCCCGTGCGCCACTGTCGAGGGCGAGCTGGAACGCGGCATCCACTTCGGCTTCGCTGCCGAGATTATGCGCCAGCGAGCAGGCGGAAAAGCCTGCGTCGGCCAGCTCGACGCCTGCATCCTCTGCAAGTTCACCGCGCCCGAAAAGTGCGAGCACCAGCCCATCCAGCGCGAAGAAGGCAATTGCCGGCTGGCTGGCGCCGGACCGTTGCCAGCCGAGCCGTTCATAGAATTGCGCCGCGCGCTCGACATCGGCAACGCCGAGCGTCAACAGGTTGATGCGCGGCGCCAGCTTCATCCACTTTCCCCGTCAGGACCCTTGCGCCGCCGGCGCATGGCGTCTCACTCGCCGCGTCGCGGCAATTGCGGAACGCTGCTGCGCCTCGGCCGTCCGGGCTTGCCGGTCGCGCCGATGGTTTCGGGCTCGCTGGGCGCAGCTTTCGGCTTCGCCCGCTTCGCCTTCGCCTTGCGCGGCGCCGGGCTCTTCGGCCGCACCGGCGCAGATTCGGGCAGAATTTCGAGCTTGAGCCTTTCCTCCCCATCCTCGCCGGTTTCCACCGCGACCTTGACCGTGCCGCCCTTCTTCAGCGGCCCGAACAGCAATTCCTCCGCCAGGGGCTTCTTGATATGCTCCTGGATCACCCGGCCGAGCGGGCGGGCGCCCATGCGCTCGTCATAGCCGCGCGTCGCCAGCCACGCCACGGCCGGTTCGGTCAGTTCGAAGATCACGCCACGCTCGGAAAGCTGCGCCTCGAGCTGCATGACGAATTTCTGCACGACCCGGTGAATGACCGGCACCGGCAGGGAGCCGAACGGGATGATCGCATCGAGCCGGTTGCGGAATTCGGGCGTGAACAGGCGGTTGATGGCTTCGATATCGTCGCCTTCGCGTTTCGAGGAGCCGAAGCCGATCGCCGATTTCTGCATGTCTGACGCGCCGGCATTGGTGGTCATGATGAGCACGACATTGCGGAAATCGATCTGTTTGCCGTTATGGTCGGTCAGCTTGCCGTGATCCATGACCAGCAGCAGGATGTTGAACAGGT
>CAYLGY010000117.1:0-2155 GCA_964383325.1 uncultured Rhizobiaceae bacterium
GATTTCGGCATTTTCGAGATCGGCATGAACCATCCCGGCGAGATCCGGCCGCTGGCGAAACTTGTCGCGCCGCATATTGCCATCGTGACGCTGATCGCGCCCGCCCATCTCGGCCATTTCGGCAGCCTTGCGGAGATTGCGGACGCCAAGGGCGAGATCTTCGAGGGCGTCGCGGAAGGCGGCCATGCGGTCATCAATCGCGACGACCGGCAGTGGACAAGGCTGCGCAATCGGGCGCGCGAGGCCGGCATCGCCCATATCCATGGCTTTGGCGAGCATCGCCAGGCACGCTGCAAGCTGCTCTCCTGGCGCGGCGACAGCACCGGCAGCGAGATGGTGGTGCGCATTGGCGGGGCCGACCTGGCGGTACGGCTAGCGGCCGCCGGCCGGCACATGGCGCAGAACATGCTCGGCGTGCTGATGGCCGTGGAGCTTGCCGGCGGCGACCTCGAACGGGCGGCCATCGCGCTGGCGGGCTTCCAGCCCGAACCGGGGCGGGGGAGGCGCCTTCAGCTTGACCACAGGGATGGGCCGATCACGCTCATCGACGAGAGCTACAACGCCAATCCGACCTCGATGCGGGCGGCAATCGAATTGCTGGCCCTCGCCGAACCTGCCAGCCATGGCCGCAGGATCGCCGTGTTGGGCGACATGCTCGAACTCGGAGATCATTCGGCGAAGCTGCATGCGGACCTCGCCATCCCCCTCCAGGAGGCCGGTCCCGACCTGGTCTTCCTGGCTGGAGAGCAAATGCGGGCGCTCGCCACGAAGCTCGACCCGGCAATGCATGTGAGCCATCATGCCGATGCCGACGAACTCGCAATCGCCCTTTTGGACGCCATAGCCGGGGGAGATGTCGTCATGGTCAAATCATCGAACGGCATCGGCTTTTCGAGGATTGTCGACCAGCTCGCAAAACGCTATCCGCCGAGGAAGAATGGCATCGGCGACTGATCGCTGCCAGACCGCACTGGCGCCGACGGCCGCTTCCGCGAGGCGGGAGGCGGGTTGGCTCCGGATTTGATGACCAGCCCGCCATCGCCGAGAGAAGCGGTGCGCTCCAGAGGGAAAGCCTGACCGATGCTGCTGTTTCTGGTGCAATTTTCCGACCAGTACTCGATCCTGAACGTATTCCGCTACATCACCTTCCGCACCGGCGGGGCGCTGGGCCCGGCCGCGCTCGTCGTTTTCTTCTTCGGGCCGAAGATCCTCGACTCGCTGCGCATCCGCCAGGGCAAGGGCCAGCCGATCCGCGCCGATGGCCCGCAGACCCATTTCAAGAAGGCCGGCACGCCGACCATGGGCGGGCTGATGATCCTTTGCGGCATTCTCGGCTCGGCGCTGTTCTGGGCCAATCTGGCCAGCATCTATGTCTGGGTCGTGCTTCTGGTGACGGCGGCGTTCGGCGCGATCGGCTTCTATGACGATTATCTCAAGGTCACCCGCCAGAGCGACCGCGGCTTTTCCGGCAAGTCCCGGCTGCTGGCCGAATTCCTGATCGCCGCCATCGCTACCTGGATTATCGTCCAGTACGGGCAGCAATCCTTCGCCACCTCGCTTACCTTCCCATTCATCAAGGATTTCGTCCTCAATCTCGGCTGGTTCTTCATCCCCTTCGCCTGCGTCGTCATTGTCGGCGCAGGCAATGCGGTCAACCTGACGGACGGGCTGGATGGGCTGGCGATCGTACCGGTGATGATCGCCGCGGCGACCTTCGGGGTCATTGCCTATCTGTCGGGCAATGCAGTGTTCGCCGATTACCTGCAGATCCATCACGTCCCCGGCACGGGGGAGCTGGCCGTGGTGCTCGGCGCAGTCATCGGCGCCGGCCTCGGCTTTCTCTGGTTCAACGCGCCGCCGGCGGCAATCTTCATGGGCGATACCGGCTCGCTGGCGCTTGGCGGCCTGATCGGCTCCGTGGCGGTGGCGACCAAGCATGAAATCGTGCTGGCCATTGTCGGCGGCCTGTTCGTGGTCGAATTGCTGTCGGTCGTGATCCAGGTCGCCTGGTTCAAGCTGACGGGTCGGCGGGTCTTTCTCATGGCGCCGATCCATCATCATTTCGAAAAGCTCGGCTGGACGGAAAGCCAGATCGTGATCCGGTTCTGGATCATCGCGGTCCTGCTCGCGCTGATCGGCCTGTCGACGCTCAAGC
>CAYLGY010000117.1:2165-6402 GCA_964383325.1 uncultured Rhizobiaceae bacterium
TATAGCACTACATTTAAATTCTGCAAGAGAGCACATAGAGGTAAAGGAGAAGCTCAGGTAGCCCCATGATCGCAGCCCGTCACTTTTCCGGCAGCAAACTGGCCCTGTTCGGGCTTGCCGGATCCGGCCTTGCGACCGCACAGGCGCTGCTGGAAGGCGGCGCCGGGGTCCTCGCCTTCGACGACAATCCGGAACGCGTGCGCGAGGCCGCCGAGGCAGGGATTCCCACAGGTGACCTGCGCGAGGCCGACTGGCGCGAATTCGAGGCGCTGGTCCTGTCGCCGGGCGTGCCGCTGACCCATCCGCGCCCGCACTGGACGGCCGAGCTTGCGGCGCGCGCCGGCGTTCCGGTCATCGGCGACATCGAGATCTTCTGGCGCGCGACGGAGGGGTCGGGCGCTCCGAGGATCGCCATTACCGGCACCAACGGAAAATCGACCACGACGGCATTGATCCGCCATCTCCTCGCGAGTTCCGGCCGCGAGGTGGAAATGGGCGGCAATATCGGCCGGCCGGCCCTCTCGCTGGCGCCGCCCGCGCCGCATCTTTTCTACGTGCTGGAGATCTCGTCCTACCAGATCGACCTTGCGCCGTCGCTGGCTCCCGAGATCGGCATTCTGCTCAATATCTCGCCGGACCATCTCGACCGGCACGGCACGCTGGACGCCTATGTCGCGATCAAGGAACGCCTCGTGAGGGCCTCGAAGAAGGCGATCGTCGCGGTGGACGATGCGCATACGGTGGCCATCGCCGACCGGCTGGAGGCAGAAGGCGCATCCATCACCCGGATCTCTCGGGAAAGGGAGCTGCGCGACGGCTATTTCGCCGACGGGGCGGACCTCTACCGGGCGGAGGCGGGCAGGGCGCGCCGGATCGCCTCCCTTGCCGGCATCCCGTCCCTGCGAGGCACGCATAACGCCCAGAACGCGCTCGCCGCGCTAGCCGCCCTGCTCGCGGCGGGTCTTCCGGAGGCGGAAATCTGCGCCGGACTTTCGACCTTTCCCGGACTTGCCCATCGCATGGAGCCGGTCGGGCGCAATGGAAAGGTGCTGTTCGTCAATGATTCCAAGGCGACCAATGTGGAAGCGGCGGCGCTGGCGCTCGCGAGCCATGAACGCATCTACTGGATCGCCGGCGGCCTTGCCAAGGAGGGCGGATTCGAAATGCTGCGACCACATTTTCCGCATGTGGCCAAGGCATATCTGATCGGCGAGGCGGCGGCGGCGCTGGCCGCGACGCTGGGCGAGGACGTGCCGTTCGAGATATCCGGCACACTGGAGGCGGCGGTCCGCAATGCCGCCCGCGACGCGCTCTTTGAGGAATTTCGCGAATCGGTAATATTGCTTTCACCTGCATGTGCGAGTTTCGATCAGTTCCGCAATTTCGAGGACCGCGGCGAGCGTTTCCGCGCTGCGGTCGCCGCGCTGGGAGCAATGCCGGCGATGGAGGACAAGGACTGACATGGCAAGCCGTCTGGACAGAAGCCCGGCCGCGGAATGGTGGTGGACGGTCGACCGCTGGTTTCTTGCCGCCTTCCTGCTGCTGATGGGGATCGGCGTCGTGCTCTCCTTTGCCGCAAGCCCCGCTGTCGCCGAGCGGATCGGCCTGCCGAGCTATCATTTCGTCATCCGCCAGATCCTGTTCATGATCCCGGCGGTCGGAGCGTTGATCGCCACCTCCTTCCTGAACCCGCGCCAGGTGCGCCGCCTGGCGCTGGTCATGCTTGCCGGCTCGCTGATCCTGATGCTGGCAACGCTGCATTTCGGTGTCGAGGTCAAGGGCTCGCGCCGCTGGCTGACCCTGCTCGGCGTCTCCGTCCAGCCATCGGAATTCATGAAGCCGGCCTTCGTCATCATCTGCGCCTGGCTTTTTTCGGAACATGCGCGCCAGCCGGAAGTGCCCGGCAATCTGTTCGCCATCATCCTGGTCGGGCTGGTAACGGCGCTGCTCGTCGCGCAGCCGGATCTGGGCCAGAGCATGCTGATTGCGACCACCTGGGGCGCGATGTTCTTCATCGCAGGCATGCCATGGCTCTGGATTGCGGGCCTCGGCACCATTGCGATCGTCGGCGGCTATGCTGCCTATGCCATGTTCCCCCATGTCGCCGGGCGCATTGACGGCTTTCTGTCCGGGGATGGTGACACCTACCAGGTCGATATGGGCCGCGAGGCGATCATCAATGGCGGCTGGTTCGGCAAGGGCCCCGGCGAGGGCTCCGTCAAGCGTATCCTGCCGGACAGCCATACGGATTTCATCTTTTCCGTCGCGGCAGAAGAATTCGGCATCGTGGTCTGCTTCCTGATTCTCGTGCTGTTCGCCTTCGTGGTCCTGCGCGGCCTGCAGATCGCCCAGCGCCAGGAAGACAGCTTCACGCGCTATGCAATTTCCGGCCTCGTCATTCTGTTCGGCCTGCAGGCGGTCATCAATATGGGCGTCAACCTGCAGCTCCTGCCGGCCAAGGGCATGACGCTGCCTTTCGTCTCCTATGGCGGGTCGTCGCTGGTCGCCATGGCCATCTCGATGGGTTTCCTGCTCGCCCTCGGCCGCAAGAAGCCGGAGCGGCGCAAGATGCCGCTGCCGGTGCCGGGTTCGCGCGCAGTCGCGGCTGGCTGAGCGATGGCAAGGTCGATCGTGCTATGCGCCGGCGGCACCGGCGGCCACCTGTTCCCCGCGCAAGCGCTGGCGCATGAGCTGCGCCGCCGGGGCTGGCAGGTCCATCTCGCCACGGACCGGCGCGCCGAGCGATTTGCCGGCGCCTTTCCGGCCGGGGAGATTCTCATCGTTCCTGCCGCGACATTTGCCGGCCGCAATCCGCTTGCGTGGCTGCGCGCGGCGCTGACCATCTGGCGCGGTGCGCGCGCCGCACACCGGCATTTTGACCGCATCCGTCCTGCCGCCGTGGTCGGCTTCGGCGGATATCCTACCCTTCCGGCGCTCTGGGCCGCGGCGCGTCGCGGCCTGCCAACCCTGATCCATGAGCAGAACGCCGTGATGGGGCGGGCCAATCGGGCCCTGGCAGATCGGGTGGACCGGATCGCCGGCGGCTTCCTGGCGCCCGAGGGCAGGCATGCCGCAAAGATCCTTGTCACGGGCAATCCGGTTCGGCCGGACATTCTGATGGCGGCAGCCACGCCCTATGTGCCGCCGGAGGCGAATGGCGAGTTCCGGCTGCTGGTCTTCGGCGGCAGCCAGGGGGCGGCGTTCTTTTCGGAATTGCTGCCGGACGCAATCGGGAGGCTGGCGCCAGAATTACGCAAGCGGCTGCGCATCGTGCAGCAGGCACGGCCCGAGGACGAGGCTGGGCTGCGCGAGGCATTTGCCGGCCTCGGAATCGCAGCGGAGGTTTCGTCCTTCTTCGAGGACATGGCGGCACGGCTGCGCGATGCGCATCTGGTCATCTCGCGCTCCGGCGCGTCGACCGTCTCTGAACTGGCGGTGATCGGCCGCCCGGCACTGCTCGTGCCCTATCCCCATGCACTCGATCATGACCAGGCGGCCAATGCCGCCGCCCTTGCCGCTGCCGGTGGCGCGGAGGTCCGGCGCCAGCAGGACCTGGACGGGGAGTGGCTCGCCGCCTGGCTCGGACAATGGATGGGCGCGCCGGAAGGGCTCGCCGCGATGGCGGGCGCTGCCCGTTCCGCCGGCCATCCGGACGCGGCGCGCTTGCTGGCCGATGCGGTGGAGGCTATAGCGGCCGGAGAGAGCAAGCGAGGCGGAGATACCCCATGAAGATGCCGCAGAATATCGGGCCGGTCCATTTCATCGGCATTGGCGGCATCGGCATGAGCGGCATTGCCGAGGCGCTGCACAGCCTCGGCTATCAGGTGCAGGGTTCGGATCTCTCGGACAATGCCAATGTCCAGCGCCTGCGGGACAAGGGCATTGCCGTACGGATCGGCCATGATGCAGCCAGTCTGGGCGAGGCGGAGGTCGTCGTGGTCTCCTCGGCCGTCCCCCGTGACAATCCCGAGCTTGCGGCCGCACGCGACCTGCTGCTTCCGATCGTGCGGCGCGCCGAAATGCTGGCGGAACTCATGCGCTTCCGTCAGGCGATCGCCATTGGCGGCACCCATGGCAAGACGACCACGACTTCGATGATTGCAACAGTGCTCGATGCCGGCGGCCTCGATCCGACGGTGATCAATGGCGGCATCATCAATGCCTATGGCACCAATGCCCGCATGGGCGCGGGCGACTGGATGGTGGTCGAGGCCGACGAAAGCGACGGCACCTTCCT
>CAYLGY010000118.1:0-6299 GCA_964383325.1 uncultured Rhizobiaceae bacterium
TCGTACCAATGTTCACATGCGGCTTCGTGCGCTCAAACTTTCCCTTCGCCATGTGAATTCTCCGTCCTTGTCTATGCCCTGAAGGGCTTCAATAGCTGTCCTGGAAGCCGCCTCAGGCGTACTTCTTCTGAATTTCCTCGGCCACGGCGTTCGGGACCGGATCATAGTGATCGAAGATCATCGTGTACTGCGCGCGGCCCTGACTCATCGAGCGCAGATTGTCCACGTATTTGAACATGTTTGCGAGCGGCACGAAGGCATTGACGACCGTAGCCACGCCCCGAGCCTCGGTTCCCTGGATCTGCCCGCGGCGCGAATTCAGATCGCCGATAACGTCGCCGACATACTCCTCGGGCGTCACAACCTCGACCTTCATGATCGGTTCGAGCAATTGAGCCCCAGCCTTGCGCGCTCCTTCCCGGAACGCAGCGCGGCCTGCAATCTCGAAGGCGAGAACCGAAGAGTCCACATCATGATAGGCTCCATCCACCAGCGTGGCCTTCACGCCCAGCATCGGGAAGCCCGCAAGCGGACCAGATGACAACACGCTTTCGAGGCCCTTCTGGACGCCCGGAATGTACTCCTTCGGTACCGCGCCGCCCACGATCTTCGATTCGAAGACGAAATCCTCGCCATCGGGATTGGGCTCGAAGATGATCTTGACGCGCGCGAACTGACCGGAACCACCAGTCTGCTTCTTGTGCGTGTAATCGACTTCGGCAAGCTTCGTGATCGTCTCACGGTAGGCCACCTGCGGCGCGCCAACATTGGCCTCGACCTTGAACTCGCGCCGCATGCGATCGACGATGATATCGAGATGCAACTCGCCCATGCCGGCAATGATGGTCTGACCGGATTCTTCGTCCGTCTTGACGCGGAAGGAAGGATCCTCCGCCGCCAGCCGGTTGAGCGCCATGCCCATCCGCTCCTGGTCCGCCTTGGTCTTCGGTTCGATCGCGATCTGGATCACCGGATCAGGGAACTCCATACGCTCCAGAATGACCGGCTTCAGCGGATCGCAAAGCGTGTCGCCTGTCGTGGTCTCTTTCAGGCCAGCGAGCGCAACGATATCTCCTGCATACGCTACCTCAATGTCCTCGCGGCTATTGGAGTGCATCTGCAGCATGCGTCCGATCCGCTCGCGCTTGCCCTTCACCGTATTCTCCAGAGACACACCCTTCTTCAGGACGCCGGAATAGATTCGGCAGAAGGTAAGCGACCCGACAAAGGGATCGTTCATGATCTTGAAAGCCAGCATGGAGAGCGGCTCGTCATCCGAAGACTTGCGCATGATCTCCTCGCCGGTCTTCGCATCGACACCCTTGATATCCGGCACTTCGGGGGGAGAGGGCAGAAAATCGACAACCGCATCCAGCAGCGGCTGAATGCCCTTGTTCTTGAATGCCGTGCCGCAAAACATCGGATAGAATTGCGTCGCGATCGTTCCCTTGCGGATCAGTGCCCGCAGCTCATCATTCGAGGGCATCTCGCCTTCGAGATAACGTTCCATGGCTGCTTCATCGATCTCGACGGCCAGCTCGATCAGCTTCTCACGATATTCTTCCGCACGATCCCGCAGATCGGCAGGAATCTCTTCAACATCCCACGGCGCGCCCGCGGCATCCGACTTCCATACCAGCGCATTCATCTCGATGAGATCGATCACGCCCACAAAATCACTTTCGGCCCCGATCGGCAATTGCAGGATCAGGGGCGTGGCGCCCAGGCGACTCTTCACCATCTCCGCCGCGCGATAGAAATCCGCACCGATCTTGTCCATCTTGTTGCAGAAGATCAGGCGTGGCACATGGTACTTGTCAGCCTGCCGCCACACGGTCTCGGTTTGCGGCTCTACTCCCGCATTGGCATCCAGCAGCGCGATTGCCCCGTCGAGCACGCGCAGGCTCCGCTCCACCTCGATGGTGAAATCCACATGCCCCGGTGTGTCGATGATGTTCAGACGGCGCTTGCGGCCGTCGCGCCCGGTCCAGAACGTCGTCGTCGCGGCAGACGTGATCGTGATGCCGCGCTCCTGCTCCTGCGCCATCCAGTCCATCGTCGCCGCGCCATCATGGGTTTCGCCCATCTTGTGCGACTTACCGGTATAGAACAGCACACGCTCTGTCGTCGTGGTCTTACCGGCATCAATATGCGCCATGATGCCAAAATTTCGGTAATCTTCGATCTTGAATTCGCGGGCCATCGGACTGTCTCTAACCTTGTTCGTTCAACTGGCTACTACCAGCGGTAATGCGAGAAAGCCCGATTGGCCTCGGCCATTCGGTGAGTATCCTCGCGCTTCTTCACGGCAGAGCCGCGATTGTTTGCCGCGTCAAGCAATTCGCCGGACAGACGGGCAATCATCGTGGTCTCGTTGCGGCCACGAGCCGCATTGATCAGCCAGCGAATGGCCAGGGCCTGCCGACGCTCGGTCCGCACCTCAACGGGCACCTGATAGGTAGCGCCGCCAACGCGCCGTGAACGCACCTCGACATGCGGCGCGACATTCTCGAGCGCCTGATGGAACAGCGCCAGCGGCTCGGTCTTCGCCTTGGATTCGACCTGCTCGAGCGCCCCATAGACAATGCTCTCGGCAACCGATTTCTTGCCATGCAGCATGATGGCATTCATGAACTTCGTAATCACCAGATCTCCGAATTTCGGGTCCGGATGAATTTCACGCTTCTCTGCACGGTGGCGTCGGGACATCTGCTTCGTCTCTCAACTGATCTCAAGGCCCCGGCTTCGCAAAGCGAAGCATGGGGCGGCCAAGCCTATTTCGGGCGCTTCGCGCCATATTTGGAACGGCGCTGCTTGCGGTCCTTCACGCCCTGCGTATCCAGGACGCCGCGGATGATGTGATACCGAACCCCAGGAAGATCCTTTACGCGGCCGCCGCGGATCATGACCACGGAGTGCTCCTGGAGATTGTGACCCTCACCCGGAATGTAGCCGATGACCTCGAACCCATTGGTTAGACGGATCTTGGCCACTTTCCGCAGTGCCGAGTTCGGCTTCTTCGGCGTCGTCGTGTAGACGCGGGTGCACACGCCACGCTTCTGAGGATTCTCCTGCATTGCAGGAACCTTGTTGCGCTTCAGCGGCGCGGTGCGCGGCTTGCGGATCAATTGGTTTACGGTAGGCATTCCACCTTATCCCCGTTAGAACTTCCTACTTTCCGGTTATGCCGAAAGGCCCGGATGACATCTTCCCATGCAGCAAATCGGGATTCGAACTGTCCTGCGTTCGTTCCCGATCCAAATGCAGAGGAGGCGGAAACCGCCTCTTGCTTGCCGGCAATAATTCGCTCTGTTGGTCTGAACCTTGTTTGAGGATTTAATTCCGGATAGAAAATATCCCGAACGAGGACGCCTCACATCGGCTCGTGTGGCGGCTGAATACCCATTCCACCCGCCTTCGTCAAGCCCGACCGCCTCAAAACATCAGGAATTCGCCGGGCGCCGCCCGTCTCGCAAGAATATATCGCCGATGGGCGTCCAGAAGCAGGCGAAATTGCGCCTGGGGATCGCCCGTCCCACAATCGGGCAGCGGTTTCCCCGCCATTTGCACCCCGAGTCTCGAGCTGATTCTAGCCAGAAACAAAAAACAATGCAAAGTGGGCCTCGCAGGCACGATTCGCGTCCTGCCCCGTTATGCTTCGGGCACCGGGCAATTTCGACCCAAAGGAGTCCCAGATGATGCCCAGCAATGACAATAGCCCTTCCCCTGTCTTCGTCATCATAGGTCGCGTGCGCCGCGAGGCAGATGGACCGTCCGAACCCGTCCAGATCCTCCTGATGGCGCCGGATGACGATTCTGCAGTGCGCATGGCACTCGATGCGCTCGCCGCGCAATCCTATGCAGAAGCGGACCTCGACCAGATTGGCGAAATTTACGAGATGCCGGAAGAAGAGCCGCATGCTTCAGCCTATCAGGGCGCACTGGAGGGTGAAATCGCAATCCTGACCTATGACGGCGAGTAGCGCCTCTCTTGTGAAGGATCTTCTTGCACCGGTCGCACAAGGAAAAGGGACGGCGCGGTAAATCCGCCCGTCCCTCGCTTACAAGCATTCAGCGGTCCTGCGGCCGTGCCAGGAAGCTCAATTCTATTGCATCAACGCCTCGTCCACATCGCCGATCAAGGCAGTCGGGGCCGCGGAGGTCCCGTCTGTCAGTTCGGAGGCCTTGCGCCGCTCTTCAAGAATCAGCTCGTCCCTCGCACTGGCAATCCTGCGGATCTGGTTCATCATGCCGCCCGTGCCTGCCGGGATCAACCGCCCGACGATCACGTTCTCCTTGAGACCCTGCAGCATGTCGACCTTGCCGGCAACGGCAGCCTCGGTCAGGACCTTGGTCGTCTCCTGGAAGGAAGCAGCCGAAATGAAGGACGGTGTCTGCAGCGAAGCCTTGGTGATGCCGAGCAGAACCGGCTGGCCTTCCGCAGGCTCCTTGCCCTCTTCGATCAGGCGTTCATTGACTTCCTCGAACTCGATGACATCCACATTGTCACCGGGAATGTAGGATGAGTCGCCCTGCTTCGTGATCTCCACCTTCTGCAGCATCTGCCGCACAATGACTTCGATATGCTTGTCATTGATCAGCACGCCCTGCAGCCGGTACACCTCCTGGATCTCGTTGACGAGGTAAGACGCCAGCGCTTCCACGCCCTTGATGGCCAGAATGTCGTGCGGCGCCGGATTGCCGTCGAGAATGTAATCTCCCTTCTCGATCGTATCCCCATCCTGAAGGTGGAAAGGCTTGCCCTTGGGAATGAGATATTCCACCGGCTCCACGCCATCTTCATGCGGCTCGATGATGATGCGACGCTTGTTCTTGTAATCGCGCCCGAACCGGACCGTGCCGTCGATCTCTGCGATGATGGCGTGATCCTTGGGCCGGCGTGCCTCGAACAGTTCCGCAACCCGCGGAAGACCGCCGGTAATGTCCTTGGTCTTGGCACCTTCCATAGGGATTCGCGCAATGACGTCGCCTGGATTGACGCGGGTGCCGGGCTCAACAGAGAGCACCGCGCCGACCGAGAGCAGGAAACGCGCCTCGCCGCCACGGGCGAGCGGCAGGATCTTGCCCTTCTCGTCGACGATGGCAATCGCTGGCTTCAGGTCCTGGCCACGCGGTGTCGACCGCCAGTCGATCACTTCGCGCTTGGTAATGCCGGTCGATTCGTCGGTCGTCTCCTGTACGGACAGTCCGTCGACCAGATCCTCGAACAGGATGCTGCCACCAACTTCCGTCATGATCGGACGCGTATAGGGATCCCACTCCGCAATCCGCTGGCCGCGCCGCACCTGATCACCATCGTCGACATAGACGCGAGAGCCATAGGTCAGTCGGTGCGTTCCGCGCTCCTTGCCGGACGCATCCTTGATGACCACGGCCATGTTGCGGCCCATCGCCACCAGATGCCCGTCGGAATTGCGCACCATGTTGCGGTTGCGGATCGACACCTCGCCCTCATAGGCCGCTTCAATGAACGACTTGTCCACAACCTGCGCGGTCCCGCCCATATGGAAGGTCCGCATGGTGAGCTGCGTACCTGGTTCGCCGATCGACTGCGCCGCAATGACGCCCACCGCTTCGCCGATATTTACCGGCGTACCGCGTGCAAGGTCGCGACCGTAGCAGGTCGCGCAGACTCCGGTCCGCATCTCGCAGGTCAGCGCCGAACGGATGCGCACTGTCTGTACGCCTGCCGCTTCGATCGCTTCTACATCCTGCTCATCGAGCAGCGTGCCGCCCTTGACGATAACATCGCCCGTCGCCGGATCGAGGATGTCCTCGAGCGCCGTGCGTCCCAGCACCCTCTGCCCGATCGAGGCCACGACCTGGCCGGCATCGATGATGGCCTGCATGGTCAGGCCTTTCTCGGTGCCGCAATCCAGCGCATTGACGATGCTGTCCTGCGCCACGTCGACCAGCCGGCGGGTCAGGTAGCCGGAATTCGCAGTTTTCAGCGCCGTGTCAGCCAGTCCCTTGCGGGCACCGTGCGTCGAGTTGAAATATTCGAGAACGGTCAGCCCTTCCTTGAAGTTGGAAATGATCGGCGTCTCGATGATCTCACCCGACGGCTTGGCCATCAGGCCGCGCATGCCGGCAAGCTGACGCATCTGGGTCGGGGAACCGCGGGCGCCGGAATGCGACATCATGTAGATCGAATTCATCGGCTTCTGGCGATTTTCCTCATCGAATTCAATCGCGCGGATACGGTTCATCATCTCCTCGGCGACCCTTTCGGAGCACTTCGCCCAGGCATCGACGACCTTGTTGTACTTCTCGCCCTG
>CAYLGY010000119.1:0-6147 GCA_964383325.1 uncultured Rhizobiaceae bacterium
GCATCCAGCAGGGCCAGCGCATTGTAGATCCGGCCATCGCGCCGCAAGGGCACGCCGATCAGCAGGGCCGGCCCCCCATCTGCCGTGTCCGCGGCAAGTTCCTGCAGCGCCTTCCCGCAGGCGGCAAGAAAGGCCGGCTTCAGCACAAGGTCTTCCGGCGGATAGCCGGACAGGAACAGTTCGGTGAACAGGACAAGGTCGGCGCCCGATGCCGCCGCCTCGGCGCGGGCGGCGCGCGCCTTGGCAAGATTGCCGGGAATATCGCCCACGGTCGGATTGAGCTGGGCAATGGCGATCTGGAGTCGTGAAGAGGGCTTGGTCATGCAGCCCTCCTACAACAAGCGGAAGAAAAGAGGAAACCCGCAGGCCGGCAAGGGCGCCCCTCGCATCGCTTTATTCCGTCTCGCCCCGATCCTGCGGCAAACTGTCGCAGATTTCGTAGAAATCGCCCTTGTCGGCAACATGAATGTGGCGGCCGAAGCGCAATCCGCTGGGCTGGTCGAAGCTGCCGGCGAGAATCGAGATGCGCTCGCTGCCATCCGCCTTCCAGAAAAGAACCGAACCGCATTGCCGGCAAAAGCCGCGTTGCGCGGCCGGTGAGGACCGGTACCATTGCACCATCCCCTCGCCGGCAGTCAGGCGGAAATCGCGGTCATCGGCATCCGTGGCGGCAAAATAGAGCCCGGTCTGGCGCCGGCACTGGCTGCAATGACAGCCGACCACCTCCCGCAACGGCCCGTTGACCTGATAGGAAACGGCACCGCAAAGGCATCTGCCGGTGTGGGTCTCGCGCATCCGGGCCTCCTGCCGGTTTCAGGATGCGAGCGCGCTCCGCTCGCCATTCACGCGCTCCTTGCGCAAGAGCTCCGCCACCAGGAAGGCAAGCTCAAGCGCCTGCTCGGCATTCAATCGCGGATCGCAATGGGTATGGTAACGATCCGACAGATCCTCGGCAGAGATCGCCCGCGCGCCCCCGGTGCATTCCGTGACGTTCTTGCCGGTCATCTCGACGTGAATGCCACCTGCATGGGTACCCTCGGCAGCATGAATCGCAAAGAAGGATTCGACCTCTTTCAGGATCCGCTCGAAGGGCCGGGTCTTGTACCCATTGGCGGTGATCGTGTTGCCGTGCATCGGATCGCAGGACCAGACCACCTTGCGCCCTTCCCGCTGCACGCTGCGGATCAGGGCCGGCAGATGTTCTCCGACCTTGTCGGAGCCATAGCGGCAGATCAGCGTCAGCCGTCCCGCCTCATTGGCGGGATTGAGCAGGTCGATCAGCTCCAGCAGGCCATCGGGCGTCAGCGATGGCCCGCATTTCAGGCCGATCGGATTGCGCACGCCGCGGCAGAATTCCACATGGGCGTGGTCGGGCTGACGCGTGCGGTCGCCGATCCAGAGCATGTGGCCGGAGGTTGCATACCAGTCGCCGGAGGTGGAATCGATGCGGGTCATCGCCTCTTCATAGCCGAGCAGAAGGGCCTCATGGCTGGTGAAGAAATCGGTCTCGCGCAGTTTCGGATTGGTTTCGGCATCGATGCCGATGGCGCGCATGAACTCGATCGTCTCGGAGATGCGGCCTGCCAGTTCGCGATAGCGCTCCGATTGCGGGCTGCCGGACACGAAGCTCAGCATCCAGCTCGAGACATTCTCCAGATTGGCGAAACCGCCCTGGGCGAAGGCGCGCAAGAGGTTGAGCGTCGCCGCCGACTGGCGGTACGCCATGGCCTGGCGGCGCGGGTCCGGGATCCGGGCCTCGGGCGTGAACTCGATGCCGTTGATGATGTCACCGCGATAGCTCGGCAGCTCGATATCGCCCTGGCGCTCGACCGGCGAGGAGCGCGGCTTTGCGAACTGGCCCGCAATGCGTCCAACCTTCACGACCGGCTGCGAGCCGCCAAAGGTCAGCACGATGGCCATCTGCAGGAACACCCGGAAGAAATCGCGAATATTGTCGGCGCGATGCTCGGCGAAGCTCTCGGCGCAATCGCCGCCCTGCAGCAGGAAACCCTTGCCCTCGGAGACATTGGCGAGGGCGCGCTGGAGATTGCGCGCCTCTCCTGCAAATACCAGCGGCGGAAAGGTCGCAAGCTGCGCCTCCACTTCCTCGACACGCGCAATGTCAGGATATTCCGGCACCTGCTGGATCGGCTTTTCTCTCCAGGAGCGAGGGGTCCATTTCTGCATCATCTACTTCCAATACGCTTTGACCCGCCCCCAGGACGGGCGGCTTGTGGGCCTATATAGCAAGATGCGCCCTGATTGCCAGCACATCTGTCGGCCGTCCTGCCCGATCGGGTCAGGAAGCAGGATCGACGCGCTCGCCGCACTGCAGGCAGTAGGTTGGCGCATACATGGTCACCAGTTCCTCGGCGGCGGAAGGGTGCAAGGCCATCGTGCGGTCGAAATCATCCTTGGTGAGGCCGGCCTTGACCGCAATGCCGAGCACCTGCGCCAGCTCGCCCGCGTCGGGGCCAAGCACATGCGCGCCAAGGACCCGGCGGTTTTCTCCATCGACTACCAGCTTCATCAGCATCCGCTCGCGCCGTCCGGACAGCGTGTTGCGCATCGGCAGGAAGGAGGCCCTGTAGATCTCCACCCGGTCGAAGCGCTTGCCGGCCGCTTCCTCCGTCAGCCCTACTGTTCCGATCTCCGGCTGCGAGAACACCGCTGTCGGGATGGTCTCGTGATCCGGCCTCGTCGGCTTGCCGCCATAGACGGTTTCGAGAAAGCACATCGCCTCGTGAATGGCGACCGGCGTCAGCTGCACCCGGTTGGTGACATCGCCGACAGCCCAGATCGAATCGACGCTGCTCCGCGAATATTCATCGACCACCACCGCGCCATTGGCGTCCATCTCGACCCCGGCGGCTTCCAGGCCAAGCCCGGCCGTATTCGGCACCCGGCCGATCGCCAGCATGACCTCGTCCGCGAGGATGCGCTCGCCTCCGGCCAATTCTGCCGCCAGGCGGCCATCCTGCTCCCGCGTCACAGCCTTCAGCCAGTCCTGGCAGATCACGCGGATCCCCTTGGTCTCCATGGCCTCGTGCAGTCCGCGGCGCAGATCCATGTCGAAGCGGCCGAGAATTTCCTGCCCCCGATACAGAAGGATCGTCTCCACGCCGAGACCATGGAAAATGTTGGCGAACTCGACGGCGATGAAGCCGCCGCCGCCGATCAGGATGGTGCGCGGCAAATCCTTCAGGTGAAACGCCTCGTTGGAACTGATGCACAGCTCATTGCCTGGCAGCGCCACGTGGGGGTTGGGCCTTGCCCCTGTCGCGATCAGGATCCGCTCGGCGGTGAACTGCCTGCCATCGGCGAGCCGAACGGTATGCGCGTCTACCAGCTCCGCCCGCTGCTCGAAGAGGGTGGCGCCTGCATTCTCCAGCCCTTGCCGGTACAGCCCCTCGAGGCGCGCGATCTCGCGGTCCTTGTTGGCGATGAGGGTCGGCCAGTCGAACCGGGTATCGCCCACTTGCCAGCCATAGCCGGCCGCATCCTCGAAATGCTCGGAGAATTGCGATGCGTAGACGAGCAGCTTCTTCGGCACGCAGCCGCGGATGACGCAGGTCCCGCCGAGGCGGTACTCCTCCGCAAGGCCCACCTTCTTGCCCATCCGCGCGGCAAGACGGCCGGCCCGGACGCCGCCGGAACCGCCGCCGATCACGAAGAGATCGAAATCATGATTCGACATGTCGAAAGGGCTCCCTCGTCAGTGCGGGATCCGCAAATCCATGGAATTTCCAGACCGGGGCGCACGCCCCGGGCAGAATGTGCAGCCGCTTCAGGACGGATCCCGGTGCGGATCGAGCGGGACGGCGCGCTTCGATGGCGGCAGGCCGGCTGCGCCGCCGGAGCTCACTCTGCTGCCGGTTCCTCCGGGCTCTCCTCCGCCGGTGCGGCACTGCCACGTTTCATGGCCGCGTCCTCTTCGGCCAGCCGGTTGGCGACCTCAAGCGCGAGATCCCGGGAAATGCCGATCTCCCAGATCTCGGCCGCCCGGAACAGTTCCCGCGTCACGATCGGGCCATCGGAGAGAAGCTTCTGACCGGCATCCGACGAGTAGAAATCGGCAATGGCGTTCAGTTGCTCCTCGCTGAAGACCCGCGCATAGGTCAGCGCCGCCTCCCGCTCCAGATCCGCGCGACGGGCGGCGATGGCGAGCGCCTTCTCGTCGACTACGCTGCTGATGAGCGGCTGCATGTCGGGATTCTTCTGGTAGAGCTGCGACTTCAGGCTTTCCGCCAGGCCGAGGATGATGCCGTCGAACTGCTCCGTGGCTTTCAGGGCGCTGATTGCCCGCCGCGCAGCCTCGAGATGCGATTCGGAGACTTCCTGCGCGCGGGCGGGCGCATTCAGGGCGAGGCCCGCCAGCAGGAGGAACAAGGCGAGCGGGCGGATGAGGCTGGCCGCAAGTTTCATGATCTCGAATTCTCCATTAGTGCCTACCGGCGTACAGGATTTCCGTACCCTCCGGGCCCGCGATCACCGCGCATCCCGCCAGGCCGAGGAACAGGCCGTGCTCGACGACGCCCGGGATCGCATGCAACTCACGCGACAGGGTTTCTGGATCGGGAATGCGGCCAAAAGATGCATCGACGATCAGATGGCCGCCATCGGTCACGAACGTCTCGCCATCGGACTTACGCAGCCGCAACTCGCCGGCAAGGCCCAGCCGGGCGGCGGTCTCACCGATGGCGTCCATCGTGGCGCGCATGCCGAAACGGTTGATCTCGATGGGCAGCGGAAACCGGCCGAGCTGCTCGACCCGCTTGGACGCATCGGCAATCACCGTCATCCGCTCGGAAGCCGCGGCGACGATCTTCTCGCGCAGCAACGCGCCGCCACCGCCCTTGACCAGCGCCAGTTCCGGGCCGATCTCATCGGCGCCGTCGATGGTCAGGTCGAGGCGAGGCGTCTCGTCCAGCGTCGTCAGGGCGATGCCCAGCTCCCGGCACAGGGCCGCGGTACGCTCGGAGGTCGGCACGCCGATGATTCTCAGCCCCGCCGCGCAGCGTTGCCCCAGCAGCCGGATGAAGGCCTCGGCCGTGGAGCCTGTGCCGATCCCGAGCCGCATGCCCTCCCGGACCTGCTCCAGCGCTGCCGCCGCGGCGGCTTCCTTGTACCCGTCTGGCTGCATCCTCGCCCTGGCACGCTCCATTGACTCTTGTGCTGCTGGTACCATTTTTGCCACGGATGGCAAAGACATTCTCGCCGACGATCCTGTATGGTGGATCGACCCCTCCCCGCCCTGAAGGCCGTGACAAGGAATTTCAAGCTGCCATGAGTACCCCCATCATCGTTTTCGATCTCGACGGAACGCTCGTCGATACGGCGCCGGATCTGCTAGACAGCCTCAATCATTGCCTTGCCCATGCGGGGCTGGCGGCGGTGGACGAAGCGATGCTCCGCCAATATGTCGGCCTTGGCGGGCGCGTCATGCTGCAGCGTGCCTTCGAGGCGCAGGGAACGCCGCTCGACGATGCCATGCTCGAAGCCCTGCTGGCGCGATTCCTCGAACATTATGGCGGCGCCATTCCCGGACGCTCGGCCTTCTATCCCGGCGCGCTGGAGGCGATGGAGCGATTCGGCGCCGCCGGTTTCCTGCTGGCGATCTGCACCAACAAGTTCGAGCGCCTTTCGATCGCGTTGATGCAGGGGCTCGGCAAGGCTGGCCATTTCGCCGCCATTTGCGGCTCCGACACTTTCTCGTTCCGCAAGCCCGATCCCCGTCACCTGACGCAGACCATCCTGCGCGCCGGCGGCGATCCGCGGCGGGCTGTGATGGTTGGCGATTCGCAGACCGACATCGACACGGCGCGCGCGGCCCGTATTCCCGTCGTGGCCGTCGATTGGGGCTACACCGACCGTCACGTCCGCGAATTGCAGCCTTCCCACATCATCTCGCACTATGACGAATTGCAGGTCGAGACGGCGCGGGCGCTGATTGCAAGGGCGGAAGCCCGGGCCGCCGCCCCCTTGCGCGAACCGGCAGCGATCGCGCGGTCCCTCGCGGACTGAGCGGAACTCGCACATCAAACGACTTCCAATCGCGGCCGAAAGGCTCTATAGGCATTTCATCCCTCGGGCGGGCGCGTAGCTCAGCGGGAGAGCACTGCCTTCACACGGCAGGGGTCACAGGTT
>CAYLGY010000120.1:0-5943 GCA_964383325.1 uncultured Rhizobiaceae bacterium
TTCCTGCTGCCGCATGATCTTGTCCGGAAAGCGGAAACCACTTTCCGGGATCATGCTTCTACCCCGATCACGGCGACGCAATCGCCTGCCTGCACGAGGCCGGGAAAATGGCGTGCGAGCAGAAGGCCTGACATCGGCGCGCGCAGCACTGCCGGCGCCAGCCCCGTGCGCCCGAGCGGAAAGATCCGCGCCAGCACGTCGCCCGCCCGGACCGGCTCGCCAAGATCGTGGCAAAGTTCCAGCAGGCCTTCTTCCTCCGCGAAGGAGAAACAGCCATCCGGCATGTCGATCCAGCGTGTGGGCGCAATTTCCGCCTCGCCGGCAAGAATGCCGGCATGATGCAGCAGGTTGCGCACGCCGCGGCGGGCGATGCGGGTGCTGGCTGCCGTGGCGGTGCCGCCGCCGCCCAGTTCCGTCGTGACAAAGATCTTGCCCATGGCTTCGGCGGCGGTGTCATACATGCCGACAGCGTCGATCTCGGTCATCCGGACCGACCAGGGCGCCGAGAAGGCGCGGACCGCGTCAAACGCCGCCTGTTCCTGCTGCTTGTCGGGCAGGACATGGGCGGCGCAGAAGGGCAGGAAGTCGAGCGTCCTGCCGCCGGAGTGGAAATCGAGCACCAGATCGGCCCGTGGCAGCAATTCGCGCTGGAAGAAATCGGCAATCTTCTGCGTAATCGTGCCATCGGCACGGCCGGGAAAGGCCCGGTTGAGATTGACGCGGTCGATCGGCGATGTCCGGGTAGCGGCCCGGAACGCCGGATAATTCATTGCCGGCACGATGATGACCGTGCCCCGGATCTGCTGCGGATCGAGCCAGGTGGCCAGATCGTAGAGCGCGAGCGGGCCTTCATATTCATCGCCATGATTGGCCCCCGTCAGCAGGGCCACCGGACCCGCCCCATTGCGAACCACGCAGATGGGAATCATTACCGACCCCCAGGCAGAATCGTCGCGGCTGTAGGGCAATCGGAGATGGCCATGCTGGACGCCGTCGCGGCCGAAATCCACGGTCGGCGTTATCGGGGAAGGACGTTCTTCATGCACGGGCTCAGTCCTTCACCACCAGCTCGCGCGGAAAATCGGCAAGGCATTCGACCCCGGTCTCGGTGATCAGGATGGATTCGGTGATTTCCAGTCCCATCTTCTCCAGCCAGAGTCCGGTCATGAAATGGAAGGTCATGCCGGGCCGCAGCTCGGTGCGGTCGCCCGGCCGCAGGCTCATTGTGCGCTCACCCCAGTCCGGCGGGTAGCTCAGCCCGATTGAATAGCCGGTGCGGTTGTCCTTCACGATCCCGTACTTGCGCAAGACTGCAAAGAATGCATTGGCGATGTCCTCGCAGGTATTGCCGGGACGGGCGGCCTCAAGGCCGGCTTCCATGCCCTCCAGCGTCGCTTTCTCGGCATCGAGGAATTCCTGCGACGGCTTGCCGAGAAATACGGTGCGCGACAGCGGCACATGATAGCGATGGTAGCAGCCGGCAATCTCGAAGAACGTGCCCTCGCCACGCCGCATCGGCTTGTCGTCCCAGGTCAGATGCGGCGCGGACGCATCCTCGCCCGATGGAAGCAGGGGAACGATGGCGGGATAGTCGCCGCCGAACCGGCCGTCCGGACCCTCGATGCCGCGAATTCCGGCATCATAGATCTCGGCGACCAGATCGCATTTGCGCATGCCCGGCTCGACCTTTTCGACAATGCGCCGGTGCATGGCTTCGACAATCCGGCCGGCAATGCGCATGTAGCCGATTTCCGCCGGGCTCTTGACGGCACGTTGCCAGTTGACGAGGCCGGTCGCATCGCTGAAGCGCGCATTCGGCAGATGGCGGAGGAGGCTGGCATGGGCTGCGGCGGAATAATAGTAATTGTCCATCTCGACGCCGATGGAGAGCCCGCTCCAGCCCTTTTCGGCGATGATCTCGCTGAGCCGGTCCATCGGATGGCGCTCGGTCGACTGGACGTAGTGATCGGCGTAGTGAAGGATATTGTCATGCGCCAGCCAGGCGGTGCGCTTTGCCCCATTGGCATCCTGCAGCCGGCCGAACCAGAGCGGCTCGCCCTGTGGCGGCACCAGGACCGCCTGGTGGACATAGAAGGACCAGCCATCATAGCCGGTCAGCCAGGCCATGTTGGACGGGTCGGAAACGATCAGGAGATCGATGCCGCGCTCTTCCATGGCACGCCGTGTCGCGGCCAGGCGCTGGGCATACTCCTCGCGGGTAAATCTGAGTTCAGGCTGCATTTCATCATGATCCTGGTTGGGGCGCGCGTGGCGCCAGGGTCGCTCTGGAAAGGGGCAGGGACAGGAGGCGGCCATATTTCGCGGCGCCGCCTTCCGGGCCGGCGAGGCCGGCCGCGCCGAGGCACTGCCACGCCGTCGCCTGGTTGGAAGTGACGACGGGCCGGCCAAGCGCGGCTTCGATCCGCCCGGCAATCGGGGCGGCGCGCAGGGCCGTGCAGGAAATGAACAGCGCCTCGGCGTCCGGCGTGCAGGAAGCGCAGGCTATTTCATGCAGCGAATCGGCAGAGATGCGCGCCATTTCACGGTCGTCATCCATGCCCAGACAGGTGAAGCTGGCAATGGAAAAGCCGTGACGGAGGAAATATTCGCCCATTGGCCGGCTGGTCTCGGTCGTATAGGGCGTCAGGATGCTGATCCGGCTGGCGCCAAGCGCGCGCAGGCCCGTCACCGCGGCGAGGGTCGGGGTCACGACCTTCGCGCCCGGCTTGGCAGCGGCAATCGCTGCCTCGACGGCGTCGTCGCCGATGACCACCGAGGCCGAAGTGCAGGAATAGCAGATCGCCTCCAGATCCTCCTCGGGCAGGAGCAGGGCGGCGGCCTCCGTCAGCGCCGGCTGCATTCGGCGGAGGTTTTCCGGCGTCACCGGATTTGCATAGGCAATGCGCGCGACATGGACCCGGACCCGGTCGGACGCCACCATGCGGCGGAAATCGTCCTCGCTCGTATGATCCGTCGCGAGGACGATCAGCCCGATCCGAGCGTCGAACGGCCGCGTCTCCAGCGCCGGGGCAATCGCCGACCGGCGGATGACAGGCGCTGCGCTCATTGCTCCACCTTGCCGAACCGGCTTTCCAGCCACCGCAGGAAGAAGACCGCCACCAGGCTGATGGCGAGGAAGAACGCGCCGACCAGCGTCATCGGCTCGATGTAGCGATAGGAGCTGTTGGCGACGCTCTTGGCCTGGTTCATGAGTTCGAGCACCGTGATCGCCGAGAGCAGCGGCGTCTCCTTGAACATGGCGATGAAATAATTGGCCAGCGCAGGGATCATCGGCGGAACCGCCTGCGGCAGGATGACATGGATCCAGGTCTGGCGCGGCGTCAGGTTGCACGCCTTTGCCGCTTCCCATTGCCCCTTGGGCACATTGTCGATACCGGCGCGATAGACCTCGGAAGCATAGGTGCCGTAATGCAGCCCGAGCCCGATCACGCCCGCCGCAAGCGCCGGCAGGAGAATGCCGAAATCCGGCAGGACGTAGAAGATGAAATAGAGCTGCACGAGGAGGGGCGTGCCGCGAATGAGTTCGGTCATGAAGCCGACCGGACGCGAGATCAGCCGGTTGGGCGAACGGCGCAGCAGCGCGATGGCAAGGCCCACCACGGCGGCCAGCGCCGAGCCGAGCAGCGTGGCGAGGATCGTGATCTTCACGCCCTCGATCATGGTCGGCATGATGCGCCAGACAAAATCCCAATCCCATTCCATCAGGCGCGAACTCCGTCGAGGCCGCGCGTCAGGCGGCGTTCCAGCCAGCGTATGGCAGTCGAGATCGCGATCGCCATGAGGAAATAGAGCACGAGGATCGTGGTGAACGGGATCAGCGTATTGCCGGTCTGGGCGCGGACCACCTGGGCCTGGAACGTCATGTCGTGCAGCGAGATCAGCGAGACGATCGCGGTGGCCTTCAGCAATTCGATTGCATTGTTGCCGAAGGTCGGCAGCATCAGGGGCAGGGCCTGCGGCACGATCACATGGCGCAGGGTCTGGTAGCGCGACAGGTTGAGCGCGACGCAGGCCTCGTACTGTTCCCGCCCGATCGACTGGATGGCGCCGCGGACGACCTCGGCGCCATAGGCCCCGACATTGAGCCCGAGGGCAAGGACGCCGGTTTCCATCGGCTCCAGCGTGATGCCGGCAAAGGGCAGGACGAAATAGGCGAAGAAAAGCTGCACGAAGATCGACGTGCCGCGAAAGAACTCGATATAGGCCGTCGCCAGCGCCCGCAGGATGGCGAACCGGGAGACGCGTCCCAACCCGGCAATGAAGGCCATCACCAGCGCCAGCGCCGAGCCCATCAGGGTGAGCTGGACGGTCACGATTGCGCCCTGCAGGATCAGGGAAAGATAGCCGGACCAGTCGGTCATGAATGTTTCAGCCTGACAGAGAGGATCTTGCCGGTCTCATCGCATTGCGCCCGGCCCGCAACCGGCAGGACCGATGCCCCGACGGGCCAGGTCGCATTCTCGCGTGTCCTGGCCCGCCGACGCTGCCCCAACCGGCGGTTTCGCACGAGGCTCAGCCTTCGCAGAGCTTCTCGCGCGTCGTCGACATGGCCGCTGCAGCAGAGAAACCGTACGGCTCGATGATCGCCGCGAATTCTCCGGACTCCTTCAGCTTGGCCAGTTCGACGTCGAACGCATCGCGCAATGCCTCGTCGCCCTTGCGGAAGGCGGCGCCATCGCAATAGACCGGCGCGCCCTCGACCGGGGCCACGACCTCGAGATTGGGGTCATTGGCCTTGGAAACCAGGTCATTGATCGACAGGACCGGCAGCGAATAGGCATCGATGCGGCCATCCTGCACCATCTTCAGCCCGCTCTGCCCGTCCGGCACGACGATCACGCGATCGCGCGGCACGCCAGCATCGAGCGCCAACTTCTCTTCGGTGCCGCCGCCGGGCGCGCCGACGGTTCCGGTCGGATCGGCCGCAATGTCCGCATAGCTCCTGTAGCCCTTCGGATTGCCCTTCTTGACCAGAAGCGCCTCGGCATCGCACAGGATCGGCTCGGAATAGGCCACGGCCTCGCAGCGCTCGGGCTTCATGAACAGGCCAGCGGTCACCACGTCATGGCGGCGGGCCTGCAGGCCGGGAATCATCGCGCCATATTCGGAGATCGAGCCGACGATTTCCGGCACGCCCAGCCGTTCGAAGATGACGCGCGCGACATCGGGCGCAGCGCCCGACACCTTGCCATCGTTGGCCACCGCGGTGAAGGGCGGCTCATTGGCGATGGCGACGCGCGCAAAGCCCTGCGCGCGAAGCTGCTCCAGCTTGTCGTCCTGCGCCGAACCCGGCTGGCTGAGCGCGACGGCCGCGACCGCGAGCGCGGCACCCGCCAGAATTGCGTTGAGTTTCTTCATATTGCCCTTCTCCCTGACTGTGTTTGGTCGTTTCATTCCCGCAAGCGGTCAGAGCTTGTGACCGGCGGCGAGGATCTTGCGCAGGAACGCCTTGGTGCGCTCCTGCTGCGGATTGCGGAATATGGCGTCCGGCGGCCCCTCCTCGACGATCCTGCCGCCGTCGAAGAACAGGACGCGATCGGCGAAATCATGCGCGAAGCCCATTTCATGCGTCACGAGCAGCATGGTCATGTCGGTCTCCGCCGCCAGCTTGCGCATCACGTTCAGCACTTCCTCGACCAGTTCCGGATCGAGCGCGGAGGTGACTTCGTCGAAAAGCATGATCTTGGGCGACAGGGCCAGCGCCCGCGCAATGGCGACGCGCTGCTTCTGCCCGCCGGAAAGCTGGGCGGGCATGTTGCGCGCCTTGTCGGCCATGCCGACCATGTCGAGCAGCTCCATCGCCCGTTTCTCGGCCTCGGAGCGGGCCAGCCCCTTGGTCAGGATCGGCGCCAGCGTCACATTGTCGATGACGCTCTTGTGCGGAAACAGGTTGAAGAGCTGGAACACCATGCCGATCTTCTG
>CAYLGY010000121.1:0-5871 GCA_964383325.1 uncultured Rhizobiaceae bacterium
TGACTGAACGGCCGAACCGGTCGCCAGTCTGCCCGGTTCTCGATCCGCCCGTTCCGGGTTGAGTCGACATTCAGACCCGCGGTGAACAGGCCTTCCAGCATATGACAAGAGGGCTCAAGGTTTAGAATTGCCTTGCATTTCTTCCAGCTTCTCGTGAAGAGCATCCACTTGTTGCTTTGGAAGATATTTGCTGCGAAGCAGGAATAGCGCGGGACCAAAGCGCTCCATTATCTGCTCTCCAAATGCCTCGAATATTTCTGCAAAATAGATCTCATGACGAATCAAGCTGTCTACCATGTTTACAAGCGCCCGGTTCAGGGTGATTGATGCATGCGGGGCATCGCCGAACTCGGCTACGATAGCCTCTTCATAGTCCCGAGCGATTGTGAACAGAAAATGTGAAATTCCGACTTCCACGCCATTGCCTTCGTGCAACCAGCAGCGATTCTCTCCGCCGAAACTGAACGGTTCAGGGTCGTCGCCAAACAGAATGATCCTGACGACCACACCTCGGCTGACACAGTCCTGAAGTACGTCCAGATGCGGCATTAGGGCCGCAGACGTAGCTTTTACCCAAAGCTGCTTCTTTGCATTCTGAATCAATTGAGAAATCGCCTGATTGATGGTTTCCTCACCAGTTACCGACCAGACATAATCGTACTCCGTCCGAGATCCGAATTCTTTAAGATCATCAATCAATTGCTTGCAGCGATGCTCAGTGCTTTTGGTAATCCTGTCAAACAAGATCTCGGGCGGCACCGCAACGTATCGCATAGGGGCTTCGGAGATAGGTTGTACGCTTTCCCGTTTGCTGAGGCTCTCCAGAACTGTATAACAGTTTGCTTTTGGAATGCCTGCTTCCTTGCTGACTTCGTAGGCGGTGGCTGGTTGCACTTTGAGCAGGGACACATATGCCTTGGCTTCGTAATCGCTGAAGCCCAAGCTTTGCAGGTTTCGTAATATATCTGCCAATTTGTTCTTATTGCCATGCATGTAGAATATTCCGTCTAGTCCCCGAACAATGCGTAATTCACCGAACGACCGATGCCTCGTCTCATGCCTTCCAATCTCAACGCCTGTCCGGCGGCGACGTTAGCAAGGTTCACGTTCCGCCCGAACTCATTTAGAAGCTGCACATGCTGCGACGGAAATTTGTAAGGATCGACCTCGATAAAAATATATCGGAACCAAGGCCGAGTGGCCAGCTCATTCAATAGTGTCGGGCTATTGCATCGAGCCATATCAATCTCGGATTGTTCAAGAATGATATGCGTGACTCCTTGATCGAGATTGGATTGCACGATTGCCTCGAGGCGCACGGGATCGAAGGGTTCGGTGGGATTCTTGAGTCCAAACTCATAAATCACAGAAATTCCTGCACGCTGCAACGTTTCGATATATTTGCAGCGTTGCTCATCTGTTAGCTGCAGGTAATTCTCGGAAACCTCCGCTGTATGGATCCCCAAATTTTGCAGATGACTGATATACTCAGACAATTGCTCCTTGCTCACTGCATATTCGAAAAGTATTCCGCCGGCATACGGCGTCACCCCCGCATCTCGATAAATCGCCACAATCTGTTTCACAACATCCTCGGGAATAAGGAGCGCGTTCATGGCATAAATTTTTGCAAAGTCTATGTACCCAGAAGCCACATCGAGCAAATCCCGGACGCCGCGTGGGCCGGTCCATCCAAAACCATCAGGACCGAAATCGATGATCGACGTTAGCCCTGTTCCGCGCGGTCTTGAATTGCGGTCAGGCGGTGAAAAAGCGCTTGGTGTCATTGCTTATCGTACCGATTTTGCGGTCAGTTCCGGATCTGCTCCATCAGCTCAGAGAACCGTGACCGGGAAGCAAACAGGCGTCCAGCCATTATCAGACGAGCAGTACGTTCAATGGTGGCGCTCCTGATGATCAGGTCGGCGCCAGCAGTTTCGACCTCGGCGGCCACTCGCAAGACACCACCAGGGTGGCCGAGCCGCGCACGCCCTCCATTTGACTTCGAGAGGGTCGCCAGGACTGTACCGGGAATCTTTGCTCCGACAGCGGTGCATACCGCCCCTGTAACTGCCAGGGCGTTGTGCGGTTTCTGCATCGCAAGCTGGCGAACGCAAAGATCCATCTCGCTTTCCGCTATCAGCTCGCCGTTGCTGCTTGTATATGCCTGCGGCGCGGACACCATGACCACTCTTGGAATGTTCGGTGTGATCTTGCGTGCGTCCTCCGGTCTCGACACAAGTCCCAGCACGACTGCCGCCCAACCACGGACAGCTTCCAGAGTATCCAGTAATGACGAATTTGCGGCGATCTGATTCGGCAATTCGCAACCAGATGCTCCAATATCCCTTGCAGATACAAATACAAATGGCGTTGCAGCGTCGACAAAAGATACGTTGATACTCTTCCCGGTGACATCTATTGTATCTATTGGCGAGCCGGTTGGTAATAATTTCCCGGAAACGGATCCCGAGCAGTTGCCGAAATCTATCGTTATTGCAGCCCCGGTGCCCGGCACTCCAGGGATACGGGTATCGCCGTTCACTCGCGGGAATCCGTGATGCACCGGCTGGCGCAAGGTAACGACCTGCCCGATATTGGTCACATGCACGCGAATAATTGTCTCGGGTTCCGTTGCCCTTACCAGCCCGCGCAACACCCCGAAACTGCCCACGACCGACAGCATGTTCCCGCAGTTTCCACCAGTGGAAACTTGCGCGCGGTCGATCCCGATCTGATAAAAGGTATAGTCAAGATCCGCGTTGGGGTGGCTGGACGGTCCGATGACCGCCGCCTTGCTTGTGAGCGGATCACCTCCGCCGATGCCATCGATCTGACGCGTATCCGGTGAACCGTAAAGCGCAAGAAGCAGGGCTGTGCGCTCGTGCGGATCTGCAGGAAGATCGCGTTCCAGAAAAACCGCTCCCCGGCTGGACCCACCACGCATGAACAGGCAATCGACCCCGATCAGCTCGGGGTCGACATGGTTGTCATTGGGCAGGGCGGGTGCCATGCTCATCGCCTCACCTAGACCTTCCGGAGTTGCGGCGCACTGCCATCCGCAACGGCAACGGTCAACCGGGGCAGCAGGGCGACGCTCGGTTCCGCCTCCAACGTCATGATCCTGCGGCTGATTTCGGCGATACGTTCTGCCTCCATAACAAGTCCTGCAGTGCTGGCGAATTTCTTCTCCAGCTCTTCGTCGCTCATGGGGTAGGTTGGCTCACCTTTAGGTTCTTCCTGGCGGTGCGACAATTGTCGGCCGTCTTTGGTCTGGATGTGCACCACTGACTGACGTCCGCCGATACCAAATTCCGGATTCTCTTCCAGAGTGACGAGAGCGCTTCCAGCATGAATCGATTGATCGCCATAGCCCTCCCAATAATCGCGCAGCCCATTGCCGCCCTTGGCAAGCGCAAGCGCTATGCCGAATTGAGTGCTGCCCATCGCGGCATTCAAGCTGGTACAGGGAAATTTTGACGCCTGCCGGATGGCGAGCTTGCTCATCTCGACCCTGACTGACTGGACATCCTCCAGCCTGATTCCCTGGGCGTGAAAATACTGCGCAATGTCGATTGGGCCGTGCGCGTAGCGGCAGGCCGCGTGAGGTTTGAAACCTACTTCCATAATCGCATAGTCTTGGCCCAATGTGTCGAGAATGTCCGAGACACGAATGTCGTCCGTAAAGGCGTTGAGGAATCCCTCACGCGATTCCAGGACTTTTCGTGGTCCGGTAAACGCGCGCGACGCCAGCACGGCGGCCAATACCCCGTTAAATGCCGCCTTGCCCGGTCCGAACGGTTTCGCCATGCAGGGATCGTCCAGATAGGCCTGAATTCCGCTTGACTGCATTGCCGCAAGGCCGATGGCGCTTGCAATCTGTTCCGCGTTACAGCCGAGCATCCGACCCGCAGCCACAGCTGCGCCGATACACCCCACCGTACTGGTGGTATGATAACCGCGATGACGATGACCGGGATTGATCGCCTTCGCAATGCGAATGGCCAATTCATAGGCTGCGACAATGGCAGCTATGGCATCCTTGCCGCTGGCCTCCGGATTAAGTTCGGCGGCTGCAAAGACAGCCGGGACAAGCACTGAGCCGGCCTTTATCAGGCCCGTGCCATGCGCATCATCGAGTTCCACGCCGTGGCCCATCATGCCATTGCACATCGCGGCAATTGGCGCGGGCAATTTCAATCCAAAGCCCGAGACCGTGCTCTGCGGAGCCCCTCCCCACTCACGGACCAGGTCCACAACTGCCTTGGCGGCCTCGCTGGTTGCAGATGCGGCAATCTGATTTGCAATACCATCTCGAATGATGAGTTTGGTCTTGTTCGTCACGGAATCCGGCAAATCGTCGTAGTTCAGTTCTGCGCCCATGGTTGCGAAACGCTTCGTCAACCCATCAAGGCTTGCCGTGGTTTGGGTCTGGATATTCATGGCTCTCTCTCCGAGTTTTCCGAGGGTGAGCCCAGTTTTCGGTCACAGCCCGGTCATTCGTTCGGTATTAGCCATAGCTACTACTTATGCCCATGTCAACACCCGCCGTCTAACTGGAATCGAGCCATTGAACAGGCGATGAATGCGGATCCGACGTTTTGCGCTGCAAAAGCGGCTTGATACGAACGCGCGCTGAGTGAACGCCCTGCGACCCCATGGAAGCGACAAATCCCTCGCCGGCGCGGGCACAAAATTACGTAGTTGCTTTTACTACTATTAACGGCTAGCTTTGGATCAAGGCGATCCTGTCGCCTGATCGCCAGGAGGATCCGCTTCGGCGGGGGAGTGTAAGGTCAACTTGCATCAAACGGAATAGAAGCGAGGAGGCTGCTGCAGGGGCAGCGGAATCAGACAAAGCAAGGGAGGAGAAGCCGATGGCAATGAATTTCGGGTGGGCCAGGCGAGGCGCCACGCGGCGAGGGGTATTGATGGCCGGAGGTGCACTGGCATTGTCGGCTGCATTCCCCATCACGTCGCGAGCGGAGGTTGATACCGTCACTCTCGCCTATCAACCTGGCATCACCTATCTTCCACTAATAATTATGCGCAATCAGCGCCTGATCGAGAAGCATGCGGCTAGGCTGGGGATCAGTTCCCTGACGGCAGAGTGGGCTACCTACTCCTCGGGCGCTGCGATGAATGACGGCCTGATTTCCGGGAATCTCCACTTTGCGGCGACCGGGACACCGCCATTGATCACGATCTGGGATCGTACGCGAGGATCCCTTGACGTCCGCGGCGTTGCGGCGTTCAGCGCCCTTCCGCAATATCTTGTTACCCGCAATCCGAATGTGAAGACGATCCAGGATTTTCAGCCTGGTGACCGGATTGCACTTCCGGCGGTGGGAGTGTCCATCCAGGCAACCCTGCTGCAAATGGCTGCGGCGCAAGCATGGGGCCCTGAGAATTATGGTCGCCTCGATGATATCACCGTGTCCATGTCTCACCCGGACGGCATGGTTGCACTCCTGTCCAAATCCTCTGAAATCACTGCGCATTTTACCAATCCACCGTTCCAGTATCAGGAACTCGCAGATGACGAGGTTCGTCTGATTCTGAGTTCGTTCGACGTGACAGGCGGACCAGTCAGCAATGGCGTTATCGCTGCAACCAACGCCTTCCGCGAGGCGAATCCTACTGTTTATGCTGCATTCCTGAGCGCGCTTGACGAGGCGATGGAAACGATCGCCAGCGATCCAAAGCAAAGTGCAGAAATTTATATTCAGGAAGCAGGATCATCCCTGGAGTTGGACTTTATAATGGATATGTTAAGCCGGGAAGATACCGTATTCTCATCCGTACCGAACAGAACCATGGCCTTTGCCAGTTTCATGGCAGACATCAATCGCATTAACAATCGTCCAAGCA
>CAYLGY010000122.1:0-5773 GCA_964383325.1 uncultured Rhizobiaceae bacterium
TCAGCATCCGGGTCTGCAGCGCATCGATCTCCTGCAGTGTCATGGTGACGAGATCAACGTCACCGCCGGTGAACGCGCCATAGGCAAGCGTTTCGTTGTAGCCGCGTTTTCTGTCGGTGCCCTCAGCATGTCCGATCAGATCCAATAGCGGCCGATAGACATGATATTTGTCACGCGCAGCATCTGGCGCCGCGCGGTGAGGCGTGTTCATGGTCATGGTCGATATCCTTGGCTGGATGATGCCGGCGGCTCAGGTGACGCCAGCCTCGATCAGCATTTCGAGGAGGCCCGGATCATCGCGGGAGCGGCGCGGCTGCTCGCGGATGTTGAACATTTCGCCTGTGCGTGCATCGACAATGCGATCGGACGGCAAGATGGTGAGTGCCTGTGCGCTGAGGCGAATGGTAAGGATTGCGGGCTGCTTCGCGGTCAGACGTGCGGCAATAACGGTCTCACCGCCGCGCATGAAGCTGATCTTGCCCCAGACGGTAAACTGGTCCTGCCAGTCTGGATCGCCCGGATGACCTGTCCAGTCTGGCTCGGCCATATCGCGCTGGACAGTGAACCGATCTCGAAGTTCACCAGCGCCCGTCATCAGAAGCAAATCCTGCGATAGGGGGCGACGAGAGCCTCAACGGCAAAGGGCAGGGGAGCCATGCCTGCTGCACTGACGGCCTCGCGGTGTTGATACCAATGCCCGACCAAAAGCAAAATCGCGACCTTGAGGGGATCCGGAACCGTGCTGGTTGCGGGCGGGCCCGGCTTGGTCTCGTAGCCCGCCTTGAAGGTGATGGCGACGGCGCGGCTTTCATCCGGTATTCGCCGAGGCTGACCGGATCGAAGACCGCAACCGAGGCCTTTCCCGTGGCAAGCAGGTTCCGCCGCGTCTTGTTGAAAAACTGGTAGCTGAGCGCGACCCGGTCCGGGTCGACATAATGGACCTGGCTGACGAACATCACGTTCGGCTTGCCTGTTTCGTCGCAGGTCGCCAGCACGCTCGGAACGACCCCCTCCAGGCAGTCGCGCAACAGATCGAGGGCCAGCGGCCTCATGCCTTGAACTCGCTTCCGGCGCTCGGCGAGCCTTGCCTGCAGGCCGCGAGGATGATCGCCACGCCCCGCTGGCAGAAATCCACCAATTCCGGCGTGAGACTTCCGTCCGCAAGCGTTGCTCCGCGCCACTCTCGCCGCGCGATGAGCTCATCGACAGGAGTTGCGGACGCATGCGCCATCGACTCGGCTCCGCTGTGCCAGCAGCTCGGGGAGGCTGGCATCGTGCGATATTACCGCATTTGCAGCCGCCTGGCCAACCGGCTCCGCGCTTTCGCCATCAGGCTGTATTCATCCCGGCCATCCGCTCAGCCCGAATTTCCGTCCCGCTCCAGCCAGGCCCGCGCAATTTCTTCCCTGGTGGCAAACCAGACATCGGAATATTGCCGGGCGAATTCGATGAACCGGCGCAGGCCGCGAATGCGCCCGGGACGACCGATGATGCGCGGGTGAAGCCCGATCGACAGCATTCGCGGGCCCTTGGCTGCCTCGGCATAGAGGACTTCGAACGATTCGCGCAAATATTTGTAGAAATCATCGGCGTGTATGAAGCCGGGGCTGTTCCAGAAGCAGAAATCATTCACATCGGGCGTGTAGGGAAGTACGAGTTGCTGCTTGTCCTCGACCTGTACGAAATAGGGCACGTCATCATTATAGGCATCGCTGTCGTAGAGAAATCCACCTTCCTCGACGAGAAGCCGGCGCGTGCGCTGACTGGGGCCATAGCGGCAATACCAGCCGAGCGGACGCGCGCCCGTCGTCCGGGTGAATGAACCGATCGCGAGGCGAATATGCTCGCGCTCCTCTTCTTCCGTCAGCCGGAATACTTCCTCCCAGCGATAGCCATGGCTGCAAATCTCATGGCGACCTGCCACTGCGGCCTTCGCCACTCGCGGATTCTGCTCGAAAGCCACGGCGCAGGCGAAAAAGGTGGAGCGGACATCGAGATCGGCAAACATGTCGATGAGGCGCCAGATCCCTACCCGCGCGCCATATTCATACATCGATTCCATGGCGAGGTTGCGGACATCGGGCGGCATCGGATAGGTGCCCCACTCGGTCATCGGCTCCTGGTCGGGATCCCCCATCGCGAAAGAACGCTCGGAGCCTTCCTCATAATTGACCACAAGCGACACGGCGAGCCGTGCGCCATTCGGCCAGCTTCCCGTTGGCGGCGCATCGGCATATCCGACAAGGTCACGTTCCAGTTTCATCTTTCCTCACTTTCCTCGCCATCCCCGCCCGCGGCAAAGCGTCAATGCGCAGCCTCGCCGCTGGTCACATTGAGGAACTGCTGCAGTTCCGGCGTCCGCGGATTGACGAAGAACTCGTCCGGCGTGCCGCTTTCATGCACGAGACCGTGATGCATGAACACGACGCGGCTGCAAACCTGCCGGGCGAAACGCATCTCGTGCGTGACCATGAGCAACGTCATCCCGTCCTCGACCAGCTCCTTGACCACGGCCAGGACCTCATTGACCAGTTCCGGGTCGAGCGCCGAGGTGATCTCGTCGCACAGCAACGCCTTCGGCTGCATGGCGAGCGCCCGCGCAATGGCGACGCGCTGTTGCTGGCCGCCCGATAATTGCTCGGGCAACTGGTCGAATTTCTCGGCAAGCCCGACCCGGTCGAGCATCTTGCGCGCAATGGCTTCGGCCTCGTCCTTGCCCACCGATTTCACGACCATGGGAGCCAGCATCACATTGCGGCCGACCGTATGGTGCGGGAAGAGATTGAATTGCTGGAAGATCATCCCGACCTTCAGGCGCAGCGCACGCAGCTGTTTTTCCTCATTGGTGAACTGCACGCCATCGACGGTAATACTGCCGGAATTGATGGTTTCGAGCCCGTTGATGCAGCGCAGGAACGTGCTCTTGCCCGAGCCGCTGCGCCCGATGATGGCAATGACCTCACCCAGCGCCACATCGAGATTGATCCCGCGCAGCACTTCCAGCGAACCGAAGCTCTTGCGAAGATCCTTAACTGCGATGAGCGACATTGAGCTTCCTTTCGAGAACCTGGCTTCCCTTGGACAATGGCCAGCAAAGCACGAAATAGAACAGGGCCGCGAGGCCATATACCGTGAACGGCTGGAAGGTCGCGTTGACGATCATCGTGCTGGCCTTCATCAGTTCGACGAAGCCGATGATGGAAGTCAGGGCCGTTCCCTTGATGACCTGCACGGAAAACCCGACTGTCGGGGCAATGGCGATGCGCAGGGCCTGCGGCAGGATGATATGGCGCATCTGCTCCATGCGGCTCATCGCAAGGCTCGCGGAGGCTTCCCATTGCCCCTTGCCGATCGCCTCGACGCAACCGCGCCAGATCTCGGCAAGGAACGCGGCGGTCCACAGGGTCAGCGCGACGCTGGCGGCCATCCAGGCAGAGACATTCCAGCCGAACAGGGCGAGGCCGAAAAAGGCGAGAAACAGCTGCATCAGGAGCGGCGTGCCCTGGAACAGTTCGATATACAGCCGGCCGATCAGCCGCAGTATCCGGTTTGGCGAGACACGCAGGATCATGACGATCAGCCCGGTGATGCCGCCGCAGACGAAGGCCACCAGCGACAGGACCACCGTCCAGCGCGCCGCCAGCATCAGGCCGCGCATGATGTCCCAGGTCGTGAACTCCATCATCATCGTGCCACCTTCCTCCTCGGGAAGATCATCCAGCCCACTCCCTGCAGGATCTGGCGCAGGAGGATGACGAGCACGAGATAGATCGCAGTGACGACGAAATAGATCTCGAATGCCCGGAAATTGCGTGATTGTATGAAGTTCGCGGCATAGGTCAGGTCTTCCGCCGCGATCTGCGACACGACTGCCGAGCCGAGCATGACGATCACGATCTGCGACGACAGTGCCGGCCAGATCCGCTCCAGCGACGGAACGAGGATCACGTGCCGGAAGACCTGCAGCCTGGACATTGCGAGCGACGATCCGGCCTCGATCTGGCCGCGCGGCGTCACTTCGATGCCGGCGCGGATGATCTCGGCACTATAGGCGCCGAGATTGATGATCATCGCCAGCGATGCACCCTGTATTTCGCTCAGGTGGATTCCGGCAGAAGGCAGGCCGAAGAAGATGAAGAACAATTGCACCAGGAATGGTGTATTCCGGATCAGTTCGATATAGGCGACGACCGGATATTGCAGCCAGCGCGGCCCCTGCGTGCGCACCCAGGCACAGGCAATGCCGAGAAAGACACCAACCAGCGCGCCGACGAAGATGAGCTGGATCGTGACCCAGATGCCTTTCAGCAAGACCGGCGTATAGTTCGGGATCGAACTGAAATCCAGGACATAGTTCATTACAAGGCTCCGGGAATTCCCCTGCCGCGGCCGGGCGGATCGGGCCGCGCGATTGCGCGCGGCTGTGCGCCGGATCGGCTGGCCATATCAACAACTGCACCCGGCAGGCGGCGCGGCTCGGCGCCCTGCCTGCCCATGGCGTTGCGGGCGGCCCTCAGAATTCCGCGGGAAGTGGCATGCCCAGCCATTGCTCCGAGATCGCATCGAGCGATCCGTCGGTGCGGGCTTCGGCAATGATCTCGTTCACCTTCGCCAGCAAGGCCGGCTCGTTCTTGTTCAGGCCGATCGCGCAGGGCGAATTGGTGATGAGGAATTTCGGCTCGGGCTTCTTCGGCGGGTTCTGCGCCACGATTGCCGCCGCGACCACATTGCCGGTGGCGATCAGTTCGACCTGTCCGGATAGAAAGGCCGAGATCGTGCCATTATTGTCCTCATAGCGCCGGATGGTCACGCCTTCCGGCGCGATCTCCGTCAGGGCAAGGTCTTCCACGGCGCCGCGGGTGACGCCGACCGTCTTGCCGGCGAGGTCCGCCGCCTCGGACACATCCATGTCCGCCGTGCCGAAAATGCCATTGTAGAATGGTGCGTAAGGCTCGGTGAAATCAATGACCGCCTCGCGCTCGGCATTGCGGCCGAGGCTGGAGATGACAAGGTCAGCCTTGTTGGTCTGCAGATAGGGAATGCGGTTTGTGCTCGTCACCGGGATCAGTTCGACCTCGACACCGAGCTTGTCGGCGATGAGGCGCGCCATGTCGATGTCGTAGCCGATCGGCTGCAAATCCGTGCCGACTGAACCGAAGGGTGGAAAATCCTGTGGCACTGCCACCCGCAATACGCCGGAAGTCGTGATCTGTTCCAGCGCGTCCGCCGATGCGGAAACCGGAGCTGCAATGGCAACTGCCATGAAGCATAGTGCGCCAAGAATATTTCTTCGGTTCATCAGTTTTATTCCTCCCCGTCTGTAGCGGATGCCTTGAAACGGCCCCTGCCCCGGTAATTTACGGGTTACCACCCCACTGTCAATCACGAAACGCCCGCCGCGATGCTTGCTGTGCATGCCGAGCTCGTCGTCAAGCGCCGCATGTTTCGCGCGCCAGGCCTCGACGGCTCCGCGCATCAGCTGCACGCCTTCCGGCGTGATTCGCCGCCGTCAATGTCGAGGGTTCCATCTTTTCTGGCCTGCAGCGGCTGAGGACCGTTGCGACGGGCGTTTGCCGGAGGCATAAGTTGACATTTCCCACGTTCCTTTTTCATTGCCCGATTGGGCAAGTTCAGCACCCGACAATCGCCGCTGACTGAGCATACTCGGAATACACCGAATATGTCCCGACATAGGCGCGGGAGGGCGTCGTGTCCCTGATCCTGCATTCCCCAAGTGGCGTGTCGTTTGAGGTGAAGATCGCCTGTATCCGAG
>CAYLGY010000123.1:0-5661 GCA_964383325.1 uncultured Rhizobiaceae bacterium
GATCTTGTCCGGAAAGCGGAAACCACTTTCCGGGATCATGCGCTAGAACCTGAAAACGCCGTAGCCCGGATCCGCAAGGGGCGCGTTCAGGGAAGCGGAGATGGCGATGCCGAGCGCATTTCGCGTATCCACCGGATCAATGATGCCGTCATCCCAGATTTCGGACGTTGCGTAATAGGCAGAAAGCTGTTCCAGATAGGCAAGGCGCGTCTCTTCGCGCACGCGTTCGACTTCGGAGAGGTCGACTGCCCCGGCGCGCTTCATCTGGTTGAGCTTCACTTCGGCCAGGGTATTCGCGGCCTGATCGCCGCCCATGACACCGATCTGATGGTTGGGCCATGTAAACAGGAACCGGCTGTCGAATGCGCGGCCGCTCATGCCGTAATTGCCGGCGCCGAACGAACCGTTGCACATTACCGTGAATTTCGGAACGCGCGAACAGCTCTGCGCCATGATCATCTTGGCGCCGTCCTTTGTGATGCCCCGGCGCTCGTATTCGCGGCCGATCATGTAGCCAGTAATGTTCTGCAGAAAGACCAGCGGCGTCTCGTTCTGGTTGCACAGCTCGATGAAGTGGGCGCCCTTCAGGGAAGAATCATTGAACAGCACGCCATTATTGGCGAGGATTCCGACCTTGTAGCCCCAGATGTTCGCATAGCCGCACACCAGCGTCGAACCGTAACCGGGCTGATATTCATGAAACCGGCTGCCATCGACCAGCCGGGCGATCACCTCGCGCATGTCGAACTGCTTCTTGATGTCGTCGGGAATGATCCCGTACAGCTCCTGCGGGTCGTAGGCGGGATCCTCTGGCGTTTCCTGCTGGCAGTCCCACTTGCCGGGCCGGGACCATTGCGCCACGATCTCGCGTCCGAGGTGAATGGCCTCTTCCTCGGTTGCCGCGGGATAGTCGGCGGTACCCGAAACCGATGTATGCATGTCGGCCCCGCCGAGTTCCTCGACCGAAACCTCCTCGCCCGTCGCGGCCTTCACCAGAGGCGGGCCGCCGAGGAAGATCGCGCCGGTCTTCCGCACGATCACGGAATAATCCGACAATGCGGGAACGTAGGCGCCGCCAGCGGTGCAGTGACCGAAAACTAGCGACAATTGCTTGACGCCCATTTTCGAAAGCATGCACTGGTTGCGGAAAATCCGCCCCGCCATGTACCTGTCGGGAAACACTTCGGATTGCAGTTGCAGGAAGCCGCCGGCGGAGTCGCAGAGATGAATTACCGGAAGCCGGTTCTCTACCGCGATATCCATGGCCCTGACGATCTTCTTCGTGGTTAGCGGATACCACGCGCCGCCCTTGATCGTCGGGTCGTCGGCGCGGATGACCACTTCGCGGCCCGACACCATGCCGATGCCGACGATCGAACTCGCCGATGGCGCTTCCCCGCCATAGGCCATGTTGGCGGCAAGGGAGGACAATTCGAGAAACGGGGTGCCCGGATCGAGCAGTTTTTCGATACGCTCGCGCGGGCGCATCTTTCCCTGGCTTGCCAGCCGGTCGAGATCGCGCTGCGGGCGCTGATGCCGCGCGGCTTCCTGCTTCTGCCGGAATTCGGCGACGAGCCTGCGATTATGTGCGTCATAGGTCCGGAATTCGGCTGCGGAGGTCGTGATCTTGGACTGGATCATGCGCATGGTGTCAGGACTCCCCGGTTTCGGCTTCAGGCACGAGCGTCACGAGAACCTCGTCTCGTTCGAAGCTCATGCCTTCGCCCTTGAGGATTTCGGCGATTACCCCGTCGCGCGGGGAGGGAAGTGCGGTCTGCAGCTTCATGCTTTCGATGGTGATGACGGTTTCTCCGCGGGTCACGGCGTCGCCTGCCTGCTTCTGGACGGACACGACTGCGCCGGGCATGGGCGCCTTGATCGCATCGAGATCCCCACCGCCTGAACCGGCCTGCGAGAACGGATCGTCCCGCGTGACTTCGAAGGTACGGCCTCCGAGGCGCAGCGTGACGCGATCGTTCGATCCCGCGCGCCAGAATGGAACTGGTTGGCAATCGATCTCGAACGCCCGGAGACCGTCGCCCAGTTGGGGTACTTGGCGTATCTCATGCTCGACGCCGTCGATCGATAGCACCAGATGGGGACGGCGCCGGACGATGGTGACCTCATGCGTTTTGCCATCGAGTTTCAGTTTCAGGGCCATGTTCAGTTTCTCCAGCCGCCAATGCTGGCATGGGGTTCGGGCGTGCCCTGAACCAGCTCGTGAAAATCCCTCAGCCCGAGGGCTGCGGCGGCGAGGATGCGCGCGCGCAATTCCGGCGTCAGGGCCGTGGGCGTCAGGCTCTCCCCATGCTCGGGCACGAATCCGGTATGCAGCTTGCCTGCGCGGAACGCGTGATGGTCGAGGAGCCGGCCGAGAAAGTCGGTATTCGTCTTCACGCCCAGCAGCACCAGGTCCCCGAGCGCCGATATGGAGCGATCGATCGCCTCGTTCCGGTCCCCGCCGTGAACCACCAGCTTTGCAAGCATCGGGTCGAAATCGGCAGTGATCCTCTGCCCCTGGTCGAGCGCGTTCTCGAAGCGAAGATGCGGGGCTTCCGGGATATGCAGATGCTGGACAGCGCCAGTCTCCGGCATGAAGTCCCGCTCGGGATCCTCGGCGCAGATGCGGCATTCGATGGCGTGGCCCCGCACTTCGAGGTCTGACTGCGCCATCGGCAGGCCTTTGCCAGCGGCGATGTCGATCTGGCACCGCACGAGGTCGACGCCGGTAATCATCTCGGTGACGGGATGCTCGACCTGGAGGCGCGTATTCATTTCCAGGAAGAAGAAGCGGCCGTCGGCGCCGAGAATATATTCCACGGTGCCCGCATTCCTGTATTTCGCGGCGCTCGCCAGCCTTGTCGCGGATTCGCAGATGGCCTCGCGCAACTCCGTCGGCAGGCGGGCGGCCGGGGCTTCCTCGATGATCTTCTGGAAGCGGCGCTGCACAGAGCATTCGCGCTCGAACAGGTGAATCGCATTGCCCTCGCCATCCCCGAGGATCTGGACCTCGATATGGCGCGGGCGCTCGACATAGGTTTCCGCGTATACGCGCCCGTCGCCGAAATATCGCAGGGCCTCGCTTGCCGCGAGACGCGCCGCATCGCGGAGGCCGGAAGCGTCCCGCACGATGCTCATGCCCTTGCCGCCGCCGCCGGCCGCTGCCTTGATCAGCAGCGGAAAGCCGATCGCTCCCGCCTCTGCGATGAAGCTGTCGATGTCGCCGGTCGGCATGACCGACGGTGCAACCGGCACGCCCTGTGCTTCCGCGAAGTTGCGCGCCGAGATCTTGTCGCCCATGAGCGAGATGGTCCGCGCGTCAGGCCCGATGAAGGTGATGCCGGCTGCCTCGACAGCTTCGGCGAAGCGAGCATTCTCGGAAAGGAAGCCGTAACCCGGGTGGATGGCGTCTGCACCCGTCTCCACCGCCGCAGCGACGATGCGTTCGATATCGAGATGCGCGGAAACAGGCGTCTCGCCCTCGATTGCCACCGCTTCATCCGCCATGCGCACATGCTTCGCGCGCGATTCGACCGGATGGTGAATCGCCACCGAGGCGATGCCCATCTCGGCGAGCGTCCGCAGGATCCGGCAGGCAATCTCCCCCCGGTTGGCGACCAGCACTTTCCTGAATGGTTGCGAATTCATCCGAGCTATCCTCGTCAGGTACTACTCCGCGGTCCAGACTGGCGGCCGCTTGTCATTGAATGCCTGCATGCCCTCCCGGGCATCCTTGGTCCGCACCATGTTGGCGAGCATGAGCTGGGCATGTTCGAGTGCTCCCTCGATCGGCATGTCCCACATCCGGCGCAGCGCCTGCTTCCCGAGGCGGATTCCGGTTGGAGACTTGTCGACGATCCTTGACAACAGCCACGCAAGGCGCTCGTCGAGTTCGCCAGCCGGCACGGCATGGTTCACGAAGTCGGCTGCCGCAGCATCGCCGGCGCGGATCGGTTCGCCTGTCAGGCAGAACTCCATGAGCCGTCGATAGGAGAGGACGCGCTGGAGATAGGGCAGGATCATCATCGGGAAGACGCCCACCTTGACTTCCGTCACGCCGAGCAGGGCATCCTCGCGAGCCACCACCAGGTCGCAGGCACAGACGAGGCCGAACCCGCCCGCCAGCGCGTGCCCGTTCACCCGTGCAATGATCGGAAGCCGGCAAGCGTCCATCCGCATCAGCAGCCGCGCGGCATAGTGCCTCGGATCGGCGGGATCGACGGCGAATGGACTTCCTTCGGCGTCGAGGACGAGGTCTCCGCCAGCGCAGAACGCCTTCTCGCCCGCGCCGGTCAGGACGATTGCCCGGATGCTGCGATCCGCTTCGGCCTCGTCGAGGCCGCGCTCGATGCCGCGCGCGACTTCGGCGTTGAGGGCATTGCGCCGCTCCTGCCGGTCGATGATGAGCCAGATCGTGGACGAGCGGCGCTCGATGCGTAACGGTTGCGGCACGGCCTTCATATTCCTGTCGGTTCCTGCCTTAATGATACGAGTTCACCAATGATGTCAACTGGGATCGGTGCGTTTCATAGGTATGGAAAACCCGGAGAACATGCATCTGACGCCATATGGCTGGCGACATGCAGTCACGGATAAGGTCGCAGTGTCCGGCATTGAAACCGGTAGTAATGAACTGAATTCACAAGCAGCGCGAAGCGGAATCGTGCACAGCGGGGGTTGAAGCTTTTCCTGTCAGGAAAATTCAGGAGGAGGCCGCGAGCCGCTCCAGCCGCTCCACGGCGCATTCGAGTCGTTTCGCCAGCGTTATCTCTGACGGTTCCCGATTGCGTTGCAGTCCGGTCATGATGATTTCGACGAGGGCATCGGTCATTCCGTCCGGATCAAAATCGCCTTCGCCGCGCCGGTAGGGCCAGGTCAGATGCTCGATGCCGCCATAGATCATGTCGCGGATGAGCCGCAGCGGGACGTCGTCGCGCAACTCGCCCAGCGCAATTCCTTCCTTCACGATGTCGAGCGTGCGGCGGGTATATTTCCTGTTCAGCGCGTAGATGGCAGTCTGGCTGTATTGCGGGTCGGTACGCAGGAACTGCAGCATCAGATTGCTGAGCGCCGGTTCGTCATGCAAGGTCCGCATGTGGCGCCAGACCATGTAGCGCAGCCGGTTGCGGGTACCCTGGATTCCGGCGAGATGATGCTCATAGTCGGACAGCATCTCCTCGTACCACGCCTCGATGACCTTGACGAGGAGGTCGCGCTTGTTCTCGAAATACCGATAGATGCTGCCTTCGACGACATTGGCGCGTTCCGCGATTTCCGACAGGGGGGCCTCTTCATAGCCTCGCTCGCGAAAAACCTCGCGCGCCGCAGCCATGATGTCGGCGACGCGTCGCTCCCGGGGAAGACGGAAGACCTGCCTGCGTGGCGTGCTCATATGCCTGCCCCAGCTCCGCTTGGCTAAGACGCTCCTGCCGGTTGCCGCTTTCGGTGTCCGGCCCGCCGGATCCGTCCTGCGCGATCCTGTTGCATATAGACCTGCCAGCCTGGAATCGGCAAGGCGCGATGTGCTTCCGTTACGCAAGGCGAGGAGGCTTGTGATGCGCGGTGGCGCTCGCGGATGCATTCGGAGATCCCTCGGGATTCCAAATTGACAGTAATGTAATCACAGCTTACAGTTTGAGCGGATCGTGCGACATGGGTCGG
>CAYLGY010000124.1:0-5190 GCA_964383325.1 uncultured Rhizobiaceae bacterium
CCGGAGCCTGGCTCTCTTGCTGGCGCAGGTTCTTGTCCGGATGATGGAGGCCACTTGTCCGGAAAGCGGAAGCTACTTTCCGGAACCTGCGCTATTGCCTGCGGGACAGATCCTGTGCCAGGGCCAGGCGCAGCATCTCGGCCAGTTCCCGGGCGGCGCGGTTTTCGGCGTCGCGCTCGGCGCGCTGATTGGCGAATTCCTGCCGTGTACGGTCATAGGAGGCCGAAGCGGTTCGCCGCCCGCTGGCGACGATTTCTTCGGAAGCGACATCGCGCAGCCGGTATTCGGCGCTCATGATCACCGTGCCGGCCGACGGCTCATTATCGGAACCGATCTGGATGATCGCCGTCTCTGATGTCCGGCTGTCGACCTCCATGTCGAGCACATAGGCGGGAGAGGCAGGCTGGCCATTCCCTCCGCCAAGAAGGAAGATCAGGTGATTGCGGACTTCCAGCGCCTGTCGCGTTGCGACGGGCGCGATGCTGACCGAAGCCAGCTGGCTGGACACCGGACCTGCGGCCCCTCCCCCATATAGCGGCTGCACGGTGCAGCCGGCAGTGGCGGCGACCAGCGCCCCGAGCGCCAATGCGGCGATGCTCTTTCTTATCCGGCGGTCAGACCACGACATTGACGATTCTCTGCGGCACGACAATCACCTTTCTGGGGCTTCTTCCACCCAATGCCGCCTGGACGAAATCAAGTGCCAGCGCCGCCCCTTCGACCGTTACTTGATCCGCCTCGCGGCCGATTGTCAATTCACCGCGCTTCTTGCCATTGATCTGCACGGGCAGGATGATCTGGTCATCGGAGATCAGCGCCGGGTCGAAAACCGGCCATGGCGCGGCCGCAACCAGGCCCTCGCCGCCCAGCGCCGCCCAGCATTCTTCCGCCAGATGCGGCATGACGGGCGCGAATAGCTGCACGAGAATCCGCAGCGACTCACGGCACGCCGCAAGCTGGCCTTGGCTTTCGGCCTTCTCGATCAACGGCGCCAGCCGGTTCACCAGCTCATGTATATGCGCGATCGCCTTGTTGAAGGACAGGCGCTCGAAATCCTCGCCGACCGTCTTCAACACCTTGTGGGTGGCGCGCCGCATCGACATGGACAGCTCATCATCGCCCGGTTCGCCCTCTGCAGCCGCAACCCGGCCGGAGGCAGCGGCAATGATGCGCCAGACCCGCTGGATGAAGCGATGCGCGCCCTCGGCGCCCTTGTCGGTCCATTCGACATCGCGCTCGGGGGGCGAATCGGAAAGCATGTACCAGCGCGCCGTGTCGGCGCCATAGCTTGCGGTAATCTCTTCGGGACCGATCGTGTTGCGCCGGGATTTGGACATTTTCTCCAGCGGACCGATGACGACATCCTCGCCATTGTCGATGCGGAAGGCCTTGCGCCCCGCCCCATGATGCTCGATCCGCACCTCGGAAGGGTCGAGCCAGCTGCCATCCGTGGCGCGATAGGTCTCGTGAACGACCATGCCTTGCGTGAACAGGCCCTTGAAGGGCTCGTCCACATTCAGGTGTCCCGCCGCATGCAGGGCTCTCGTGAAGAAGCGCGAATAGAGAAGATGCAGGATGGCATGCTCGATGCCGCCAATATACTGATCGACCGGCAGCCACGCATCGGCGGCCTGCGGATCGGTCGGCCGGTCCTCCCATGGCGCGGTGAAGCGGGCGAAATACCAGGATGAATCGACGAACGTATCCATCGTGTCGGTCTCGCGCCGCGCCGCCTCGCCACAACTCGGACATTGCACCTTGCGCCAGGTCGGATGGCGGTCCAGCGGATTGCCGGGCTTGTCGAACTCGACATCGTCCGGCAGGACCACCGGCAGATCCTTGCGCGGCACGGGCACGGTCCCGCAGCCCTCGCAATGGATGATGGGAATCGGGCAACCCCAATAACGCTGCCTGGACAGGCCCCAGTCTCGCAGGCGGAACTGCACCTTGCGCCGCGCCTGCGGGCGGCCATCGATCTGCACCGCTTCCAGGCGCCGCGCCACCTCCTCGAAGGCCTCTGCCGGCCGCATCCCGTCGAGGAAGCGCGAATTGATCATCACGCCGTCATCGGTATAGGCCTCGTCGATGATCTGGAAGGTCGCCGCATCGGCGCCATCGGGCATGACGACCGGCGTAACCGGCAAGCCGTATCTATTGGCAAAATCGAGGTCGCGCTGGTCGCCGGACGGGCAGCCGAATATCGCGCCCGTACCGTAGTCCATCAGGACGAAATTGGCGACATAGACCGGAAGCGTCCAGCCCTCGTCGAATGGATGAACGACGCGGACGCCCGTATCCATGCCCTTCTTCTCGGCCGTCTCCAGTACGGCCGCCGACGTTCCCATGCGCCGGCATTCCTCGGCGAAGGCGGCAATAGCCGGATTCTTCGCCGCCACCTTGCGAGCCAGCGGATGATCCGGCGAAATGGCCATGAAGGATGCGCCGAACAGCGTGTCGGGCCGCGTCGTGTAGACCTCGAGCTCGGTCTCGCCCTTGGGCGCCGTATTGGGGCTCAGCCGCCAGCGAATCAACAAGCCCTCTGAGCGGCCGATCCAGTTGCGCTGCATGGTGCGCACCTTCTCCGGCCAGCCATCGAGCGTATCCAGCGCATCCAGCAATTCCTGGCTGTAGTCGGAAATGCGGAAGAACCATTGCGCCAACTCGCGCGATTCCACCGGCGCGCCCGAGCGCCAGCCCTTGCCGTCGATCACCTGCTCATTGGCGAGCACGGTCTGGTCGACCGGATCCCAATTGACCTTGGAGATCTTGCGGGTGACCAGCCCCTTTTCCATCAGGTCGAGGAACAGCATCTGCTGCCGGTGATAATAATCGACATCGCAGGTGGCGAATTCACGGCTCCAGTCGATGGAAAGGCCCATCAGCTTGAGCTGGTCGCGCATGGTGGCGATGTTTGCATAGGTCCAGTCGCGCGGGTGCACCCGGTTCTGCATCGCGGCATTCTCGGCCGGCATGCCGAAGGCGTCCCAGCCCATGGGATGGAGCACATTGTAGCCGAGCGCCCGGCGATAGCGCGCCACGACATCGCCCATCGTGTAATTGCGCGTATGCCCGATGTGAATCCGCCCCGACGGATAGGGAAACATCTCCAGCACATAATATTTGGGCCGGGGATCGTCATTGGCGGCCGTGAAGATGCCGGCCTCCTCCCATGCCTTCTGCCATCGGGGCTCGCTGGTGCGCGGATTGTAGCGTTCGGTTGTCATTGCCTGGTTTTCGCGGAATAAGGACCATACATCTGAACGCGGACCTTCACCACGCTTTGCGTTGACGGTCAACTCCGCCGCTCAAGGAAAGGAAGATTATTGCATGTCGGATGCAGTTGAAAGGCTCGCCCGGATCCGCGAGACGATCCGCCAGTGCGCGGAGGCGAACGGCCGCGCCGGCGAGGTCGAGCTGGTTGCGGTTTCCAAGACATTCTCAGCCGACGAGATCCGGCCGGTGCTGGATGCGGGACAGAAGATCTTCGGCGAAAACCGCGTCCAGGAAGCCGCGACAAAATGGCCCGCCCTGCGGGAGGAACATGAAGGAATCGAGCTGCGCCTGATCGGGCCGCTGCAATCGAACAAGGCGCGCGATGCCGTGGCGCTGTTCGACGTGATCGAGACCGTGGACCGCGAGCGCATCGCCTCCGTACTCGCTGCGGAGATGCGCCGGCAAGGGCGCAATCCGCGTCTCTACGTTCAGGTCAATACGGGCGCCGAACCGCAGAAGGCGGGGCTCGATCCCCGGGAAACCAAGGATTTCGTGCGCAGATGCCAGGAGGTGCACGGCCTCGCCATCGAGGGGCTGATGTGCATTCCGCCCGTCGACGAGAATCCCGGACCGCATTTTGCGCTGCTGGCGAGGCTGGCCGGCGAATGCGGCCTGCCCCGACTCTCGATGGGCATGTCCGGCGACTTCGAGACCGCCATCGCCTTCGGCGCCACCAGCGTGCGCATCGGCTCCGCCATTTTCGGTGAGCGGCCGCGGCCGTGACGGCAGTTCTTGCGGTCCGGCGCTGGTTCGTTAGGATACCCGCAAGTTCGATTGCCGGCCGGCCCCGGGAGGACGCCGGCGACCTGGACCGGTGAAAAGCATGAAGGAAGGAAATTGAGATGTCCGAGGGGAATGTCTATCGAACGAAGCCGTCCTGGTCTGCAGGCGCCAATATGGACCCTGAGAAATATGCGGCCTGGTACAAGGCAAGCATCACCGATCCCGACCGCTTCTGGGAGGAGCACGGCAAGCGGATAGACTGGTTCAGGCCCTATACGAAGGTGCGCAGCGGCAACTTCAGGGGCGACGTGAAGATCCGGTGGTACGAGGACGGCACGACCAACGTTTCCTACAATTGCATCGACCGGCACCTGACGACGCGCGGTGACCAGGTGGCGTTGATCTGGGAAGGCGACGATCCGGCGCAATCGAAATCGGTCACCTATCGCGAATTGCATGCCGAGGTCTGCCGCTTCGCCAATGTGCTGAAGAAGCACGGCGTGAAGAAGGGCGACCGCGTCACCATCTACCTGCCGATGATTGTCGAGGCAGCCTATGCGATGCTGGCCTGCACCCGCATCGGCGCCATCCATTCGGTCGTGTTCGGCGGCTTCTCGCCTGATTCGCTGGCCGGGCGCATGGTGGACGGCGCATCGGATTTCGTCATCACCGCCGATGAGGGCGTGCGCGGCGGAAGAACCATTCCGCTAAAGGACAATGCCGACAAGGCGGCGGAGATCGCGGCGAAACAGGGCAATGCGATCCGCCACATGCTGGTGGTGCGGCGCACCGGCGGCAAGATCTCCTGGAGCGAAGGGCGCGACCTGTGGCTCGACGAGGAAGCAGCGACGGTTTCCGCCGACTGCCCGCCCGAGCATATGGGCGCGGAAGACCCGCTCTTCATCCTCTATACGTCCGGTTCGACCGGCAAGCCGAAAGGCGTCCTGCATACGACGGGCGGCTATCTCGTCCAGGCATCCATGACGCATGAATATATTTTCGATTATCGCGACGGCGACATCTACTGGTGCACCGCCGATGTCGGCTGGGTAACCGGCCACAGCTACATCGTCTACGGACCGCTCGCCAATGGCGCGACCTCGCTGATGTTCGAAGGCGTGCCGAACTATCCGGACGCTTCGCGCTTCTGGCAGGTGGTCGACAAGCACAAGGTCAACATCTTCTACACCGCGC
>CAYLGY010000125.1:0-5091 GCA_964383325.1 uncultured Rhizobiaceae bacterium
CTCCCAAAGCAGATGCGCTACCAAGCTGCGCTACGCTCCGATGCCTGCGAAAGGCCAGCCCGCTATAGGTTTCCGCCAGCCAATTGGCAAGTGCCAAATCTGCGCCAGCGCAAAGCGGGCGTGCGGATCATGGCGCATAGGCGGTGAAGATGCGCGCAATGCCCGGCCTGTCCTCGCCCGCCATCAGCGCCAGCATCAGCAGAAGGCGCGCCCGGGTGGGCCCGAGCCAGCCCGCCCGCAGGACTCCGCGGGCGATGAGATCGCGCTCCGAGCCGGGAAAGCCGTAGGTTTCGGCAAGGATCGGGCCGTCCATCACCCGGCTCGCCAGCACGACCGGCATGGCCTCGACCAGCGCGCTGATGCGTTGCAGCGACGCCTCCGGCATGTGCCCCGCCCCCATGCCGATCAGCACAGCGCCGTGAAAGCCGAGTTGCGGCAATACCGTCAGCACCTTTCCATCATCCTCCAGACCAGTGCCGATCATCGCCACGGCCGGAGCAGGCGATTGCAGGCTGAATTCAGGCAGCGCCTCCCTCACGGGGCGCATGCGCAGCGCGAACTTGCCTTCGACCACGAACCCGACCGGTCCGAACGGCGCCGAAACGAAGGATGAGACCAGTCCGGTATTGCCCTTGCGCACGAACCGCGCCGCATGCACCGTATCCTCCAGCACGACAAGCACGCCGAGCTCCCGGGCCTGCGGCGAGGCTGCGACCTGTACCGAGGCCAGCAGATTGGCGGGCCCATCCGCACCTGCCGCCGCCGCACCGCGCATGGCGCCCGTTACCACGACGGCAATTCCGCCGGTATTCACGTGGTCGAGCAGAAAGGCCGTTTCCTCGATCGTGTCCGTGCCCTGCACGATGACGACGCCGTCGGCACCTCGCGTCGCAGCGAGCTGGATCTCCTCGGCGACGCGGCCCAGATGTTCGAAGGTCAGCGAGGGGCTCGGCATTTGCATGGGCGAGCGCGTCTCGATTTCCGCAACTTCCGCAAGGCCGGGAACGCCAGCGACCAGATCGTCGGCGTCGAGCGCCGGAACGATGCCGCCCGTCGGCCCGGGTTTCATCGAGATCGTCCCGCCAGTTGCAATGATGGTGATTTTCGCCCGCCTCATGATCCTTGCTCTCCTCCATGGACCAGAATTGCGGGGACCGGCATGCATCCCCCTGATCCTAACGCCCCCCGGTGCCGGAATAGCTGCTCATATGCTTCAGCCACGCGGCGAAATAGGCTGCCGTCGAAGCCGCCGTCAAGGCCGCCGAGAGGACAATCAACCCGTCGCGCACCCCTGTGAAGCGGGTCTCGAGCGCCAGTTCCGCCAGTACCCATCCCGCCAGCACGATCTGCACTGCCGTATTTGCCTTGGAGACGAACAGCGGATGCATCTGCACGGGATGGCCCATGACGGAGGACAGGAGCACGGCGCATACGATCAACAGATCCCTGGAAACAGCCAGGAATACCAGCCAGAGCGGCAGTTCCGCGATCAGGCCCAGCACGAGGAAGACCGAAACCAGCAGAAGCTTGTCGGCAAGCGGATCGAGATAGGCGCCCAGTTCCGAGCGCTGGTCGAACTGCCGGGCCACGAAGCCATCGACGGCATCGGAAATCCCTGCAATGATGAAGGCGGCGAAGGCGGCCCCGGTATGGCCCTCGATCAGGGCGTAGATGACCGCGGGGACCAGCAGGAAGCGCAGGAAGGTAATCAGGTTGGCCAGGGTCAAGCGACAACACTCCAGCAATCGGATGCTGCAGGAGAGATGGCGCGTTCCGGCGAGCTTGGCAAGACAGGCCGGCCTTGGCGCTCCCGGCCGGGGAAAGTGCGCGCTCTGGCCAAACGGGAGCTTGCAGAGCGCACGCGGCAATGCGAAGTAGCCTAGCCGACGGCAAGGATTCGTGAAGGCATGCGAGCATGAACGAGAAAAGGGATGGCCTGACCTATGCAGATGCGGGCGTCGATATCGATGCCGGCAACCGGCTTGTCGAGCGCATCAAGCCGGCGATCCGCGCCACGGCCCGGCCCGGCGCCGACGGGGAGATCGGCGGCTTCGGCGGCCTGTTCGACCTCAAGGCCGCTGGCTTTGTCGACCCGGTGCTGGTCGCCGCCAATGATGGCGTCGGCACCAAGCTGAAAGTGGCGATCGAGGCCGACCGGCACGATACGGTCGGGATCGATCTTGTTGCGATGTGCGTCAACGACCTCGTCGTCCAGGGCGCCGAGCCCCTCTTCTTTCTCGATTATCTTGCCACAGGCCACCTCGATCCCGAGCAGGGAGCCGTCATCGTCGAGGGCATCGCCGAAGGGTGCCGGCAGGCCGGCTGCGCCCTGATTGGCGGCGAGACCGCGGAAATGCCGGGCATGTATGCCGATGGGGAGTACGATCTCGCCGGCTTTGCCGTCGGCGCCGCCGAGCGCGGGCAATTATTGCCGACCGATGATCTGGTCGAGGGCGACGTCATTCTCGGCCTCGCCTCGTCCGGCGCTCATTCCAACGGATTTTCCCTGATCCGCCACATCGTCGCCCGGTCCGGCCTCGACTGGGAGGATCCCGCGCCCTTTGACTCGTCGCAATGCCTGTCCGACGCCCTTCTGGAGCCGACCCGCATCTATGTCCGCCCCTTGCTGGCGGCCGTGCGCGGCACGCACGGCATCAAGGCCCTGGCGCATATCACCGGCGGCGGCTTCACGGAAAACCTGCCGCGGATCATGTCCAGGGCCTGGTCGGCGGAACTGGATCTCGACACGATCGAGGTACCGCCCGTCTTTCGCTGGCTCGCCGAGGCGGGCCGCATCGCGCCTGCGGAAATGCTCCGTACGTTCAATTGCGGCATCGGCATGGTTGCAGTCGTCGCAGCCGGCCAGGCCGCGCAGGTTGCCGCCATGCTGAAACAGGCGGGCGAGACCGTGACGCCGATCGGATCGATCCTGCCACGACGCGGGGAAGAAGGCGTTCGCTATCGCGGCGCGCTCGGCCTGTGAGCGTACCAAGGCGCCGCGTTGCCGTCCTCATCTCCGGGCGCGGCTCGAACCTGCAGGCCTTGATGCGGGCGGCTGCCGATCCGGAGTATCCGGCCGAAATCGTCCTCGTCCTGTCGAGTCGCGCGGATGCGGGCGGTCTCGGACTTGCCCGTGCTGCCGGTATCGAGGCGCTGGTTTTCTCCGCGGGCGACTATCCGGACGCACCGGAGCGGGAGAAGGGGATGCATGCCGCGCTCGTGGCGCGCCAAATCGATCTCGTCTGCCTTGCCGGATACATGCGTATCCTGTCGCCGGAGTTCGTGCAGCTCTGGCAAGGGCGGATGATCAATATCCACCCTTCCCTGCTGCCGGCGTTCAAGGGAACGAACACCCATGCGCGCGCGCTCGCCGCAGGCAGCAAGGTCCATGGGGCGACGGTCCATTTCGTCACGGCGGAGATGGATGCCGGTCCGGTCATCTGCCAGGCCGAAGTGCCGGTCCTGCCGAGCGATACGCCCGATACGCTCGCTGCGCGAGTGCTGGAGGTCGAGCATCGCCTCTATCCGCAAGCCCTGCGGCTGGTCGCCGAAGGCAGGGCCGTCTTCCCTGCTTCCTGAGCGTTCTCCGTGAGCCGGCTGGGCTCAAACCTCACCAGGGCCCGCATGTTTCTTGGCGATCCGGTCGAACTCCAGGAATCGTTCGAGCATCGGCTCAAGATCCGCGATCGGGACCATGTTCGGCCCGTCCGAAGGCGCATTGTCCGGATCCTCATGGGTTTCGAGAAAGAGGCCGGCAATGCCGACCGCAATCGCGGCTCTTGCCAGGACCTCGACGAAACGGCGCTCACCGCCGGAGGCGCCGCCGCGACCGCCCGGCTGCTGCACGGAATGGGTGGCATCGAAGATCACCGGCGCGCCGGTTTCCGCAAGGATCGGCAAGGCGCGCATGTCGCTCACCAGCGTATTGTAGCCAAAGGATACGCCACGTTCGGTCACGAGCACGCGGTCATTGCCCGATTGCGTGATCTTCTCCACCACATGGCGCATGTCCCATGGCGCGAGGAACTGGCCCTTCTTCACATTGACCACACGCTGCGTCTGCGCCGCGGCGACGAGCAGATCGGTCTGCCGGCACAGGAAAGCGGGAATCTGGAGGATATCCGCCACCGGCGCCACGAGGGCGCACTGTTCCACGGAATGCACATCGGTCAGGACCGGCAGGCCTAGCTCCTTGCGGATCGCGGCAAATACCGGCAGCGAAGCCTCGAGGCCGATGCCGCGTCGGCCGGAAAGCGATGTGCGGTTGGCCTTGTCGAAGCTGGACTTGTAGACGAGGCCGATGCGGAGGCGCCCGCAGATCTCCTTCAACTGCCCGGCAATATCGAAAGCATGATCGCGGCTCTCCATCTGGCAGGGTCCGGCGATCAGCGCCAGCGGCAGCCGGTTGCCGAAGCTGGCATTGCCGACATCGATCCGCGCTCTGGGTGCAGGGCTCATTTTTCGAGCATCTCCTTGACCACGGTTGCAAGCTGCTTGAGGGAAAACGGCTTCGGAAGGAAGCCGAACGTGGCATCCTGCGGCAGGTTGCGGGAAAATGCTTCCTCGGCATAGCCGGAAACGAAGATGAACTTGATGTCCGGGCTCTCCTTGCGCAGTTCCGCCAGGAGGGTCGGCCCGTCCATCTCGGGCATGACGACGTCGGACACGACCAGATCGACCTTGCCGCCAAGTTCGCGATAGATCTCCAGCGCCTCGATCCCTGACGACGCGGCATGCACCGTATAGCCGCGTGCGGACAGCGCCCGCATGCCGCCAAGCCGGACTGCGTCCTCGTCCTCGACAAGCAGGACCGTCGCCGAACCGGACAGGTCGCGCGAGGCAAGGGCCTGCGCCGCGCCGCGCGTGCCAGATTCCTCCGCCGGGCGGGCCTCGTCCGGACGCGCTTCGGCCTGATGACGCGGCAGGAAGATGCGGAAAACCGTGCCGGCGCCCGGCTCGGAATCAACCGTGATGAAGCCTCCGGTCTGCTTGATGATGCCGTAGACCATTGACAGGCCACGCCCCGTGCCCGTGCCGCCCTCCGTGGTGGTGAAGAACGGCTCGACGATCTTGCGCTGCACGTCCGGCGCG
>CAYLGY010000126.1:0-4804 GCA_964383325.1 uncultured Rhizobiaceae bacterium
CGTCCCGCTGCGTTACAGTATCGTTCCAGAAGTTATCACCTTTATCGATGAGCGCCCTCTATCCAACGGCAAAAAGAAGCAACGAGTGAAATATCTCGAAGTATCCTTCAAGAATGGACCTAAATTCTGGATTACGAGTGGTACTCTTTCACAGAATACGAATAGGCTGGATCAATTAAAGAAAACGACGATAGGCGCTGTAATTTCCAACAATACCGGGAATAATATTTATAAGGCTTTCACAAAGAAGAGCCTAACCCAAGATAGCGACAATGAGCATGATGCATACTTGATAACGAGCTTAAAGGACTTTTATGACCATTACAAAAATACTCATCCCAACAAATTGAATGTGCCACTGAAAGAATTCACCGACAGTTATAATACTTGGCTCGAAAACAACCACAAGAATCTGTTCTGATTTTGGGAGCGATTGGAGGGCGGGTCCGTCTTGATGCCCGTCCCGTTCATTGTAGTTTACCCTACGGTAGTTTACCCTACGGGAGAAGGTTTGCGCGCCTCGATCAGTCGTTCCGTTGCAGCTTGCACTCGACGTCTCGCGGCCCCCCGATTGTCCCGGCGCCGGGCACTCACGCTCTGGGGAGTTTTGTCCCGCAAGGATCAAGCGGAAGGCGCCCTATGCCTGCCTGCTTACCGCCTCACGGTAGAGATTGGTGCTGCGGGCGCCAGAGCGGCAATAGGCCAGTACCGGGCCTTCGGCGCTCGCCAGAACTGCCGCCAGTTCCTCTGCGGCTTCGGCCGTCGACTGGCCAGGTACAACAGGTATGTAGTGAAACTTCATGCCGACAGCTTCTGCAGCGGCGCGAATTTCCTCATGCGGCACGGCGCCGCTTTCCGTATCCGGTCGGTTATCGACCAAAACCTTGTAGCCCAGCTCGGCCAGCCGCGGAACATCTTCCGCCTGCAACTGGCCCGTGACTGCAACGCCATCATCGATCTGTTTGATCTCCATCGAAGAATTCCTTCTGAACAGCCGGCGCCAGATTGACGCCAACGGATTGCCGGTCATTGTGCTTCATTTCCTCCCATTGCCCTGGCGGCCTGGTCAGACGCTGATCGTCTGCAGCCGCGCGGCGATCCACGCGGCGAGACGCTCTGCAACTTCTGCCTTGCTCATTTCGGGCCAGTTGTCGATGCCCTCCGCTGTCACGATGCGAACCCGGTTGCGCTCCCCGCCCATCACCCCGCCGGCTCCCCCAACGCCGCTGGCCGGGGAGACGTCGTTGGCGACGATCATGTCTGCGCCTTTTCTATGAAGCTTGGCGAGCGCATTTCGTTCAAGGTCCTCCGTTTCAGCGGCAAAGCCGATGACAAGCCGGGGGCGTTGCGCATGATGGCCGACTGTCGCAAGAATATCCGGGTTCTCCGTCAGTTGCAGCGCCGGCACGCCATTCCCCGTCCTCTTGATTTTCTCGCTGGCTTCGGAAGCCACTCGCCAATCCGCGACCGCCGCGACCATGATGGCCGCGTCGACCGGCAGCAATTGCAGCACGGCATCACACATCTCCCGGGCGGTCTCGACATGGATGACCGAAACGCCGAGGGGATCGGGCAGATCGACCGGCCCGCTGACAAGCCGCACCTCAGCACCCAGCCGGGCGAGCGCTGCGGCAATTGCGTGCCCCTGCTTGCCGGACGAGCGATTGGCTAGATAGCGCACCGGATCAATCGGCTCGTGTGTAGGGCCTGAGGTTACCAGGATCTTGCAGCCCTGAAGCGGCTTCGGCCGGTCGTCCAGCATCGCTTCGACCTGGCTGACGATCGCAAGCGGCTCGGCCATCCGGCCGATCCCCGCCTCGCCGCTCTCCGCCATTTCGCCGCGCTCCGGCCCGATGAAGACAATGCCATCGCCGCGCAAAGTGGCGACGTTCCGCTGCGTGGCCGGGTGTGACCACATGGCAGGGTTCATTGCCGGCGCCACCAGCACCGGCCGGTCCGTCGCCAGAAGGACCGCGGTCGCGAGATCATCGGCAATCCCATGTGCCATGCGCGCCATGAGATTGGCCGTCGCAGGTGCGACAATCACCAGATCCGTGTCGCGTCCCAGGCGGATATGGCCGATATCCTGCTCTTCGGCCCGGTCGAACAATTCCGTGAACACCTGCTGGCCGGTGATCGCTCCCACCGAGAGCGGCGTGGTGAAGGATTGCGCGGCTGCGGTCATGACCGCGCGGACCGACGCGCCGCGTTCACGCAAACGACGGATGAGATCGAGGCTCTTGTAGGCCGCGATGCCGCCGCCCAGAATCAGCAGGATCCGCTTGCCGGCAAGGGTCATCTGCATACGTCGTCCTCACATCATCGCAATGGCAAGCCAGATCAGCGTGGCGGCAATCACCCAGAGGGCGATGTGGCCGAGACGGCTGTGCCGCGCCTCGGCCTTGCCAATCGCGCGGATCGTATCCTCATCCAGCCGCATGCCCTCCTCCGACCAGCGCGCCATTGCCTGCGACAATTGCTCGGCACGCTCGCGATGCAGGGGTCCCTGCCGAAGCAGCGCAAGCAGCGCCTGCAAGCCTTCTCCTGCATCCTGCACGATCGCGCAAGGCCCGAGATTCTCCGCGACCCACCGCGAGACCACCGGTTCGGATGCTTTCCACATGTTGAAATCGGGATCGAGTGAACGCGCCACGCCCTCCACCACGACCATGGTCTTCTGCAGCATCAGCAGTTCCGGCCGCGTCTGCATGTCGAAGAGCTCCGTGACCTCGAACAGGAGGCCGAGCAGCCTTGCCATGGAAATCTGCTGCGCCGACAATCCGTGGATCGGCTCGCCGATCGCCCGCAAGGCCTGCGCGAACGCATCAATGCCATGTTCGCTCGGCACATAGCCAGCTTCGATATGCACCTCGGCGACGCGCCGGTATTGCCGGTTGATGAATCCATACAGGATCTCCGCAAGGAACCGGCGTTCCTTCTTGCCGATCCGGCCGGTAATGCCGAGATCGACTGCAACAATGGTGCCATCCGGCTCGACGAAGAGATTGCCCGGATGCATGTCGGCATGAAAGAATCCGTCGCGCAGCGTCTGGCGCAGGAAGTTCTGGACCAGCGAGGCGGCCAGCATCTTCAGGTCAAGGCCGGAGGCGCGCAGCGAATCGAGATCCGACATCCGGATGCCGTCAATCCATTCGAGCGTCAGCACGTCGCGCCCGGTACGCTCCCAATCGACAGAGGGAACGCGGAATCCCGGATCGCCCGCGACATTCTCCGCCAGTTCCGACAGCGCCGCCGCTTCAAGCCGCAGATCCATTTCCAGCTTGGTCACGCGGGCCAGCGTCCGCGTCACCTCGACCGGGCGCAAACGGCGCGTCGACGGAATGAAGCGTTCCTGCAATTGCGATGCGAGAAAGAAACTGTCCAGATCATTGAAGAAGCGGCGGCGGATCCCCGGACGGATCACCTTGACCGCCACCGGGCGAAGCACTCCATCTTCGCGGATCTCTGCCCGATGAACCTGCGCAATCGAAGCTGCCGCGACCGCCTCGCCGAAGCGCTCGTAAAGCTCGGCAACCGGGCGGCCGAGCGAGACTTCGATGGTCGCTTCCGCTTCCGCGCGTGGAAACTGGCTCATGCGGTCCTGAAGGCTTGAGAGTTCGGCGGCGATTTCCCTGCCGACCACATCCGGCCGGGTCGCCAGGAACTGGCCGAGCTTCACATAGGAAGGTCCCAGCCGGTCGATCGCCGCCGCCAGCCGGTCCGAACGCTGCAAATTGCGCGCCCGACCCCGCTGCAGAAGGCGCGCCACGCGCCAGCCCAGCCGGGCCGGTCCCGTGAGCTGTTCGCCGGGAAGCGCCGCGACGACCCCCTCGCGAACCATGATCCAGCCTGCCCGGGCAAGCCGGAAATATGCGCCGGCCGTGGACATCAGCCGGTCACAACTTCCAGCCGGAATGGCAGGCAGCAATCCCGCCGGAATAATCGCGCCAGTTCACGCGCTCGAAGCCGGCAGCGCGAATCATCTCGGCAAAGCGCGCCTGGTCGGGAAACTTGCGGATCGATTCAACCAGATAGCGGTAGGATTCACGGTCGCCCGCCACAACTGCGCCGATCTGCGGGATGGCATGGAACGACCAGACGTCATAGAACCGGTCAAGGCCAGGCACCTGCACGGCCGAAAATTCGAGGCACATGAACCGCCCACCACGGCGCAGCACGCGATAGGCCTCGCGCAATGCAAGGTCAATGCGCGGTACGTTGCGAATGCCGAAAGAGATCGTGTAGGCATCGAAACTTTCATCCGCAAAGGGCAGGTCCTCGGCATTCGCCTCAACGAAATCAAGCGGCAGATCGCGCCCGGCCACGCGCCGCCGACCCTCCGCGAGCATCGAGGCATTGATATCCGCCACCGTCACGCGGGCCATTCCGCCGCTGGCCTCAACGATGCGCAAGCCGATATCCCCTGTCCCGCCGGCCATGTCGAGCACATGCCAGGGCCGGTCGCGGGGCGGATTGAGCCACGCGACCATTGCATCCTTCCAGAGCCGGTGCATTCCCGCCGACATGAGGTCGTTCATTAGATCGTAACGGGCAGCGACCCGGTGGAAGACTTCATCCACCAAGGGCTGCTTCCCGCCGGCCTCAACCTGGCGGAACCCGAACGATGTCTCCATGTTCGTGGCGGTCGCGCTGCGCTGTTCGGTCATGGGCAGATTTCCACAGGAACTCTTTGCGGCGAGACCATAGAGTATCCGTGTGGGTCAAGGAAGGGTTCTTTGCCCTCTGCAAGGAGCCCTCTGCGCCAGGAAAGGCTTCGCGTTTCCGTCGCACGAAAGCAAGCGCC
>CAYLGY010000127.1:0-4778 GCA_964383325.1 uncultured Rhizobiaceae bacterium
GGGGGGCTTTTTCAGGCTATTTTTTCCCAGGTCTGAACCTTTCCAGAGCCAATCCGACGCACGCAATTCCAGGCCGCGCGTTGCCGCAGGCGTACAGCTCAGGCGATTTTCTGTCCGGTTTTCGCCCAGTCGGCGAGAAAGGCTTCGAGCCCCTTGTCCGTGAGAGGATGGCGTACCATGGCACGCAGGACCGAAGGCGGCATGGTGGCGACATCGGCGCCGATCAGCGCCGCCTCCTTCACATGGTTGACGGTGCGGATCGAGGCCGCGAGAATTTCGGTACGGAAATCGTAATTGTCATAAATGGTGCGGATCTCGCCGATCAGTTCCATGCCATTGGCGCCCATGTCGTCGATCCTGCCGATGAAGGGCGAGATGAAGGTCGCGCCGGCCTTGGCGGCAAGCAGCGCCTGGTTGGCCGAAAAGCAGAGCGTGACATTTGTCTTGAACCCTTCCGATGAAAGCGCCTTGCAGGCGCGCAGCCCATCCATCGTCAGCGGCAGCTTGATGCAGATGTTCTCGGCGATCCGCGCAAGCGTCTTGCCTTCGCGCAGCATCTCCTCATATTCCACCGCCGTCACCTCCGCCGAAACCGGTCCCGGGACCAGCGCGCAGATTTCCCGCGTCACCTCGGCAATGTCGCGGCCGGATTTCAGGATCAGCGACGGGTTGGTGGTGACGCCATCGACGAGGCCGGTCGCGGCCAGTTCGCGGATCTCGTTGACGTCGGCGGTATCGAGAAAGAATTTCATGTCGGATCCATCTGCGCAGGGTTCGTATGCAAGGCGACTTCTCCTTACCCCAGGAAAGAGGCAAGGTCACGCCCGATGAGCACAGATTCGCAACCGCGCACCGTTCCGGTGCTTGTGCCGATGCCGGCGCCCGGGCCCTACAGCTACCGGGTGCCGGAAGGCATGCACCTGCAGCCCGGGGACATTGTCGAGGTGCCGCTCGGGCCGCGCCTCGTCAACGGCCTTGTCTGGGACGGCGATGCTGGACCCGTCGACCGGGGCCGGCTGAAGGAAGTGCGCCGGCGCCATGACTGCCCGCCGATGGATGGCGCGATGCGGCGCTTTCTTGCCTGGGTCGCGGAATATACGCTGACCCCGCCCGGCCTCGTCGCCCGCATGGCCTTGCGCGTTCCCGCGGCTCTGGAGCCCGAGCCTTCCCTGCCGGGCGTGCGCGCCACCGGCATCGTGCCGGAAAGGCTGACGCCGGCGCGGCGCCGGGTCCTTGAACTGGCGGGCGATGGGCTGGCCTGGTCGCGTTCCGGCCTTGCCCATGCCGCCGGCGTCTCGATCGGCGTGGTGGACGGTCTGGTCGGGCAGGGGAGCCTCGCCCCGGTCGCGATTCCACCACCGCCCGTCACGCCCGAGCCGCAGCCGGACCGGACGGGAACCGAACTTTCCCCGGCGCAGGCAGAGGCTGCCGCCATCCTCGCGGAGGCGGTTTCCACTCCCGGCTTCTCGACGCTGCTTCTCGACGGCGTTACCGGCTCGGGCAAGACCGAGACCTATTTCGAGGCGGTTGCAGCGGCGATCCGCGCCGGACGGCAGGTCCTGATCCTGCTGCCGGAGATCGCGCTGACGCAGGCTTTCCTCGAACGGTTCGAGCTGCGCTTCGGCGCCCGTCCTGCCGAATGGCACTCCGAACTTTCTCCGCGTCAGCGCCAGCGCGTCTGGCGCCAGCTTGCCGAGGGCCGGGTGCGCGTGGTCGCCGGCGCGCGCTCGGCGCTGTTCCTGCCCTTTCGCGAGCTGGGCCTCATCATTGTCGACGAGGAGCATGATTCGGCCTACAAGCAGGAGGACCGCGTCACCTATCATGCGCGGGACATGGCGGTCGTGCGCGCCCGGATCGGCGGTTTCACGATCGTGCTTGCCTCGGCGACGCCATCGGTGGAAAGCCGGGTCAATGCAGATCAGGGCCGCTACCACAGGATTGCCCTGCCGGCGCGTTTCGGCGATGCGGCGCTGCCGGAGCTCGTGGCGATCGACATGCGCCGCCATCCGCCCGAGCGCGGCAGCTTCCTGTCGCCGGTGCTCATCGAGCGGATGCGGACGACACTGGCCTCTGGCCAGCAGACGCTGCTGTTCCTCAACCGGCGCGGCTATGCGCCACTTACGCTGTGCCGGGTCTGCGGCTATCGCTTCCAGTGTCCGCATTGTTCGAGCTGGCTGGTCGAGCATCGCTTTCGCGGCCAGCTCATGTGCCACCATTGCGGGCACCGGCAGCCACGTCCAGAGCATTGTCCCGAATGCGGCGTGGCCGACCAGCTTGCCGCCTGCGGGCCGGGCGTGGAACGCATCGCCGAGGAAGCGGTCGGCCTTTTCCCTGGCGCCCGCATCCTGGTGCTGTCGTCCGACCTGCCGGGAGGGGTTGGGCGGCTGCGCCTCGAACTGGAGGCGATCGAACGCGGCGAGGTCGATCTCGTGATCGGCACGCAGCTCGTCGCCAAGGGACACCACTTTCCGGGGCTGACGCTAGTCGGCGTGCTGGACGCCGATATCGGCCTGTCGAGCGGCGACATGCGCGCCGCCGAGCGGACCTTTCAGCTCCTGGCCCAGGTCACGGGCCGCGCCGGCCGCGCCAATCATGCCGGCACGGGCATGATCCAGACCTGGCAGCCGGAGCATCCCGTGATCCAGGCCATCCTGTCGGGTGACCGCGATGCCTTCTATGCGCGCGAGATCGCCGAGCGCCAGCGCGCCGGGCTGCCGCCTTTCGGCAGGCTTGCGGCGCTGATCGTCAGCGGTCCGGACAAGGCCCGGGCGGAGGCGCATGCGCGGCAATTGCGCCTTGCAGCGCCCGTGGCCGAAGAGATCGATATTCTCGGGCCTGCCGAAGCGCCGCTGGCCCTGGTGCGCGGGCGGCACCGGTACCGGCTGCTGCTGCACGGAACGCGCCGGGCCGACATGCAGGCCTATCTGCGCGCCCTTCTCGAGCGGGCGCCGAGACCGAAATCCGGCATCCATGTCCAGATCGACATCGACCCACAGAGCTTCCTGTGACTTCGCGCGCATCTCTCCCGCTTTACAATCGCGTTCGTGCATGGCTGCATGGCGCCATGATTCAGAGCGCGCGTTTTCCGATTGCTTCCCTCCTGATTCGCGCAGGCTTGCTCCTGCTTGCGGCGACCCCGGTGGCGCGGGCGCAGGCTCCGGTGATCGGCGAGATCGTCTGGCACCGGGCCGATGCCCATTGCGCCTTCGCGCCTGCCGATTCCGCTGGCGCCGGTGAGAGCGGCCCGTATATCTTCGTCACGGAACTGGCGTCGGATGACCAGATGGCCGTCGAGCGCGGCTACATGCGCATTGACGGGCTGCTGCGCGAGCTGGCGCTGGTGGAGAGGAAAGAGGAAGAGGCGGCGGAGCTGCGGGTCTACCGGACCTTCGGCGATATGCCGGTGGAGGTTACCATCGCCATGAGGCCCGGCGAGACGCGCAAGAGCGCACAGGGTCAGGTCGTGCTGACCCGCTATGCCGGAACCGTGACCGCGGCGCGCGGCAACTCCCGGCGGCAGGTTGCCTTTGCGGGGGCCTGCGGCCGGGAGGCGGGCGAGTGAGCGCGATGTGCAGCAGAAGGGGAGGCTGAAGCTGGAACTCATTCCACCCTGGCCCACCAGCCCTGGCGCATGGATGGCGGCAATTTCGGCAGCCATGGCGGCCTGTGTCGGCCTGGTGCTTGCGCTGCAGCCGGTCCTGCATTTCCGCCGCGGCTCCGGAGCGGTGGCTCCCGAACTTGCCTGCGCGCTTGGCGGCGGGTTCTGCCTCGGCCTCGGGCTTGCGGCGATTCTTCTCGACCAGCCGCTGATTCATCTGTCCCTCGGCGCCTGCTGGGCGCTGGCGGCCACCTCTGCCCTGCTTGGCGTGATGGCCGGCGCATGGCGAAGCTTCGGCCATTGGCTGCTCGCCCTTGCGGGGGCGAGTCTTGCTGCAATGCCACTGGCTTATGTACTGGGCTATCTGGACTGAACCGGCGGCGTGCCCCGGCCTTGCCGGATGCGACAATCCTATCCAAATCGGGTGGCGGGATGCGGTTGCGAGTCGGGGAGGCGTGTGTTAGAGGGCATTCGGCTTTCGGCTGGGGGTGCGACTTGTTGGGTTCCCGGCCACTCAGGAACAACCCGGTCGAGCTTTCCGTCAGGGCCGAAGTGCTCCGCGAAACTGACGACCTGCAGGCAGAGATGGAACAGAATTGGCCCAGTCCTCGCAAATTTCCGGTGTAGCGCAACGTTATGCGCAGTCACTGTTCGAACTTGCCGATGAGTCCGGCGTCTCCAGCCAGATCGAGGCCGAGCTTGTCGGGCTGCAGGCGCTGATCGATTCGAGCCCGGATTTCCAGCGGCTCATTTCCAGTCCGGTCTTTTCCGCCGAAGAGCAATTGCGGGCAGTCTCCTCGATCGCCGACAAGGCCGGGATGAGCGGGCTGGCCGGCAATTTCCTGCGCGTCGTGGCGCAGAACCGGCGGCTGTTTGCCGTGCCTGCGATGATTCGCGCCTATCGCGAGATTGCGGCAGCCGCGCGCGGCGAGGTGACGGCCGAGGTCACTTCCGCGCATGCACTCACGCCTGCGCAACAGGAGGAGCTGGCGGCGACGCTGCGCACCGTTGCGGGCAAGGATGTCACGATCCAGGCCAGGGTCGATCCCGCATTGCTGGGCGGTCTGGTGGTCCGGCTGGGCTCGCGCCAGATCGACACGTCCCTGCGTACCAAACTGAACATGTTAGAGCTTGCACTGAAAGAGGTCGGCTGATGGATATCCGCGCCGCGGAAATTTCC
>CAYLGY010000128.1:0-4756 GCA_964383325.1 uncultured Rhizobiaceae bacterium
CGGGCTGGAAGATGCGCGGCATCATGTCGTGGCTGACATCGACCCAGCCCCACCAGGAATGATCGATCGCGATGTCGCGCAGCGAGGGAAACTTGCGGCGCATGCCGGCGAGCAGCCTTTCGAGATGCTTGCCATTCGGCGCGTCGGCGCCGGTGATTGCGCTGCGCGAGCCGATCTGGAAGCGGTTGTCCGGCATCAGCCGGTAATAATGGCGCAAGGTGCGCGTGTCGGTCAGCGGGATCCGCGTCCGGAAATTCAGGCTGTCGATCTCCGCCTCCGTGAGCGGGCGGGTGACGATCGAGTTCGACAATACCGGCATCAGCCGGTTCCTCGTCAGCGGATGCAGGCCGGGGGACGTATAGCCGGCGGTCGCAAAGGCGACCGTATTCGCGCGGACCGTGCCGCCCGGCGTCGTGAGGTAATGTCGCCCATTGCGGAGCTGGTAGCCGGTCACGGCGCTGTCCACATGCACCTTCACGCCCAGCGCGCGCGCCAGCTTCAGATAGCCGAAGGCGAGCTTGCCGGCATGCACGCCCATGCCGTCCGGCTCCAGCATGGCGCCGGCGGCCTCTTCGTCGCGAACGAACTCGCCATGCACCTCATCCCGGCTGACCATGCGGGTCGGGTAGCCGAAGACCTCGTTGAGCAGCTGCGATTCCCGTTCGAGCTGCGGCAGCACCTTGGCGCGGTGCGCGATATAGAGATGCCCGCCATCCTGCGGATCGCAATTGATCTGCGGCTCGGAGATCAGGGCGCGGAACAGGTCGAAGCCCTCGGCGATTTCCCTGTGCATGGCGCGGGCGACATCGACGCCCCAGCGGGCGATCCATTCCGAGCGTTTCAGCCGCCCGGCCGAGATCTGCGCCTGGCCGCCATTGCGGGTCGAGCAGCCCCAGGCGACGCCATTGGCCTCCAGCACGGTGGCAAGGATGCCGTGTTCGCGGGCAAGATGGATGGCGGTCGAGAGGCCGGTATAGCCCGAGCCGACAATGACGACATCGGCCTCCATGTCGCCCTTGACCGGACCGTCATCGGCCGGCGGCTCCCCGGCGGTGGCGATCCAGTAGGTCGGCGCATAGTCGCGGCCGCTACCCGGATTGGTGTGCACTGCCGGATCATAGGTCGGATCGTAAGGCAGGCGCCCCTGGTCCGGCTCGATCTTCTGATGTTCCATGGCCCTTCCCCTCCCCGGGATCCAGCCTATGCCGCGATCAGGGGCCGTTGCTTGCGGAAAGCCTGCTTGCGCACGATCTTGCCTTCGCGCAGCCGGAACAGGTCGCAACCCTCCGCCTCGATGCGCGTGCCGTCCGGATTCGTGCCGGTGAAGATCCATTCGGAGACGGCCTGGTCGCCATGGACGAAATGATTGTGATGGTCCCAGTGCGCGTCCTTCATCTGCGCCCAGACGCCGGAAAAGGCTGCGGCGATCGCCGTCGCGCCCTCGATGCGCGTGCCGTGCACCTCCGGCCCGCCGACCGTGAAGAATACGCAATCATCGGCGAACCAGCGCATGATGCCGTCAATGTCGTGCTGGTTGAAGGAATCGAACAGGCTCGCCAGATCCCCTGGCCCGGAAATTCTGTTGCCCATGCTGCAATCTCCCGTATGTGGAGGCCCGGAGATCCCGACCGGAGATCCCGATCCGCTGCCACCCTGCTTGTCCCATGCTTCGGGGATAGATCAGCGTCGGGAAAACCATTATAGCCAGTACAGAAGTTGCATAAGGCCAGATGGCGCGGGGTCATCGGGCGCAGGAGGGAATCGGGACCGGATGAAGGGCAATGCGATCTCCGAAACCATCTTCTTCATCGACAGGTCGGCGCGGGCGGGGTTGCAGAGCCAGATCCGCGAAACCATCGTCTCGGCAATTCTTGCAGGAGAGTTGCGGCCAGGAATGCGGCTTCCCTCGACGCGGCGACTGGCAAATTATCTGAAAATCTCACGGATAACCGTCACGCTTGCCTATCAGGAACTCGTCTCGCAAGGCTATCTGGAGGCCGGCGGGCGCAGCGCCCATTGGGTGGCGGGCAATCCGCCGGTCAGCGCCATCCTGCCGCGCGACAGGCCCGTCCCGGAAAATCCGGTGGACTGGGAAGCGCGGATGCGCTCGATCTCCACCATCACGCGGCCGGTCGGCAAGCCGCTGCACTGGCGCCGCTACCGCTACCCCTTTCTCTACGGACAGATGGACCTGTCGCTGTTCGACCTGTCGGCCTGGCGCGATTGCGCGCGCCGGGCGCTCGGGCGGGAGGATTTCGAGCTGATGGCGGGCGATTTCGCTGCCGCCGATGATCCGCAGCTCGTCAATTACATCTGTACCCGCACCCTGCCCGCGCGCGGCATTCGCGCCGAGGCCGACGAGATCCTCGTCACGGTCGGCGCGCAGAATGCGCTCTGGCTGATTACCCATCTCCTGCTCGGGCCGGGCCGGCATGTCATCTGCGAGAATCCCTGCCATCCGGACATTCGCGGCCTGCTGGATTTCAGCGGCGCGAGGGTCTCCGCGCTCGATGTGGACGAGGCGGGACTCGCGCCCGTTGACCTGCCCCTGCCGATCGATGCGGTATTCCTCACTCCGAGCCATCACTCCCCGACCGCCGCGACCCTGCCGATGCAGCGGCGTCTGCAATGGCTTGAACTGGCCAACCGCGAGGATTTCATCATTGTCGAGGATGATTACGAATTCGAGATGAGCTTTCTCGAACCGCCCTCCCCGGCGCTCAAATCCCTCGACCGTAGCGGCCGCGTCTTCTATGTAGGCAGTTTCTCCAAATCCCTCTTTCCGGGCCTGCGCCTTGGCTATCTGGTGGCGCCGGCGCCTGTCATCCGCGAGGCAAGGGCGCTGCGTTCGCTGGCCCTGCGCCATCCGCCTGGCCATCTCCAGCGAACCGCGGCCTATTTCCTCGCGCTCGGCCATCACGACGCGCTCATTCATCGCATGCGCCTTGCCTATTCGCGTCGGCATGTTGCCATGGCCGATGCCCTGCAGGCCGAAGGGCTGCGGGTCGCGGGCTCGGCCGATTTCGGCGGCAGTTCCTTCTGGATCGAGGGTCCGGAAGGGCTGGATGCCGATGCGCTGACGCGGGCGCTCCTCGAGGATGACGTGCTGATCGAATCGGGCACGCCCTTCTTTCCGCCCGGCAGCGGGCCGTGCCGCTTTTTCCGCATGGCCTACTCCTCGATTCCTACGGAACGCATTGCCGAGGGCGTAAGGCGCGTTGCAAATCGCATTCGCGAAGGAACAAAGTAAAAACATTACTTGAAGAGAGCGGGCGACTCATCTACAGGAGGGCGGGATTTCTCGGGATACCGCAAGGGGGTGCTGGTGTTACGTTATTTTATACTAATTTTTACATTTACAATACTTGTCTCCTGCGCCGCAAATGTTCCGATGACCGCTCCGTTCGACCCGCGCGAGGCTGCCTTCATCCATCAGCCTGGTCCGGCCACGCTGTCGGGGCAGGCTTTCCTGCGGCGCAAGGATGGCATTGTCGTGCCCGCGGCGGGCTCCATTGTCCGGCTGATCCCGGCGACCGCCCACAGCCGGGAGCGCATGGCCGCGCTCTATGGCGGGCGGAAGTTCAACCGCTATATGCCGCAAATTCCGGTCACCGATCCCCGCTATTTCGAGATGATGCGCACAACCAGGGCGGACGGCGACGGGCGGTTCGCCTTCGCCGGCCTTGCCGATGGCGACTATTATCTGACGACCCGCATTGAATGGGAGTTCGAGGGCCTCCCGCGCGGCGGCGCGCTGATGGAAACAGCGAGAATACGCCAGGGAAAGGATCTGCAGCTGATCCTCTCGGGCGAATAGCGGGCGCCGTGGCACCCGCCCGGCGTACAAATCCGCCGGCGCAGTTCCTATTCGAATTCCATGATCACCGCATCGACGGCAAGGCTGTCGCCGGGCTTGGCCTTGATCGAGGAGACGACGAGATCGCGATCGGCGCGCAGGACGTTCTCCATCTTCATGGCTTCCACGATTGCGAGGGTTTCGCCAGCCTTGACTTCCTGCCCTTCCTGCACGGCGATTGCCACGACCAGGCCCGGCATCGGGCAAAGCAGCAATCTGGACGTATCCGGCGGCTGCTTGACGGGCATCAGCCGGTCGAGCGCGGCAATCTCGGGTGACATGACGCGCAGATTTGCGGAAATGCCGCGCCAGGCGATGGCGATGCCGTTGCGGATCGGGCGCAGCTGCGCGAGGATCTGCCGCGAGCCGACCCGACCCTGCCATACCGGATTGCCCGGCCGCCAGTCCGAGTGGATGGTGAACGGCGTGCCGCCGCGCACCGAAATTTCCAATTCGAGCGGCAGGGTCACGGCGCCGTTGACGATGGTGAGGTCGAGCCAGCTATCATTGACGCGCACGCTCCAGTCGCGGGCGATCGTGCCCTTGTGCGGCGCCATGCGGTCAATGTGCCGGTCGAGCCGATCCTTGCGCAGCAATTCGACCGCGAGGCCGACCGCCGCCAGCAGCTTCAGATCTTCCGGATCCGGTTCGACGGGCTGGAACCCGTCCGGATATTCCTCCTCGATGAAGCCGGTGGAGATCCGGCCCTCGCGCCAGCGCGGATGCTGCATCAGCGCCGACAGGAACGGGATATTGTGCGAAATGCCGTCGATCACGAAACTGTCGAGCGCATCGGCCATGGCATCGATGGCCTGAGGCCGGGTCGGCGCCCAGCTGCACAGCTTGGCGATCATCGGATCGTAGAACATCGAGATCTCGACGCCTTCGGCAACGCCGGTA
>CAYLGY010000129.1:0-4654 GCA_964383325.1 uncultured Rhizobiaceae bacterium
GGCGCTGTCGCAATGGCGCTCCAGCTGGCTGTCGCGCGAGGGCGTGCTGGCGATCGCGAGTTTCGTTCCCCTGTGCGCCGCGGCGTGGCTGTCGGTCATCGAGGGCAGATACATTGCCTGGATCGGCGTGGCGGGGGCCGCGCTCGCCTTGCTGACCGTATATTGCACGTCGATGATCTATGCGTCGCTGCGCGCCGTGCAGGCCTGGAACACGCCGCTGACCAGCCTCGGCTATCTCGCCTTTTCGCTGGCCGGCGGCCTGTTGCTGGCGGCGATGTTCGCGGCACTCTCGGGCCAGTTGCGGCTGATGCTGGCCGGCGCGGCGCTTCTGTCGCTGCTTGCCGCCTGGGAAATCAAGCGGCGATGGCGGATGCGCATGCTGCACATGCAGCCCCGCTCGACACCCGAGACCGCAACGGGTCTTGGCCATATCGGCAGGGTCCGGCTGCTCGAGCGCCCGCATGTGAATGAAAACTACCTGACCCGCGAAATGGGCTTCCGCATCGCTCGCAAGCATGCGCGGAAACTGTGGCGGCTCGCCGTTGCGCTCGGGGGCGCCATCCCGGCGATCCTGCTCATCCTCGGCCTCGTCGCGGGCGGCGCAACCGCCGGGGTGCTGTTGGTGCTGGCGGTGCTTTCACATGCGATCGGCGTGTGGACCGAACGCTGGCTGTTCTTCGCCGAAGCCCGCCACGCCGTGATGAGCTATTATGACGAAGGCGGCATCACAGATCCGGCCTGAGCTGACGCCGTCCATGCGAATCGGCTTCGCAAGCATCTGCCCGGAAAGTGGAAACCATTTTCCGGGAGCATCCTCCCTGCTGGCCCATGATCTTGTCCGGAAAGTGGAAACCACTTTCCGGGATCATGTGCTAATCCCCGATCGCCAGGCCTTCCCGCCGTGGATCGACCCCGCCGGCCAGCCCATCCTCACCGAGGGCGACGAGGTGCAGGCCCGAATTGAGATCGGTTATCGCGACCGCATAGCCGAGCGCCTCGAGATCGGCGGCAAGCGCTTCCGCCGCGGTCCCCTTTTCCAGGTCATAGCGGCCGAACCGGTTGGTGAGATGCGGCAGCGACACGGCCTGCTGCGGATCCATCTTCCAGTCGATCAGCGCGATGATCGTCCTGGCGACATAGGGGATGATGTTGGAGCCGCCCGGCGAGCCGAGCGCGAAGACCGGCTTGCCGTCCTTCAGGATGATGGTCGGCGACATGGAGGAGCGGGGACGCTTGCCGGGCTCGACGCGATTTGCGACCAGCGCGCCATCCTCTCCCGGCAGGAAGGAGAAGTCGGTGAGCTGGTTGTTGAGCAGGAATCCGGCCGCCATCTGCAGGGAACCGAAGGCATTCTCGATCGAGGTGGTCACGGAGGCGATATTGCCCGCCTCGTCGACAATGACGAAATGCGAAGTCGATTCACGCTCGAGTTCCTGACCGGGCAGGCGCAGCTCCGTCCGCTTCCAGACTGGATCGCCGGCAATGACCGCGTCCTCGGGCAGGGCCGTATCGCGGCGGAGCAATTGCGCGCGACGGGCAAGATAGGCCGGATCGAGCAACCCTTCGGGCATCTCCACGAAGTCGGCGTCGGCCACATAGCGGCCGCGATCGGCAAAGGCGAGGCGCGTCGCATCGCCGATGATTCGCCAGGCGACGGGATCCTCCGGCCCCAGCCCGGCAAGATCGAATTCCTCAACCATGCCGAGAATCTGGCCGATGGCGATGGCGCCGGAAGAGGGCGGCCCCATGCCGCAGACGTCATGCTCCCGATAGTTCACGCAGACCGCCGGGCGCTCGATGGCTTCATAGGCGGCAAGATCCTCAAGGCTCAGCCCGCCGGGATTATCCGGATGCAGGGCAACCGCATCGACGATCGCATCGGCAATGGCGCCGGAATAGAACTGGTCCGGCCCCGCCTGCGCGATGGAACGCAGCGTCTCGGCATAATCATGATTGCGCCGCACGGTCCCCGCCGGAAGCGGATTGCCCTCCGGGTCGAAGAAATAGTTCCGGGTGCCCAATTCGGCCGCAAGGCGCTCCCGGTCGGCCGCGACCATGCCGGAAAGTCGCGGCGAGATTTCGAAGCCTTCCTCGGCAAGGTCGATCGCCTCCTCGAACAGGCTTGCCCAGGGAAGCTCGCCGGCCCGGTCGTGGATCATCTGCATCAGCCGGACTATCCCCGGCACGCCCACCGACCGGCCCCCGGCCACGGCTTCGAGAAAGGGCAGCGGCTTGCCGCTCTCGTCCAGAAACAGTTCCGGCGTCGCCGCCGCCGGCGCGGTTTCGCGCCCGTCGATCGTCGTCAGCTGGCCGGTAGCCGCATCATACCAGACCAGAAAGCCGCCGCCGCCAAGGCCCGAGGATTGCGGCTCGACCAGGCCGAGCATGGCCTGCACCGCAACCAGCGCATCGGCCGCGCTGCCGCCCTTTTCGAGAATGGCCAGCCCGGCACGCGCCGCATGCGGATTGGCCGCGACCACCATGTGACGCTTCGCAGTGACCGGCTGGCCCGATTCGGGCTGCAGGGAAATGGCCGGTTCGGGCGCCTGCACGTCGGCGGCCTGTTGCGCAAAGGCGGGACCGGCCGCTGCCGTCAGCGAAAGCCAGCCCGCAAGGAGAATGCTTCGATAGATCCCGGTTCGCTTCATGCTCCGGCCGCCTCCGTCGGCCCGAAAATCTTCCCGAATGCCTGTTTCAGTGCAAAATCCACATCCTGCATGGTCACCGGCAGGCCAAGATCGACCAGGCTGGTGACGCCATGTTCCGAGATGCCGCAGGGAACGATCCCGTCATAATGCGTTAGATCGGGCTCCACATTGATGGCAATTCCGTGAAAGCTGACCCAGCGACGCAGGCGAATGCCGATGGCGGCGATCTTGTCCTCGGCGGTCCGGCCATCTGGCAGGGGCGGCCGCTCCGGCCGCGTGACCCAGACGCCGACGCGGCCCTCGCGGCGCTCGCCGCGCACATTGAAGGCGCCAAGCGTCGCGATGACCCAGGCTTCCAGCGCCGCAACGAAGGCGCGCACGTCCTGGCGCCGCCGCTTCAGGTCCAGCATGACATAAGCGACGCGCTGTCCGGGGCCGTGATAGGTGAACTCGCCACCCCGTCCCGTATGGTGGACCGGGAACCGGTCAGGCACGAGCAGGTCCTGCGGCCGGGCGCTGGTGCCGGCCGTGTAGAGCGGCGGATGCTCGACGAGCCAGACCTGTTCGCGCGCCTCGCCGGCATGAATGGCCGCGACCCGGGCTTCCATTGCCGCAAGCGCAGCCGCATACTCGGTCAGGCCCTCGCTCACCGTCCATTCGACGGGTTCGCCGGCAATGGAAGGCAGGAAACTCGTATCCACCGATGATCTTGTCAGCATGCCGGACGTCGCAATCTCATTGTCGCAGGTCGCCTCTTGTGGCGCGGAAAGTGTGAATGGGCAATAGATCCGGGTCAACGGTAATCAACACGCCTCTCGCGACTCTGCTCCGGGGGTGATAAGAGACCACCGACCGGGCGCGGCTTCTGCCGGCCCGATACGTGATTTTCATCGTTCATCGGCAATTGCGTAGCGGCGCTCGCCGGACGGAATTGCTCTCTGGAGTAGCCGCGCCATGTTCCTTTCGGTTTTCGACCTGTTCAAGATCGGTGTCGGTCCTTCCAGCTCGCACACGATGGGCCCGATGACGGCTGCGGGGCGATTTCTCGAAGAGCTGGCGGGAAAGGACTGGCCGCGCCCGCCCAATGCACGGGTGGACCGGATCGCGGTCAGCCTGCACGGCTCGCTCGCCTTCACCGGCATCGGCCATGCCAGCGACCGGGCCGTCATTCTCGGGCTCGAAGGGTTGACCCCGGTGACGGTCGATCCCGACCGGGCCGAGGCGATCATCGCGCGGATCCGGGAGGAAAAGCGGGTGCGGCCGGCCGGCCATCCACCCTATCGCTTCGATCCGGCGACGGATCTTGTCCTCGACCGCCGCACGCCGCTCCCGGGACATGCGAACGGCATGGCGTTCCAGGCCTATGACGGCGATGGCAACATGCTGCTGCGCAGGGAGTATTTTTCCATTGGCGGCGGTTTCGTCGTCTCGGGCGATGAGCTGCGCAATCCGGTGGACGCAGGCGCGCGCATGCCGGGACCCGAAATTCCCTATCCGTTTCGCAACGGCGCCGAAATGCTGCAGATGGCGGCGGCAAGCGGGCTTTCCATCGCGGCGATGAAACGCGCCAATGAGGAAGTGCATCTGAGCCGCGAGGCGCTGGATGCGGGGATCGACCGGATCTGGCAGACCATGCGCGCCTGCATCGACCGCGGCCTGCAACAGGAGGGCGTCATGCCTGGTGGGCTGAACGTGCGCCGCCGGGCACGTCATCTCCATGAGCGCCTGCAGGAAGAGTGGAAGCAGAACAAGGCCAATCCGCTGCTGGCCAATGACTGGCTGTCCGTCTACGCCATGGCGGTCAACGAGGAGAATGCCGCCGGCGGCCGGGTGGTCACGGCGCCGACCAATGGCGCGGCGGGCGTCATTCCTGCCGTGCTGCGCTACTGGCTGCATTTTCATGATGATGCCGACGAGCACGGGATTCGGGAATTCCTGCTCACGGCGGCGGCGATCGGCGGCATCATCAAGCACAATGCCTCGATTTCGGGCGCCGAGGTCGGCTG
>CAYLGY010000130.1:0-4654 GCA_964383325.1 uncultured Rhizobiaceae bacterium
GCAGATATTGCCCGATGGTCAGGAAGTCGACATTGGCGACGCGCAGATCGTCCATCAATTGCAGGACCTCATTGCGCTCCTCGCCCAGGCCGACCATGATTCCGGACTTGGTGAACATGGCCGGATCCAGCTCCTTGACCCGCTGCAACAGGCGGATGGAGTGGAAGTAGCGGGCGCCTGGCCGCACGGTCAGATATTTGGACGCCACCGTCTCGAGATTGTGATTGAAGACATCGGGACGAGCGGCGACGACACGCTCCAGCGCGCCCTCCTTGCGCAGGAAATCCGGCGTCAGGATCTCGATCGTCGTCGTCGGCGACGCGGCGCGCACCGCCTCGATCACCGCGACGAAATGGCCTGCGCCACCATCGTCGAGGTCATCGCGATCGACCGATGTGATCACCACATGCGACAGACCCATCTGCCGCACGGCCTTCGCGACATTTTCGGGTTCCTGCGGATCGAGCGGCCCGGGAATACCGGTCGCGACATTGCAGAAGGCGCAGGCGCGCGTGCAGATCTCGCCCATGATCATGAAGGTGGCGTGCTTCTTGTCCCAGCATTCGCCGATATTGGGACAGCCCGCCTCTTCGCAGACCGTGACGAGCTGGTTCGAACGCACGATGTTGCGCGTTTCGAGATAGCCTCTGGAAACGGGTGCCTTGACGCGAATCCATTCCGGCTTGCGCATCACTTCCTGGTCGGGGCGATGCGCCTTCTCCGGGTGACGTGCCCGGTTGGGCACGGCTCTCTTGTCAAGGACAGTAACCATTCAGAATGCTCCGGCTGTTCACCGCCTGCCCTGTACCACCTGCAGGCCAAAGATCAAGATGACGGCCCCGACTATGGCCGTGATCAGCGACCCCGCAATTCCGGCGCCCGGATAGATGCCAAGCACGCCGAACAGCCAGCCGCCGATGAAGGCACCGATGATGCCGACCACGATATTCATCAGGAGGCCCGACGGGCTCTTCATGATGAGGCTGGCAATCCAGCCCGCGAGGCCACCCACGATGATCCAGAGAATGATACCCATGCCGTTTCCCTCCTGGGATGCTGTTGCCTTGCCCCCGGGCAAAACCTAGCCCAATTCCCCGGCCTTGCCTATGCGTTGCGTGCGCGGCCGAAAGCATCGAGCACGCTTTCCTTCATGGCCTCGGAAAGGGTGGGATGCGGAAAGACCGCATGCATCAGTTCCTCTTCCGTGGTCTCCAGATTCATGGCGACGACAAAACCCTGAATGAGCTCCGTCACCTCCGGACCGACCATATGCGCGCCGAGCAGTTCGCCGGTCTTCTTGTCGAAGATCGTCTTCACCATGCCCTGGTCATCGCCGAGCGCAATCGCCTTTCCGTTCGCGGCAAGGGAAAAGCGCCCCACCCGGATGTCGCGCCCCGCCTCGCGCGCGGCCGATTCGGTCAGCCCGACCGAGGCGATCTGCGGATGGCAATAGGTGCAGCCCGGAATGCGGCTCCGGTCGAGCGGCTGGACATGATCGATCCCGGCAATCTTCTCGATGCAGATGACCCCTTCATGCTCGGCCTTGTGCGCCAGCATCGGCGCGCCGGCAACATCGCCAATGGCATAGATGCCCGGGACATTGGTGCGGCCGAAGCCATCGACGCGGATCGTTCCGCGCTCACTGGCCACACCGAGCTTTTCGAGGCCGAGCCCCTCGACATTGCCCTGGACCCCGACGGCTGAGATCATCCGGTCGACTTCGATCGTTTCGATTGCGCCACCGGCTTGCTCGACATGGGCGAGCACGGAATTGGCGCGCTTTTCGATCTTCGTCACCTTGGCTCCGATAAGGAATTTCAGGCCTGCCTTCTCCAGGCGCTTGCGCGCGAAAGCCGATATTTCCTTGTCTTCCACCGGAAGAATTTCCGGCATCAGCTCGACAACGGTCACTTCGGAGCCCATGGCGTTGAAGAAGGAGGCGAATTCCATCCCGATGGCGCCGGACCCCATCACCAGCAGCTTGCGCGGCAATTCGGGCGCAACCATCGCTTCGAAATAGGTCCAGACCAGCTTGCCGTCCGGCTCGATGCCGGGCAATGCGCGCGGCCGGGCGCCGGTAGCGAGGATGATGTGCTTCGCCTTGTAGGTACCCTCCCCCTTCACGCCTTTCGGGACGGGATGTTGCGGCTGCATCGCCTTCTTGCCGCTCGCGGCGACCACGACCTCGCCTTTGCCGGCAAGGCGCGCCTCTCCCCAGATGACATCGATCCTGTTCTTCTTCATCAGGAAGCCGACACCGCCATTCAGCCGCGCCGACACGCCCCGCGAACGCTCGACCACGGCCTTCAGGTCCGGGACGATCTTCCCCTCCAGCTTCAGCCCGAAATCGGCGGCATGCTGCGCCTGATGCAGGATCTCCGCCGAACGCAGGAGTGCCTTGGTCGGAATGCAGCCCCAGTTGAGGCAGATGCCGCCGAGGTGCTCACGCTCCACAATGGCGGTTCTGAATCCAAGCTGGGCCGACCGGATTGCCGTCGTGTACCCGCCGGGGCCGGCACCGATGATGATGACATCATATTCCATGTTCATGCCAGCATCCCCATTGGCTTCTCGATATAATTGCGGAAGGCGGCGAGCAATTCGGCGCCGAGTGCCCCGTCGACCGCGCGGTGGTCGCAGGACAAGGTCACGTTCATCATGGTCGCGATCGCGATCTGGTCATCGCGGACGACCGCCCGCTTCTCGCCAGCGCCGATTGCGAGGATCGTGGCATGAGGCGGATTGATCACCGCGGCCATTTCCCGAACGCCCATCATGCCGAGATTCGACACTGCGCTCGATCCACCCTGATATTCCTCCGGCTTCAGCCGTCGCTCGCGCGCCCGGCCCGCCATGTCCTTCATTTCGTTCGCGATCACCGAAAGCGACTTTTCCTCGGCGCGCCGGACGATGGGCGTGATCAGCCCGCCGGGAATCGCGACGGCCACGCCGATATCCGAATGATGGTGGCGGACCATCGCCTCCTCCGTCCAGGAGACATTGGCCTCCGGCACATCGCGCAATGCCAGCGCCAGCGCCTTGATGATCATGTCATTGACGGAGATCTTGAAGGCAGGCTTGCCGTCCCGCACCGGCGCCGACCGGTTCAGCTCCTCGCGCAGGGCAAGCAGCGGGTCGATGTCGCATTCGATGGTCAGGTAGAAATGCGGAATGGTCGACTTGGCAACCATCAGCCGCTGCGCGATGATCTTGCGCATCTTGTCATGCGGGACGAGCTCGTAGCTGCCTTCGGCAAAGAGGTCGAGCACGGCCCGGTCCGAAGCCGGCTTCACGCCCGCATCCGGCGCCGCCGGCGCGGAAGGCGCGGGCGCCGTCGCCACCGGCCCCTCGCGTACGGCCCTTTCCACATCCGCCTTGACGATGCGGCCCTTCGGGCCTGATCCGGAAATGGCGGCAAGTTCGAGCCCGGCCTCGCTCGCCAGGCGGCGTGCAAGCGGAGACGCGAAAATTCGCTCCCCTGCGGGCCTCGCCTCGGAGGGTGCCGGCGTCTCTGCCCTTGCCGGAGCCTCTGCCTTTGCAGGCGGCGGCGCTGCCGGGGCCTCTTCCCTTGCGGGCGCTGCAGGGGCTGCGCTCGCACCGGGCTTCCCGGCAGGCGCACCGGCCGGCTTTTCGGCGGCCGGCGCAGCAGCAACCGCGCCGGGATCCTCGCCTTCCGCCGCGAGAATGGCGATCACGGTGTTGATCCTGACGGCTTCCGACCCGGCCGGCACGACGATCCGCGCCACTGTGCCTTCCTCCACGGCCTCGACTTCCATCGTTGCCTTGTCGGTCTCGATCTCGGCGATCACGTCGCCGGGCGCAACATTGTCGCCTTCCTTGACCAGCCATCTGGCCAGCTTGCCGTCTTCCATCGTCGGTGAAAGCGCCGGCATGGTGATTTCTATGGGCATTGCAGTCCCCTTCAGCTCTTGTAGCAGACCGATTTCACCGCTTCGATCACTTCCGCGACGGAAGGAAGCGCCAGCTTTTCCAGATTTGCCGCATAGGGCATCGGCACGTCCCTTCCGGCGATCGTGATCACCGGCGCATCCAGCCAGTCAAAGGCGCGCTGCGTGACCTGCGCGGCAATGTGATCGCCGACCGAGGATTGCGGGAAGCCCTCCTCGACCGTCACGAGCCGGTTCGTCTTCCGGACCGATTCGACAACCGTATCCAGATCCATCGGCCGAAGGGTGCGCAGATCGACAATCTCGACCTCGATTCCCTCGCCGGCCAGCTCTTCGGCCGCCTTGACCGCATAGGTCATGCCGATGCCGAACGAAACGATGGTGGCATCCGTGCCCTTCCGGTGAATGCGCGCCTTGCCGATCGGCAGGACGAAATCCTCCATGTCCGGCACCTCGAAACTCTGCCCGTAGAGGATCTCGTTTTCGAGGAAGATGACCGGATTCGGATCGCGGATCGCTGCCTTGAGCAGGCCCTTGGCGTCCGCCGCCGTATAGGGCTGCACCACCTTCAATCCGGGAATGTGGCTGTACCAGGCAGCGTAATCCTGGCTGTGCTGGGCCGCGACCCGCGCCGCAGCGCCGTTCGGCCCCCGGAACACGATGGGCGCGCCCATCTGCCCGCCCGACATGTAAAGCGTCTTGGCCGCCGAATTGACGATCTGGTCGATCGCCTGCATGGCGAAATT
>CAYLGY010000131.1:0-4643 GCA_964383325.1 uncultured Rhizobiaceae bacterium
CGACATCGGCGCGGAAATCCTGGTTGCTCACGATAGCCAGTGCCGCATCGGCGTGCCAGTCGGCCTGGATACCGCCATCATAGTCGACATTGTTTTCGCCCAGCGTGAGGGTAGTGAAGCCCGACGCATTGATGATGTTGCGGCCGGAATTGCCGGTGGCGATCGCACTCATCTCATTGTCGGAGACTGACAACGCCCCACCGTTCAGCGACACGAGGGTCATGGCGATGTCGATGCCGCTCAGGCTCGCCGTCACAGGGACGGCATTGACCTGCGTATTGACCACGGCCGCCGAGCCCGTACCGTTGGTGCCGGAAAGATTGATCCGCGTCGAGCCGACATTGCCGGATGCCACCGCCTCGACCGAATTGAATTCCACGGCCGCGTTGGAACTGACGACAGCGCCGAAGATCTGCATGCCGATTGCGGAATCCGTCACGCTGGCGCTGACCTCGCCAGTCCCGTAACTGGACTGCACATTGGTGATCGTTGCCCCGCCGCTTGCCGCGGCATAGCCGTAGATACCCGGCCCGGTCGGGTCTGCGTCGGCCGAGCCCATGCCCGCGGGCCCGAAATCGAGATCGACCGCATTGAGCGAGATCGTGCTGGCAGCATTGTTGCCGGTCGCCTCGGCGCCCATGCTGTTGCCGGCAACCGACACCGTGCTCGAATCCTCGACACCCGCCGGCGGCCCCTGCATTGCGGCTCCAATGGTGGCGTTCGCGACCTCAGCGGTCACCGGCGTGTTGTCATTGATCTGATGGCCGGAAATTCCGAAGCTTGCCGCCACATCCGGCCCGTCGGCCGCGATCAGGTTGCCCGAACTGTTGCCCGTGGCAGCGGCCTCGATCGAATTGCCGTCGACCGCAATCTCCGCGCCCATCACCGTGCCGGACAGTACAGCGGTGATATCGGATCCGTCGACTTTCGAGGCGAGCAGCGTGTTCAGATTGGCCTGCACCGAGGCAATGCCGTAATCCGCTTCGGCCAGTACCCCGTCAAACTCCGTTCCGCTGTCGAAGTGATCTGCGTTTACGAGCCCGTTCGCGCCGGCAACGCTGACATTCTCGCCGAAGACGATCTGGTTGGTAGCCGCATTGCCGGTCGAATCGGCAGCAATGCTGTTATCCGACAGGGAAGTCGTTCCGGTGAAGGAGGGAACCGCCAGATCGATCGTGATCGAGCTGTCCTCGACAAGGGCGGAATACTCGCCGGTTCCCTGTGTCTCGGTGGCTACCTGGACATTGGCGATTATCGCACTGCCGACATGTTCGACGCTTTCGGGCTCCGAAATGCTGTTGAGGGCTTCATTGCCCATGTAGGAGGCGCTGATCGAGTTCTTCTCCGACGCCACCTCGCCGCCGAGGGGGTCGGCCGACGTGCTGTCAACGAGAATATTGCTGCCCGTTACCGTGGAGTTGGAGCCGCTCAAGGTACCGGAATTGACGATGAACTGATTGTTCGAAATGCTCGAATGGGCGTCCTCGATTCCCACGCTGACGGTGCCGCCTGCATAGCCGCCCGAGACGCTGCCGGCTACCGGAAGGGCTTGATCCGACGGCATGGCGGTCAGGGCATTGGTCATCGTATTGACGGTGGTCGAGGCTGCGATGGTGTTTTCCTCGACGGAATGGCTCACATCCACCCCGGCCGGCACGGTCTGGCCAATTGTGCTGTCTTCAATGGTGGAGACCACGGTATTGCCGAACGCAATCTGCGACGACAGGATGCGCAGGCCCCAATCCTCGCTGCTGTTGGTGTCGTCCTCGATCAACGCCAGACCGTGATTGCCGATCGCCGTCGCCTGCATGCTGTTCTGGGAAGTAACCAGCGACACATTCTGGTTTTCACCGCTGGCCGCGATCTCGGCAATGATCATGGCCTGGATATTGCCGGTCAGCTGCTCGTCATTCTCGATGCGCAGCAGATAATTGCCTTCCGCGATCTCGAAAGTGGAAGGCGCACCCCCAAAATTATAGATGTAATTCGTCACGGTCTGGGCGACAGCCCCGCTCATTCCGATCGCCAGCACGCTCGTGCCTGCCAGCGCCATTTTCTTCATTTGTAATATCCTAGACATTTCAAGCCCCTTTCCCTTGACTGGCCTCAGCCATCTTCATTGTCGGGCTGCCCAGCGGGCAGCCGAATGCAACGCATGGACTCTTCAGCCGGAAGACGCGCCGCGCGCCACCCGACTGCATCTACTCCAGAGCGATTCTCGAGTTACGCTGGGCCAGACCCGTGCCCCCCGTGACGGCCGGCCCATCTGCCGTCGGCGGTTCGTTGTCCGGCGATGCCGGAAGAAGGAGCGGCTGATCGCCGCGAAGAATGCTGCTGAGCGATAGCGTCTGCATCGCCGGTTGGCTCTGCTCCGCTGTCGTTTCCGGCACGGGCGCGCTCACCTGCGCCGATGGCCGCGGCCGTTCGGGCGCGGGTCGCGGCACCGGCGCGGACTTCAGCGCCGCCAGCCTTTGCTGCAGGTCGCTCGCCGTGTCGGGATAGGCGACTTCCGTCGCCGCAGACGGAGCCGGCATCGCCGCGGCGGCGGCCTTGACAGGTTTCGCCGCTGCAGCGCCGGCGCCTGGCGGCTGCGACCAGGGCGCATCCTTCGGCGTCACGATCTGCTCGGGACCCTGGCCCGGCGACAGGCAGGGCGTATGGGTAACTCCGGTGACGGCGGCGACCAGTTCGAGCACGCCCAGCTCCAGCACCGTGCGCACGCCGAGCTGCAACGGCTCCTGGTTCTTGGCGCCCGAATGCAGGTCGAAAAGGTTCGTGCCGAAGAAGCGGAATATGCCGAATCCGACCTCATAGCCGACGATCTGCTTCTGCAGGCTGACCGTGTGCTGCACGATCAGCGACCGCGTATCGACGATGCGCAGGTCGGCGGCAACATTGATGACATAGACGCGGCCCTTGGGGCCGATCTGGTTGACCTGGAATTCGGCGCCGCCGGACTGGATATTGTAATTCAGCTCCGTAATGCCGCCGACGATGAAATATTCCGAGCCGTGAATGGTGCCGCCATAATAGGGCTCCCAGGGCACGGTCTTGCCGTCGACCTGATACTCGCCCTTCCCGCCGAGCTGGCGCCTGTCCATGTAGACCAGCTCCATCTCCGCGACGCGCGTGTCGAAGCGCTCATGCTGGCGAACCGCAGGGGCAAGCTTGCCGAGCGCCGACATCACCATGAGCGCGCCGCCCTGGGTGATGGCATTTCCCTCCTGGTCGGAGAACTTGCCGGTATAGTCCTTGACGTCGCCAACGCCGATCCCGATCGGCTTGGTGCCGGAAAGCCGGTCCTTGTAGCAGGCATAGGCAGACATCAGCGGGGTGAAATTGTCCCGCACGGGCGGTCCCACCACGATGCTGGCCTCGCCCTCGCCCTGTTTCTCGTGGCGAATGGAGGCACAACCTGCAGTGAAGAGCGCCACGCATGCCAGCGTGAAGAAAACCGATGCAGTCCGATTGAGCGGGAATCCCCTTCCCATTGCATACCCCTGACCTTGTGCCGACCTGCTCGCTGCCCCTCGCAGACCTGATTGCCTCAATTGCCTCCCTGGCTGAAATTGCAGGCGGTGCTGTCGTTCACGCTCGCATACTGATCGCCAAGATTGTCCTGGTCATTGTTCAGGGTCTGCTGCGTGATTCCATTCGAAGCGTCGATGTTTCCGACAACCGAAGTGTTGTCCGACACGTTGGAATTCTGCGTTCCGGAATTGGACTGGTCGCTGTTGAGCGGACCGCCGCCGCCACCAGCATTCAGTGCTTCATTGCCGGTGGAATCCGAGGTCAGATTGCTTCCGGGCGCAGGATCCGGTGAAGAGGTGCGCGCATCCATGGCCGATGTCGAATCATTGCCGACGGACGACGCCGTGATGTAGCAATCCATGTTGTAGAACGTATTCGAGCCAGGCCCGAAGGCGTCATAATAGCCGCCCTTCTTGCGCTCGATCATGTCGGTGACGATTGCCTTGTTGGCCTTGTCCGCCGATGTCTCGAACTGCCATGGCCGGTTCTCGTAGAGCCCGTTCGCAATCGCTGGCAGACAGAAAAGCGGCAAAAGCGAGAGCGCCGTCATCGGACGCAGGTAACGCTGGTGGCGGAACATCCCTCACCCCGAAACTCGCATTCAATCGATTCGTCACACTATCTTACATGTCGTTAATGAACAATTAAGGTTAATGGTAACATGATAATTTTCTTAACTATGTGTTCTATTGAGCACAATCAAAGATAACATGAACTATTACTGTAGCATTATTGCCCCTTTGATCGCCGGGAAAAAGTTTTGATTGAGTTTCTTGCAGATATTCGTTTCCAGTTGTGAGGGTCTTCGCTGCCGCCCTAGGTGTTTCTTTTTTTCGGTCTAGTTTCGCCTTTATTCTGGCCTGTCTGCGTTTCTGTGTCTTTCTTGCATCGATGCAGATGAACCAAGCCCCCTGTTGCACGCAATTTAGTTATGCCAACCGCTTCACTTGTTGGAGATGAATCGTCCCGAACGTCGATGCCAAGCATTTCCGACAAGTCTCATTCCTTTCTGCCAATGAGTTCCGGTCAGTATGAGTATTTCCATGCATTCTTATTTATCACATTTTCGTGAAATGGGTAATTCTGCATTCCGTTACCTTCCTGTCAGAATC
>CAYLGY010000132.1:0-1200 GCA_964383325.1 uncultured Rhizobiaceae bacterium
CACCCAGGGCGAAATCTTCATTGAAGGAAACACCGTGTTCGGCGGCCATCTGGTCGAGGCCACGGACGATTACGAAAAGGTCCTGGCGCTCGCGCCGCAGGACCGCATCGAAAAGGAAGACGAATGATGGCGATCAAGTTGAACAGCCTTTCGCGTTGGAACCGGCTTGGCGGCGGCAAGAAGCTGGTGCTCTCCGGTCGATCTACTGGCGGCGAGCGCCGCGTGCGCCTCAGCGTCAATGTCGAGGAATCGGCCAAACTCTATGTGCTGACCGATGACGGCGAAGAACGCCTGCTGGCGGTCGTTGCGCCAGGGCTGGAAACCGTCGAGTTCACCGCGCCAGGAGAATTGCAGATCTACACCGATGCCCGCGAAGATGCTGAGGTGTGGTTTACACGGCAGAATCGGAGCCGACCTTTGTCGAGGTCGTGGATCCGGTGATCTTCACCCGGATCGCCAATCGCCGTCACCGCAACCCCGAGTTGGAAGAGATGATGTACCGCATGCAGCTTAACGTTGAACGACGTCTCGCTGCGCAATCTAAAGAGTTCGAGGCAGCCTTGGAAAGGCGGCGCAAGGAAGAGGCCAATGGAAGAGCAGCCGAAATCATCAAAACCGACGCTCCGGGAGCATCTGCAACGATTGATCCGGGAGAGATACCAGCACCGGAGCAAGCTGCATCGCAATCCGGCCAAGCGTCCGGAGGTGAGAATGGCAGCGAGCAACCGGGCTTGTGATGCCGATCAAATGCCGCCGGGCAAGGTGGTCCCCGGGTCGGCTGTCGCGAATGCAATAGCAGATTGGGAATTTCCTATGTGCTTAAGTCCGCTTAAAATTTCCGATGTCGGATGGGTCGCCTGTCGCGAATGCTGGCAATGTCGCGAGCGCAAGGTGGATGATTGGGTCGGTCGTAACATTGCCGAAAGCAAAACTGCGAAGGCAGCGCATGTCGTAACGCTGACCTATGGCGAGGATCCACGAATTGGCGGCATCGATCACATCCGAGCGGCATTGCTTACCTACTCTGATGTGCAGAAATATCTAAAACGCCTTCGAGGCGATGGCTACCCGGTGCGATACTTCGTTGTAGGCGAGTATGGCTCGGTGAAAGGCCGCGCTCATTGGCACATCGTTCTCTATTGGCAGGCAGCGGTTCCGGAGCATCGACACCGGGAGAACTTCATGCAGAAGCATTGGCCG
>CAYLGY010000132.1:1300-4499 GCA_964383325.1 uncultured Rhizobiaceae bacterium
GCCGAGGGTGGACTGGCCCCTGTTGAAGCCCGGGTCGCGCTCGGCATGGCTGGCTGGCGCTGGTCGCCATTCCGGCCGGTTGCCGGATCCATTTCACGATGCTGTGCACGTTCCGGTCACGCGGATGACCTCAGCCATCCATCCGAGCCCACCCGTGACGGAGATATGAGGCTGGCAGTCACCCTGTCGGGATCTGGCTGACCGCGATGGAATCGTCCGGATACGCCTGCAGGCCTGTCCCCATTTGAAGCGCGGGCGCAGATACCTCGCCCGCCCGCGCAATTCTCCAGGCCGCGATGCGTGCGGCTCAGGTGATCGGCGCCAGATGAATCTCGACCCGGCGGTTGGCCGCCCTGCCCGCTTCGGTGGCATTGGTCGCGATCGGCTGCGTCTCGCCATAACCGATGACGGAGAAGCGGCGCGGATCGACTCCCTGCGCGCCGAGATAGTTGGCAACCGATAGCGCCCGGCGCTCGGACAGGCGCTGGTTGTACTGCGCATCGCCCGTCGAATCGGTATGGCCGTTCACATCGACGAGCGTACGGTTGAACTCCCGCAAGACCAGCGAAACCGAATTCAGCACCGGATAGAACTCGGCGCGGATCGAATCCTGGTCTACGCCGAACGTGACATTGGACGGCATGTTCAGCACGATGATGTCGCCATTGCGGGTCACCGAGACGCCCGTGCCCTGAAGCTGGGCGCGCAGGCGCGATTCCTGCTGGTCCATATAGGCGCCGATTCCGCCGCCCGCCAGCGCGCCGAGCCCCGCGCCGATCAATACGGCATTGCGCTGGGCACGCGGGCTGCCGCCGACGGCAAGGCCGGCCAGCGCGCCAAGCCCGGCGCCGATGCCGACGCCGGCCGCGGTATGCGACATTTTCGATTCGCCCGTATAGGGATCGGTCGTGCAGGCGGAGGCCATGAGGCCCGCGGACAGAACCGCAATCATCTTCAGTTTCATGGGATTTCCCTCTCCGGTAATCTGGTCTCGCTCTGCTTGCCCGCCACGCGGGTCAAGGTCAATCCGTTCTGGCATCTTTCCCTCGGAATTCCTTCGGAAGATGGAAGAAGCTGCCAGGCTTGGCAAGTTCACGGGTTCCGTTTTTGCAAGGCTTGTGCAAGGAGAGCAACACGAAACCAGACCGGAGTTCCCATGGCAGGTACGGACAGGAGCCGCCGCATGCTGACTGGCGGACCGGCAATCATCCTGGTGGAGCCGCAACTGGCCGAGAATATCGGCATGGTGGCGCGCGCCATGGCCAATTTCGGTCTTTCCGACCTTCGTCTCGTGCGGCCGCGCGATCCCTGGCCGAACGAGAAGGCCCGCGCCGCGGCCAGCCGAGCCGATCATGTCATCGAAGGCGCGAGGCTGTTTCCCGACATTGATTCGGCGATCGCCGATCTCGCCTTCGTCTTCGCCACCACTGCCCGCCAGCGTGACGATTTCCGACCCGTTCGCTCCCCTGTGGCAGCGGCAGGGATGCTGCGGGCGCGACAGGGCCGCGGCGAGCGAACCGGAATTCTCTTCGGGCGGGAGCGAACCGGGCTCGAAATGGACGAAATCGGTCGCGCCGACGAGATCATCACCTTCCCGGTCAACCCGGCCTTCGCCTCCCTGAACCTCGCCCAGGCCGTGCTGCTGATGGGGTATGAATGGATGAAGGCAGGCCTCGAAAGCGAAACGGATACGCCCTTCACCGGCCCGCGCCAGCCGCCGGCGACGAAGGCGGACATGGAAGGCTTCCTTGCCCATCTGGTGGCGGCGCTTGAAGCGCGCGGCTATTTCCGCCCCGCCTCCCGCAAGCCGAAAATGGTCGACAATCTGCGCGCGGTCTTCGGCCGGCGCGACTTTTCGGAGCCGGAGATCCGCCTGCTGCGCGGGATTGTCGCCTCGCTGGATTACTATTCGCCGTCCGAACCGCGCGGACGGCCGCCACGCCAGCAGCCGCAACGCACGCAGCATGGGAAGGCCCCGGTTGCGGAAGGAGGACCTGAAGATGGCTGACAGGCCGATCCTGTTCTTCGATTCAGGCATTGGCGGGCTGACCGTGTTGCGCGAGGCGCGCACCCTGATGCCCGGCTCCCGCTTCGTCTATGTGGCCGACGATGCCGCCTTTCCCTATGGCGCCTGGGAAGAGGCCGCCTTGCGCCAGCGGCTGGTCGATCTGTTCGGCGAGCTGATCGGACGCTGGCGCCCGGCAATGATCGTCATTGCGTGCAACACCGCTTCGACACTGGCCATTCACGATCTGCGCCAGGCCTATCCGCAGGAAACCTTTGTCGGCACAGTGCCGGCGATCAAACCCGCTGCCGAGCGCACCCGCTCCGGCCTCGTTTCCGTGCTGGCAACGCCGGGCACGGTACGGCGCCAGTATACCCGCGATCTGATCCGCCAATATGCCGGCAGATGCAATGTCCGGCTGGTCGGCAGCGAGAACCTCGCCGCCCTTGCCGAGATCTACATGCGTGACGGCCTCGTCGATGAATCGCAGGTGGCCGCAGAGATCGCGCCCTGTTTCGTCGAGACGAACGGCAGGCGGACCGATATCGTCGTGCTCGCCTGTACCCATTATCCCTTTCTCGTCAACAGGATGCGCAAGGTCGCGCCATGGCCGGTAGACTGGATCGATCCATCGGAAGCCATTGCCCGGCGGGCGCTCGTCCTGGCTGGCGCCCTGCCCCTGCCAACCGAGCATTTCGACCTTGATCGCGCGCAATTCACCTCCGGCCGGCCACCGGAATCGCTGCGCCTGCTGCTGCGCGGCTTCGGACTTGCCGTCACGGACGATTGACAGGTGGCGGCAACTGCCATAGAAGCGCGCCGGAAGTTCAGGAGAACTTTCCACGTGTCCCGCGGACTCATTGCTCATGCGTTGGGCAATGGTCCTGTCAGATGGCATGCATGCCATCAGAGGAGGGCGCGTTTCCTCGCCTGCCGCATGATGCAGCGGGCATGAACCGATGAAGGAAATGCGATGAGCAAACGCGAATCTTCCAAGTACAAGCTGGACCGGCGTCTGGGCGAGAATGTCTGGGGCCGTCCGAAATCTCCGGTCAATCGTCGCGAGTACGGGCCGGGCCAGCACGGCCAGCGCCGCAAGGGCAAGCTCTCGGATTATGGCGTGCAGCTGCGCGCCAAGCAGAAGCTGAAAGGCCATTATGGCGACATTTCCGAGAAGCAGTTCCGCAAGATCTA
>CAYLGY010000133.1:0-4494 GCA_964383325.1 uncultured Rhizobiaceae bacterium
CCATCCTCATTTATGAGGAAGTGCTCTTCCTTTCCCGGAACCCGTGCAGTGATGTGATTCCAGTTCAGCAGCGTCATGCCGTAGTGGTCAACCAGCCGGAAGGCCGCCGCAAGATCCACGCGTGTCGCCCACTCCGAATTGTCGAACCTTTCTGCATCCACCGAAACAACGCTCATGGCACTTGATCCTTCTGCCTGCCTGCTTCGGGCAACCTGCTTCGGGATCCTGACAGGCGCAAATACAATTTCGGATGGATCAGAAAACGAACAGGTTATGAAGCAGATCGACGGATCATGTTCGCGGCTCGTATCACGCGCTGGCCCGGTTTCGCCCTGCCTCGGCTTGCCGGTCGTCTGCTCACGCTCTGGCGCGACCAGCGCACGCCGCGAAAGGATTTCCGTCATCCGACTGGGCCAACTCAGTCGATCGGCTTCAGCCCGGCCTCGATCTCGGCCCGCATCGGTTCGAGGAAGGGCGGCAGGGACAGCCCTTCTCCCATGGACTCATGGGGCTCGTCGACGGCAAAGCCCGGCGTATCGCTGGCGATCTCGAAAAGGATTCCACCCGGCTCGCGGAAATAGAGCGAGCGGAAATAATAGCGCTCCACCTCTCCGGAGGACGGGATCCGGAAGCCCCTCACATGGCTTGCCCATTCGCCGATGGCGGCAGCGTCGGGCACGCGAAAGGCAACATGGTGAACACCCCCTGCCCCCTGGCGAGCCGCCGCCAAGGCGGGCTGGACCGCCACATGCAGCTCCGCTGCCGGCCCGCCGTCGCCCATCTCGAATACATGCGTCTCGCCCTGCCCGTCCGGCCCTGAATATTCACCTATGCGGCGCATGCCCATTACCTGCGTCAGCACGGCCTCCGTGGGGCCAGGATCCGGCACCGAAATGGTGATCGGCCCCAGCCCGCGGATCTGGTGGTCGGCCGGCACGGGGCTACGCTCCCAGGGATGCGCTTCGCCCGCCGCATCAGCGGTCAGGCGCAGCCGCTGGCCTTCCGGGTCCTCGAAATCGAGCGTGGCCCGTCCATCGAGTTCGGCGATGGCGCCGACCTGCAGCCCCTGCCCGGAAAGCCGCGCCGCCCAGTAATCGAGGCTTGATTCACGCACGCGCAGGCCGGTGCGGATGATGGCGCGCGTCCCGCGCTGCTCGGGAGGCACCGGCCAGTCAAAGAAAGTGATGTCCGTTCCCGGCGTGCCCGCCCCATCGGCGAAGAACAGATGGTAGGCGGAAGTATCGTCCTGGTTGACGGTCTTCTTGACCCGCCGCATCCCGAGCGTGCCGGTGTAGAACTGATTGTTGGCGCGGGCATTGGCGGTGATTGCGGTCAGGTGATGGATGCCGGAAAGCGGGGTCGGGCTCATGGCTGCGCTGGCTCCTCGGTTTCGCGCCAGTATGGGCCGGCTTCATCGGAACCGCCAGCAAAAAGGCAGGAAACAAGATTTCCCCTGCCCGCGAATGCGATTGTGCTTATCCGGCGCCGCCCGGCCTGCTACATGCAGCCACAGTCGAATCAATCCCGGCGCGGCACGCTTCATGACCCCTTCCGAAGAGCGAATCATCAATCCCGTCGTGCCGATGTCAGCGATGCTCGGGGCAAGCCTTTCGCTCGCGCTCGGCTCTTCCCTTGCCAAGTTCCAGCTCTTCCCTCTCGTCGGCCCGGAAGGGGCAACGGCGCTGCGCGGCCTGTTCGCCGCCCTGCTGCTGCTTGCATTCGTGCGCCCGTGGCAGCGCGTCCCGACCCGCCGGGAACTGTTCGGCTATGCGCTCTATGGCGCGACGATCGGGATCATGAACCTCCTGTTCTACATGGCGCTGCGCAAGATACCCTTCGGCATCGCCGTCGCCATTGAGTTCACCGGGCCCCTGGCGGTCATGGTCTTCTCCTCGCGCCGGCCGATCGATTTCGCCTGGATCGCGCTGGCCGCAACCGGCCTGTTGCTGCTCCTGCCGATCTGGAGCGGGGCGCCCGATCTCGATCCGGCCGGCATTGCCTTCGCGCTCGGCGCCGCTGCCTGCTGGGCCTTCTACATCATTCTCGGCAAGCGGCTTTCGACCGGCAACGGCCTTGAGGCGGTTTCCTATGCCATGCTGTTCTCCGCCTTCATCACCGTGCCCTATGGCCTGCACGAAACCGGCAGCGCGCTCTTCGGCTGGCAGGCCCTCTGGCTGGGCCTCTTCGTCGGCGCCCTGTCCAGCTCGATCCCCTATACGTTGCAGATCGTGGCCCTGAAACGCATGCCGCGCCGGGTCTTCAGCCTGACGCTCAGCATGGAGCCGGCCGTCAGCGCCCTGGCAGGCATGGTGGTGCTGGGCGAGTTCCTGACCCTCGCCCAGTGGATCGCGGTCGGCTGTGTGGTGACAGCATCCTTCGGCGCTACCTATGCGGCAAGGTAAGGCGTAGCCGTCGATTACAGGGTTCTTCGGCAATACATCAACTGCACTTAAACTTGAATTTACTACTCATCTTTGTTCAACGCGAATTTGCTTTCACGGCATTGTGACGCCCGTGACCAATGCTGCAATGCAATAAATGAATTCAAGCCAGTCCGGCTTGCAACTTGTAAATTAATCAGTATCGTCTGTTAGATGGAACCGTACCCCGGTGGGGTCATGCGGTTGGAGGAACCTCATGAACATCAATGTTTCGCGACGAACCTTCCTGAAGGGGGTCGGCGCCGGCGTCGGGGGAACGACGCTCAGCGCGCTGGGTTTCGAGGGAATCGAATCAGCACATGCAGCCGCGGTGAAGCCGTTCCGGCTTACCCGCACGCGGGAGGCGCGCAGCACGTGCCCCTATTGCGCGGTGAGCTGCGGGATGATGGTCTTTGCCGCTGAAAGCAAGACCGAACCCGGCAAGATGGAAGTCGTGCATATCGAAGGCGATGTCGACAATCCGGTCAATCGCGGCACGCTTTGCCCGAAGGGCGCCGCCGCAATCGACTACATCCGCGCCAGGACGCGCGTGAAGAACCCGATGTACCGCAAGCCCGGCGGCACCGAATTCGAACAGGTGACCTGGGATTTCGCGATGGACCGGATCGCGCGGCTGATGAAGGAAGACCGCGACGCCAATTTCGTCCAGCGCAACAGCGACGGCGTAACCGTCAATCGCTGGCCGACCATGGGCTTCCTTTCCGGCTCTTCCTGCACCAATGAAACGGGCTGGATGACCTGGAAGGTCACTCGCGGCCTGGGGATGCTGCAGCTCGAAAACCAGGCAAGGATTTGACACGGACCGACGGTGTCCAGTTTGGGCCCAACTTTTGGTCGCGGTGCAATGACGAATTCCTGGACAGACATCCAGAATGCGGATGTCGTCCTGATCATGGGCGGCAATGCCGCTGAAGCCCACCCGTGCGGCTTCAAATGGGTAACGGAGGCGAAGCACCATCGCGGTGCGAAGCTGATGGTGGTCGATCCGCGCTTCACGCGCTCGGCGGCCGTCTCGGACCATTATGCGCCGCTGCGCCCGGGATCGGACACGGCTTTCCTCAGCGGGGTGATCAACTACCTGCTGCAGAATGACGCCATCCATCATGACTATGTGCGCAATTACACCAATGCGTCCTACATCGTGAAGGAGGAGTTCGGTTTCGACGAAGGGCTGTTCACGGGCTACAATGAGGAAACGCGTTCCTATGACCGCTCGTCATGGGAATACGAGATCGGCGAGGACGGCTTTGCGGTCCGCGACCCGTCCATGCGGCATCCGCGTTGCGTCTACCAGCTTATGCGCAAACATTTCGAGCCCTATACGCCCGAAGTCGTGGAACGCATTTCCGGCACGCCAAAGGACAAGTTCCTGAAAGTGTGCGAATGGGCGGCCTCGACGGCCAATGGCGAGCGCAGCATGACCATCATGTATGCGCTCGGCTGGACGCAACACTCGCACGGCGCGCAGAATATCCGTTCGGCGGCGATGATCCAGCTCCTGCTGGGCAATATCGGCATCCCTGGCGGCGGGGTGAACGCCTTGCGCGGGCACTCCAACGTGCAGGGCATCACCGATATCGGCACGCTGACGGCTTCCCTGCCCGGCTATCTCGCAATGCCGACCGACAGCGAGCCGACGCTCGAATCGCATCTGGAGAAGCGCAAGTTCACGCCGCTTCAGGAAAACCAGACAAGCTATTGGCAGAACTACAGAAAGTTCTACGTCAGCTTCCTGAAGGGCATGTATGGACGCAATGCCACGGCCATGAACCAGTTCGGCTACAACTACCTGCCGAAGCTGGACACGGGCTATGATGCGACCAAGATGTTCGACGTCATGTATCATGGCGGAACCACGGGCCTTCTGTGCCAGGGGTTCAACCCGCTGATGTCGATCCCCTATGCCAACAAGACGCGCGATGCGCTCGCCAAGCTGAAATTCCTGGTCAGCATGGATCCGATCGAGACCGATACGGTCCGTTTCTGGGAGAATCACGGCGAGTACAATGATGTCGATCCGAAGAGCATCCAGACGGAAGTCTTCATGCTCCCG
>CAYLGY010000134.1:0-4324 GCA_964383325.1 uncultured Rhizobiaceae bacterium
CACCGATGGCGAACTCTTCCTGATGGGCCAGCAGGAAGCGGGCCCGTCCTATATCAAGAAATTCATGGAGAGTGCAGGTGATCTCGGTCCGCACGGGCACCTCATTCCCAGCGTTCACGGGATGCGCAGATGAACGGCAAGATCCTGCTTACCGCGCTCTTTGCGGCGCTGGCCTGCACGGCCTGCACGGATGCATCGCAGCCGCGGCTTTCGCCCGCCCCCTACGATGTGCACGCGCATAACCGCTTCTACCATATGGTGGATCCTACCAGCACGGATGGCTTCAATACGGTGATCCTGCATGATGGTGAGCAGGCAGCGGCGACCATCCAGCGCCATCGCGCCAGCGCCGCGGCGGCGGGCGGCGCCGAGTAATACAGGCTGTTCCTGCCGTGCCGCTGGATGCCAAGGGGAGTTGAAGCCGCCAGATGTCTGAAGTCAACATCGCCCGGATCGGACTGTTCTCGAACAGCAGCGATTTCTGCAAGAACGTCGCCGCCAGCCTTTCGGCGGTGCCGCATTGCGAGATCCATGTCAACAAGTCCGAGGACATCCTGTTCGGCCTCGACAATTCGAACTACGACCTCATCATCCTCGACATTGGCGACGGGGAGATCCTCGAGGATGCGCGGTTGCAGACGGTGCGCCAGCGCAATCGCATGCTGCCGCTGATCGTTGTCTCGCCGCCGCTTTCGGCCGACCAGGCGCGTGCCATCGTGCAGCTCAAGGCGGATGACTGGCTGCAGCATCCGCTGGCCGACAACACGCTGCTGGAGACCGTCTTCAACCAGCTTGGCGGCGGGCGCATTGCGCGTTGCGAGGTCTATGGCTTCATGGGCTCGATCGGCAGCCCCGGCACGACGCTGCTCGCCATGACGGTCGCTGATCTCCTGGCCCAGGAAATGGCGGAAAAACATGGCGGCGAGGTGTGCCTGATCGATCTCGATTTTGCTTCCGGCTCGTGTGGCGCCTATCTCGACGTGGCCAGCGATTTCGATTTCGACACGATCTTCACCGCGCCCGAGCGAATCGATCTCGAAATGCTCGAACAGATCTGCCACAAGGTCTCGGATCGGCTGGAAGTCTTTTCCATCCGCCGGCCGGACTTCCTGCTCGTGCCGAACCAGGCTGAATTCGTGCTGCGGCTGCTGGACATCGCATCCTACCGTTTCGGAGCGCTGGTGCTCGACCTGCCTTCCTATCCGACGAGCTGGGTAGCCGGCATCATGGCCGAGGTCGACCGGATGGTGATCGTGTCGGAGACGACCATTCCGTGCCTGCGCGCCGCGCGGCAACGCTATGATTTCGTCAATGGACACCGCCGCTCCGACAAGGGCGTCTATGTGGCGGTCAATCGCGAGAAGCCGGGCTTCCTGTCACGCGAGCTTACCCGTCCGGACATGAAGCGGGTGTTCGGCAACGAGATCACGGCCTATCTGCCGGAGGACCGGCCGACCATGACCGAATCCCTCAACCAGGGGGTCATTCCTTCACGCCTGCATCCGCGTTCCCGCTATACGCGCGGCGCGAAGAAGTTGCTGGCGCAATTGCGGCGGTCGTCATGATCGCGCGGCGCTTCGTCCTGGCGAGGCGCGCCATGCGGCGGTTTCGCACTGACGAGGAGGGCGTGGTGCTGATCGCCACGACCATCCTTGCGCCCCTGCTGCTGATCCTGCTGGCCCTGACGGTCGAGATGGGCATGGCCTATTCGATGCGGGCCGAACAGCAACGCGCCGCTGACCTTGCCGCCTATAGCGGCGCCCTGCGCGCCGCCAAGGGAGGAACGGTCGAAGCAGCGCTGGCCGATGCCGCCGCCATCGCGGCGCTCAACAGCCCCAATGCCTCGCAGCATTCGGTGGTCGAGGCGAATTACAACGGGCAGGGCGCCGTGCGCGCCCGGATCGAGCGGGAATATCCCCTGCAGATCGCCCGGCTGGCGGGGCTTGGCGAGACTCTGGATATCGGCGCCCAGGCAACCGCGATCACCCTTTTCGAGAGCGCGGCCTGCGTGATGGCGCTCAACCCGGAGGGCGCGGGCGTGCATCTGACCGGGGGCACGCGGATTACGGCCGTTGATTGCGAGGTAAGCTCCGGCGCGGGCGTCAATGTGCCCTGCGGCACCTACATCACGGCCGAGACGGTGACCTGGTTTGGCACCGAGCCGCATATTGGCTGCGAGGGCATCCGGGATGGCGAGGGCAACATCCCGCCCATCCGGCAGGCGGCGCCGGCCGATCCAATGGCCGGGCATGAAGGGATTGCCAGCCTTGCGGAACTGCGCGAGGCGGCTGCTGAACTGACGGCTCCGGAATTGCAGTTCGCGCCGGAATTCACGTTCGACTATTCGCCGAAGGAATTTCCGGTCGAGGGCTGCACGGCGACGAAGCCCAGCCCCTATGCCGGCAGCTGGACGGTGTCCTGCCTGCCGCGGGCGGAGCCTTACGATTTCGGCAGGCTGACCATCAGCGGCGGCATCCAGCTTGAGTTCGCCACCGACGGGGATCCGGGGAACACCTACAGGATCGGTTCCATCAACGCCCTTGGCGGTTCGCAGGTCGCCTTCGGCCCGGGCAATTTCGAGATTGCAGACGGCCTCAGCGTTGCGGGCGGCGCGCGGACGACCTTCGCGGCCGGCAATTTCCGCATCGGCAGCATCACGGTGGACGATGTCTTCAACATTGGCGGCAGTTCCTATCTGGGCTTTGCCTCGGCGGGGACTTTCGAGGTGACCGGAAATATTCGCAGCCAGGGTGGCGGCTGCCTGATGCTGCCGGATGCTGACACCCATCTGGTGCGAGGCAGCGTATATACTTCCGGGGGGCTGCGCCTTGGCAGCGGCACCTGGGTGATCGATGGCGTGGTGAGCCTCGCCTCGGGTGGGGATGTGCAATGCGATGGTCGGCCCGTCGCGCTGGAAGCGCTGCGCACGACCATCGTTGTCAATGGCAACGGAACTGGCGAGGGCGCCTGCGCCGGCTTCAGCTTCTGCCTCGGCGCCGGGTTCCGGGGCGCGAAGATTTCCGCGCCGGTCGGCGGCGATCTTGCCGGCCTTGCCGTGATCGGCCCGACGGAGGACGAGCAGGGCGCCCGTCTCCATGCCGGCGCATATGGCACCGTCGTCGGCGGCCTCTTCTATTTCCCGACACAGGAAGTCGATATTTCGGGTGGCGCCGATCTCGGCGCCGGGGCTGAGTGCCTTCAGATCATCGGCGGCGAGCTGGTCCTGACCGGAAGCGGCAACATCACGGCCTCCGCCTGCGAGGACGCCATTATCGGTAATGAACGCACGAGACTGGTGCAGTGAGGCGCATTATTCGCAAGCTCTGGCGGCGGGCGCGACGGGACGAGGGGGGTGCCGTCCTGGTCGAATTCGCGATCGCGCTGCCGGTCCTCCTGCTCATCATGGCCGCCTTTGCCGATTTCGGCTCGATCCTGTTCCAGAGATTGCGGCTCGACGAGGCAGTTTCAGCCGCCGCCAACCATGCAATCCTGCATTCGGCGCGCATCGACGCCTCGGGACCGCAGGGCTTCGCTGCCGAACTCGGAAACGTCCTGGCAGCTGCGAGCGTGCGCCCGCCGGCCTCGTTCCGGGTCAATCTCAACGATCATGTCGAGTTCCGCGAAGATGACGGGATTGCCAGCGTGATGTCGCTCGCAGGCTTGCTGGAGAGCTGCTATTGCCCGATCCGGAATGCTTCCGGCTTTTCCTTCGGCCCGACCCATCCTTGCGGCAGCTCCTGCGCGGATGGCTCGCGCGCCAGCCGCTACATCGTGCTGGAGGCCAGCAAGGCATACTCGCCGATTTTCACGTCCTATGGACTTGCCGAGGGGGACCTGATCCGGACGCGGGCCATTGTCCCGATCCTGCCATGACAGGTCGCGCATGAAGCGGGTCTGGACAAGGTTTCGCGCTGACCAGGACGGGGCGGTCCTCGTCGAGTTCACCCTGATCCTCATTCCGTTCCTGCTCGTATCCATCGGGCTGGTCGAACTTGGCCGCTTTGCCTGGAACCGGGAATCGCTCTCGGATATCGCGCTGCGCGCCGCGCGCTGCATGGCAGTTGAACTGCCTGCGTGCGGCGGGATGGGCGGCTTCAACGCTTCCGCCACCGAGGAAATGATCCGCAGCGAGGCGCGCCAGCGCTGGATCGATCCGGCGGCGCTGTCGGTCAGCCTCGACCGCGATGCCAGTTGCGGCGGCGTGGCGGGATTTTCGCGCGTCGAGATCACCTATGATTATCGCGCGCAATTCTCCCTGCCGGAGATCGTCAATGCCCTCGACCGGCAAATCGAGGTCTCGTCCTGTTTCCCCAATCAGGACTAG
>CAYLGY010000135.1:0-4269 GCA_964383325.1 uncultured Rhizobiaceae bacterium
TCCTCGGCAATGCCGAGATCCTCGAAGTGTTCAACATCACCAAGGTCGGCAAGGTGGCGGGCTGCCGTGTCACGGAAGGCAAGGTCGAGCGCGGTGCCGGCGTGCGCCTGATCCGCGACAATGTCGTCATCCATGAGGGCACGCTGAAAACGCTCAAACGCTTCAAGGACGAGGTTTCGGAAGTGCCCGCCGGACAGGAATGCGGAATGGCTTTCGCCAATTATGACGATATCCGTGCCGGAGATGTCATCGAGGCCTTCCGCGTCGAACATGTGCGCCGCACGCTGTAGGGGATCGGACCAGAACGTGAATCGCCTTTGGAGAAACCCGATGCCCGAGCAGCTTGCTGGAGCGCCCATGTTGCGTCCGGTTGGGCGCATGGCGCTCTGGAGCACGATCCCGGAGAATGGAGCCCGTTCTTCGAGAAGGATCATGCTCGGACAAGGCGCCGGGTCACGGCGCCGGTTCACCGGGGTGGCATCACGATCGGGCGCGTGACCGCGCATCGATCCATGCGCGGCAGGGAGCCGGATCCGCTTTCGAGTAGCGGCCCGGCCGGTCTGCAATTCAGGAATATCCGATGAGCAAAGCTCCTTCACAACGCCAGCTTCGGGTCGGAGAGCAGGTTCGACACGCATTGTCGGAATGGCTGATGCGGGGCGAATTGCGAGATCCGGCACTGGAAGGCACCGTGATCTCCGTCAACGAGGTGGTCATGTCGCCTGACCTCAAGATCGCCACCGCCTATGTTTCGCCGCTGGGCGGGCAGGATCCCGATATTGCGGCCAGGATTCAGGTGCATGCGAAATTCATCCGCGGGCGGCTTTCGCCAGCATTGCGGCAGTTGAAATACATGCCGGAAATCCGTTTCCGCCTCGATCGCAGCCTTGACAATTACGACAGGATCGACCGCCTGCTGCGCTCGCCGGAGGTGGCACGGGACATTGGCTCCACGGAACGCGACGAGGATGATGGGTAATGGCGGGACAGCGCAGGAAAAAGGGTCGGGCGATTTCAGGCTGGCTGGTTTTCGACAAGCCGATCGGCATGGGCTCGACCGAGGCGGTTTCCAGGGTTCGCTGGCTTTTCGGCGCCCAGAAGGCTGGCCATGCCGGCACGCTGGATCCGCTTGCCTCCGGCATGCTGCCGATCGCCCTCGGCGAGGCGACCAAGACCGTTCCCTATGTGATGGACGGAGTGAAGGTCTACGAGTTCACCGTTGCCTGGGGCGAGGAGCGCAGCACCGACGATCTGGAGGGCGAAGTTGTCGCGCAATCGGACCGGCGTCCGTCACGCGCGGAAATCGAGGCCTTGCTGCCGCGCTTCACGGGCATCATCCAGCAGGTTCCTCCGCGCTTCTCGGCGGTGAAAATCGATGGCGAGCGGGCCTATGACCTCGCCCGGGCAGGCGAAACGCTGGAGATCGCCCCGCGCGAGGTCGAGATCCTGCGGCTGGAAATTTCGGCGATGCCCGATGAAGATCATACGAGCTTCCTGATTGAATGCGGCAAGGGCACCTATGTCCGTTCGCTGGCTCGCGACATGGGCCGCCTGCTCGGCTGCCATGGCCATGTATCGGAACTGCGCCGGACCGAAGTGGAGCCATTTTCCCCGGATGAACTCGTGACGCCGGAAATGCTGGAAGCTGCCAGCCCGCGAACGCGGGACCCGAATGCGATCGAAGGCTATGAGGAACTGGACGCATTGTTGCTCGAAACCGGCGCGGCGCTGGATGGCCTTCCCCATGTCGCGCTCGGCGACGACGCCGCCGCCAGGATCCGGCTCGGCAATCCGGTGATCCTTCGCGGTCGCGATGCTCCCGTTGAAGCCGAGGAAGCCTATGCGACGTGCAAGGGGCGGCTGGTCGCCATCGGTGCCATCGAAGCCGGGCAGTTCAAGCCGGGCCGGGTGTTCAGGGGTTGAAGGTGATGGCAAATTGGCTGCCGGCCAGCACGCTGGTCCTGTCCGGGCGACTTGCACCCATTTGCAAGTCGGCCCTTTTCATTGGAACGGTTTTCCATTATACGCGGCGCAGCGTGGCGCAGGTGCGCCCGCCAATCCACGGCCCCTGCTGGACGACATCCTGGCTGAGGGCGCCCTGTTTCCTGCACATTCATTGAAAGGAACTCCTGCGATGTCGATCACTGCCGAACGTAAACAGGAACTGATGAAGGAATTCGCGACGGCCCCGGGAGATACAGGTTCTCCGGAAGTGCAGGTCGCCGTGCTCTCGGAGAGAATTCGCAATCTCACAGAGCATTTCAAGGATCACGTAAAGGACAATCATTCGCGCCGCGGCCTGCTGAAACTCGTTTCCCAGCGCCGGCGCCTGCTCGACTATCTCAAGTCGCGCAACGAAGAGCGCTACCAGACCCTGATCCAGAAGCTGGGTCTGCGGCGCTAGGCAGGGCCTCCAACGGACGCGAACCGGCAATGCAGCACAATTGGTTGCAACGCAATTCCGGCTCTCGCAATACTGTCCGATCGGCCATGAATTCCCGGCGAGCCTTGCCAAGGGCTCGCCGGACCCTCGCATCGGGACAATGGATGCGAAACCCGCCCATGAGGGCGCTGACCGTCTGGACCGGTCATGGGGCAGGATTGATGGCGGCTTGCATGAAGCTGTGCGCCAGCCGCCATCTGTCTTGCCCGTGGCTCGTTCAGCTGATGACGACCGGAGCCTGTATCTGTGCGGATGGACCGCGCAGGCGCTGCCGGCATTGACAAGGACAAGACATGTTCAATCACCACAAGGTAGAAATCGAATGGGGCGGTCGTCCGCTCATTCTCGAAACCGGCAAGATTGCCCGGCAGGCCGATGGCGCAGTGCTCGCCACATATGGCGAGACAGTCGTGCTCGCCACGGTGGTCTCGGCAAAGGAAGCCAAGCCCGGACAGGACTTCTTTCCGCTGACCGTGAACTACCAGGAGAAATCCTTTGCTGCCGGGCGCATTCCCGGGGGCTATTTCAAGCGCGAGGGGCGTCCGTCGGAGAATGAAACGCTGGTTTCCCGGCTGATTGACCGGCCCATCCGCCCGCTCTTCGCCGAAGGCTACAAGAACGAGACCCAGGTCATCGTCACGGTCCTGCAGCACGACCAGGAGAACAATCCCGACATCGTCTCGATGGTCGCGGCCTCGGCAGCCCTGACGCTTTCAGGCGTGCCGTTCATGGGCCCGATCGGCGGCGCCCGGGTCGGCTACATTGCCGGCGACTACGTCCTGAACCCGCAGATCGACGAGATGCCGGAATCGAGCCTCGACCTGGTCGTTGCGGGTACGCATGACGCCGTGTTGATGGTGGAATCCGAAGCCCGGGAACTCGACGAGGAAACCATGCTCGGCGCAGTGACCTTCGGCCAGCGTGGCTTCCAGCCGGTGATCGACGCGATCATTCGTCTCGCCGAGGTCGCGGCGCGTGAACCGCGCGAGCATTCAATCGAAGATCTTTCGGCACTAGAAGGGCGGATGCTGGAACTGGTCGAGGCGGACCTGCGCGCTGCCTATCAGATTACCGACAAGCAGCAGCGCTATGCGGCCGTCGACGCGGCGCGCGACAAGGTGCTGAAGCATTTCGCGGTCGCGGAGGGCGAGACTCCCGAGTTTCCGTCGGAACAGATCGCAACGGTGTTCAAATCGCTTCAGGCCAAGATCGTCCGCTGGAACATCCTCGATACCGGCAGCCGGATCGATGGGCGCAGCCTGACGCAGATTCGCCCGATCGTGGCCGAAGTCGGCATCCTGCCCCGCACCCATGGATCGGCGCTGTTCACCCGCGGCGAAACCCAGGCACTGGTGGTCACGACGCTGGGCACGGGCGAAGACGAGCAATATGTCGACTCCCTGACCGGCACCTACCGCGAAGCCTTCATGCTGCACTACAATTTCCCACCCTATTCCGTCGGCGAGACCGGGCGGATGGGTTCTCCCGGACGTCGCGAGATCGGCCATGGCAAACTGGCCTGGCGCGCCATCCGACCGGTACTGCCGTCACAGGAGCAGTTTCCCTATACGTTGCGCACGGTCTCGGAAGTCACCGAGTCGAACGGCTCTTCGTCCATGGCAACGGTTTGCGGCACCTCTCTTGCGCTGATGGATGCGGGCGTGCCGCTTTCGGCTCCCGTGGCCGGCATCGCCATGGGGCTGATCAAGGAAGGCGACCGCTATGCCGTCCTGTCCGACATTCTGGGTGACGAAGACCATCTCGGCGACATGGACTTCAAGGTGGCCGGCACCGCGCGCGACATCACCTCGCTGCAGATGGACATC
>CAYLGY010000136.1:0-4240 GCA_964383325.1 uncultured Rhizobiaceae bacterium
CGGCCGCCGCCGACGCCGCATGCATAGGACAGGGCAAGCTCCAGCGCATTGCCGGAAGCATCGTGATCGACCGCCACCAGGCAGGGCACGCCGCCACCCTTCTGATATTCGCTGCGCACCGTGTGGCCCGGCCCCTTCGGCGCCACCATGACGACATCGACCGTCTTCTTCGGCTCGATCAGCCCGAAATGTACGTTCAGCCCGTGCGCAAAGGCGATTGCCGCCCCGTCGCGGATGTTCGGTGCGATCTCCTGATTGTAGATGTCAGCCTGCAGCTCGTCAGGTGCGGCCATCATCATCAGGTCGGCCCATGCAGCCGCATCGGCCACTGTACGGACCGTGAAGCCGTCTGCCTCTGCCTTGCGCGCCGTGGCCGACCCGGCCCGCAATGCGACGCAGATTTCCGCCACGCCCGAATCCTTCAGGTTCAGCGCATGCGCCCGGCCCTGGCTGCCATAGCCGATGATCGCAACCTTGCGGGCCTTGATCAGATTGAGGTCGGCATCCCGATCGTAATATACTCTCATTCCATTCTCCTTTGCTGCATTCGATCTTGCTGGTTTCGTGCCTCACGGCACCGCTTCGCAAACCGTATAGGCGAATTTTATTCGGTTGGGATGGCGCAAGCGCCAAGAAAACGCTGCACGGTCCTCGCCATGCCATGCTCCAGCGCATCGGCGGTCAGCCCATGACCGATTGACACTTCCGCAATCTCGGGCACCCGCGCAATCAGCGCCGGAAGATTGGCGACCGTCAGGTCATGGCCGGCATTGAGGCCAAGCCCTGCATCCAGCGCCAACCGCGCCGTGCGCTCCAGCCTGTCGAGCTGGCGGGCTGCGGCGGCCGCATCGTCATGGCAGGCGCCATAGGGCCCGGTAAACAGTTCGAGCCGGTCCGCCCCGGTCCGCGCCGCCGCTTCGATCGCTTCCGCATCGGCATCCGGATCGCAGAACAGCGCCACGCGCATGCCGCCCGATTTCAGCCGCGACGTGACCTCGGCGAGCATGGCTTCCTCGCGAAGGAAGTCCCAGCCATGGTCGGAAGTCGACTGGTCCGGATGGTCGGGCACAAGGGTGACCTGATCGGGCTCGTTGGCCTCGACAAGCTCCAGGAATTCGCGTGTCGGATAGCCCTCTATATTGAACTCCGCATGCGGAAATTCGTCATCGATCAGGGCCCGGAGCTGCGGCAGGTCGGAGAATCGGATATGGCGCTGGTCGGGGCGCGGATGGACGGTCAGGCCGCTCGCTCCGGCCGCGAGCGCAATGCGCCCAAAATGCGGAACGTCTGGCCAGGGAAGGTCGCGCCGGTTGCGCAGCATGGCGATTGCGTTGAGATTTACCGATAGCCTCGCCATGCGCGTTTCTGCCCGCCTGTTGCCGCCCGAAAATACCCCGGCCCTGCGCGCGGGGTAGAGAAGCTGTACGGGATCGCGCACCGAGGTTCAATACGGATGGGCGACATCTTGACTTGCGTTTGGTCCTGCAAGCTGCTTCAACTTTCGCCATGGCATGGTCGTTTCCGATTGCACGTATCTTCGGCACCGAGCTTCGCGTGCATGTCACCTTTTTCCTGCTGCTTGCCTGGATCGGCCTGGTCTACTACCGCCAGGACGGCATGGAGGCGGCAATTGCGGGCATGCTGTTCATTCTCGCATTGTTCGCTTGCGTCGTCGCCCATGAATTCGGCCATGCTTTTGCCGCGCGGCGCTACGGGATCCGCACGCCCGACGTGACGCTGCTGCCGATTGGCGGCATGGCCCGCCTGGAGCGCATGCCCGAAAAGCCGTCCGAGGAAATCGTCGTCGCGCTGGCGGGGCCGGCAGTCAGCATCGCCATCGCGCTGGTGCTCTACCTCCTTCTCGATGCGCGTTTCGATCCCGCCTCGCTGGAAACGCTCGACGACCCGGGCGGTGAATTTCTCGCGCGCCTTGCCGCGGTCAACCTTTTCCTCGTCATCTTCAACCTCATCCCCGCTTTTCCGATGGATGGGGGCCGGGTGCTGCGGGCACTACTGGCCACCAGGCTGCCCCGGTCAAGGGCAACCCGGATTGCAGCGGACATCGGCAAGGGCTTTGCCTTCCTGCTCGGCTTTCTCGGCCTGCTCGGCAATCCGATGCTGATCTTCATCGCCATTTTCGTCTATGTCGCCGCCTCGGCCGAAGCGCAGCAGACCGAGTTGCAGGAAGTGTCACGCAACATCAATGTCCGCGACGCCATGATCACCAGCTACGAGGCCCTTCCTGAGCATGCAACGCTGGGTGATGCCGCCGATGCGCTGCTTCGCACCACGCAGGTCGAGTTTCCGATGCTCGCCACTGACGGCCGCCTGCTCGGCTTCGTCACCCGCAATGCCATGATCGCAGCCCTGCGCGAAGCGGGAATCGATGCCCCTGCCCGCGTCGCCTTGCATGTCGAGATTCCCCGCGCCCGCCCGGGCGACCGGCTCGACCGGGTGCTGCAGGCGCTGCAGCAATCGCGCGCGCCCGCCATCGCGGTCATGGATGGCAGCGACCGTCTCATTGGCTACATCACCGCCGAGAACATTGGCGAGTTGGTCATTCTCGAAGCCTCGGCGGGGCGCAACTGAACCACTTGCCGCACCTTCCCGGCAAGTATCCTATTTCACGATGGTCAGCCGTTCCTGCGCCCGCGTGATCGCCGTATACAGCCAGCGCTGCCGCATCTCGCGAAAGGCAAAGCTTTCGTCGAACAGCACCACTTCGGGCCATTGCGATCCCTGCGCCTTGTGCACCGTCAGCGCATAGCCGAAGTCGAACTCGTCGAAGCGCTTGCGCGTCTGCCAGGGAATGTCTGCCTCCGGCGTCTCGAAGGCAGCCCGCAGCAGGCGGATCTTGGCCGCGCCCCGATCCGGATCCTCATCCTCCGGCGAAATCAACAGGTTGATCCCGGGCTTTGAGGTCTCGCGCGAAGCCGTCATCACCTTCCAGAGCGAACCATTGAGCAAGCCCTTGGCCGAATCATTGCGCAGGCAAACCAGCTTGTCGCCGGCCTGCGGCGTCGCCTGCGTAAAGCCCTTGAGCTCGCGCAGGCGCATATTGTAACGACGCCGCGTGCGATTGATACCGACCAGTACCTGGTCGGCGCCCAGCACCAGATCCGCATCGACATCTGCACGGCCGATGATCCGCGCCGCGCCATGATCGCCTGCAACCAGCTCACGTCCCTCGCGCACGTCCGAGGCAAGGCGCAGGATCGGATTGTCCCGGGCCTGCCGGTGGATCTCGGTCAGGAGATAATCCGGCGGATGTTCGGTGAAATAGCCGCCGCCGGAAATGGGCGGCAATTGCCCCGGATCGCCAAGCACGAGAATTGGCGTCCCGAAGCTTTCCAGGTCGCGGCCAAGTTCCTCGTCCACCATGGAACATTCATCAACGACAATCAGGCTCGCCTTAGCCACCGGGCTTTGCCGGTTGAGCGCGAAGGTCGGCGACATCGAGGTGCGGCCGGTCTGCTCATCCTCGACCGCCTCCTCCCCCCGTGGCCGATAGATCAGCGAATGCAGGGTCCGTGCATTGCTGATGCCCTTTGAGCGCATGACCTGCGCGGCCTTGCCGGTAAACGCGGCAAATTGCACATCGCCATCCAGCCCCTCGGCGAAATGACGGGCCAGCGTCGTCTTGCCGGTGCCGGCATGTCCGAACAGGCGAAACACCTGCCGGTCGCCAGCCTTGAGCCATTGGGCGACGGCCTTCAGCGCCCCAGCCTGTTCTGCGGAAATCTTCATGTACCCCATGAAGCAGATTCGCGCGGCAAATGGGAGGGGTCGGGGGCCGGGACCCGCACAAAAGAAAAAACCCGGCGGTTGCCCGCCGGGTTCGTTTCAAACCGGAAAGATCCGATCAGAAGAAGCGCGAGAAGCGCAGGAAGCCCGACCAGGAGCCATCGAGATCCGTCTGCTTGGAGTAGACGACCTCACCCATGACCTGGAAGTTCTCGACCGGACGCCAAGTGGCGAACAGTTCCGCATCCCAACGGTTGGACGAGGACTTGATGTCCGATCCCGGCAGATAGAGGCTGTCCGTATACTGGACACCCGCCGAAGCGAAGAATTCCGGCGTAAACTGGTGCCCGTAGGAACCAATGATCGACCACTCACCGCCATGCCCATTATAGGCATTGTCGCTGTCGGCATAGTAGCCGATGACGCGCAGCGAGGAGCCCGGCATGCTCGGTACATTGATCTGCGCGCCGAGCTGTGCGGCCCAGCCGGACTTGCC
>CAYLGY010000137.1:0-4226 GCA_964383325.1 uncultured Rhizobiaceae bacterium
GGTCCGCTGGTCAAGACGATCATGACCCGCTGTATCCATTGCACGCGCTGCATCCGCTTCAGCACGGAAGTCGGCGGCGTCTCTGAACTCGGCGCCATCGGGCGCGGCGAGGACATGGAGATCACCACCTATCTCGAGCGAGCGATGACTTCGGAACTTCAGGGCAATGTCATCGATCTTTGCCCGGTTGGCGCGCTGACCTCACGCCCCTATGCCTTTCAGGCGCGTCCATGGGAGCTGAGCAAGACTGAATCCATCGACGTCATGGATGCGGTCGGCTCGGCGATCCGGGTAGACACGCGTGGGCGCGAGGTGATGCGAATCCTGCCGCGGGTCAATGATGAAGTGAATGAGGAATGGATTTCCGACAAGACGCGCTTCATCTGGGATGGCCTGCGTTCGCAAAGGCTGGACCGGCCCTATGTTCGTGTGGATGGAAAACTGCGACCGGCGAGCTGGGCAGAGGCATTCGCGGCGATTGGCGAGGCCGTCTCGCACACGTCTCCCGAGCGAATGGGGGCGATCGCTGGCGATTTGGCGGCCGTCGAGGAGATCTATGCGCTGAAGTTGCTGATGACCGCGCTCGAGTGCCGCAATCTCGATTGTCGGCAGGATGGTGCTGCGCTCGATCCGACCCTCGGCCGCGCATCCTATCTGTTCAATCCTACCATTGAGGGAATCGAACAGGCGGACGCCATGCTGATTGTGGGCTCGAATCCGCGCTATGAGGCTTCCGTGCTCAATGCGCGAATCCGCAAGCGCTGGCGGGCCGGGCCCTTCCCGATCGGCATCATCGGTCAGGTCGGCGATCCCCGTTACGGGCACCAGGTGCTGGGACATGGCCAGGATACGCTGCGAGAGCTGGCCGCTGGAAACGGCGAATTCCTTTCCGTATTGCAGGCAGCCGAGCGCCCGATCATCCTGATCGGCCAGGATGCGCTGAGCCGCAAGGACGGTGCGGTCAATCTTGCCCTTGCGGCTGAAGTTGCGCGCAGATGCAATGCGCTCAGGTCCGATTGGAATGGATTTGCAGTGTTGCATACGGCCGCGTCGCGCGTCGGTGCGCTGGATATCGGCTTCGTGCCCGGTGAGGGCGGCAAGGACATGGAAGCGATGCTGGGCGACAGCGATCTGCTGTTCCTGCTCGGCGCGGACGAGTTCGACATGCAGCGCTGCGGCAATGCCTTCGTCATCTATATCGGAACGCATGGCGATGCGGGCGCGCATCGGGCCGATGTCATCCTTCCGGGGGCGGCGTACACGGAAAAATCAGGCACATATGTCAATACGGAGGGGCGGGTACAGCGCGGACTGCGGGCTGGCTTTGCACCAGGCGATGCCCGCGAAGACTGGGCGATCCTGCGTGCGCTTTCCGATGTGCTCGGCCACCGGCTTCCCTTTGATTCGCTCGAGCAATTGCGGTCAAGGCTCTTCGACGAGCATCCACACCTTGCGCAGGTAGACAGGATTGCCGCCGGGAATCCGGCCGATATCGCCGCTTTAGCCGGGGAATTCGACGGAACCGACAAAACTGCATTTGCCTCCGCCGTCAAAGACTTCTATCTGACGAACCCGATTGCGCGGGCGTCTGCGGTAATGGCGGAATGCTCGGCGCTGGCCGCGAATCTAAATCAACAGGCGGCCGAATAGGCGGGACAGATGGAAAGCTTCTACGATCTCTATTTGTGGCCGTTTCTGGTCATCCTGCTCAAGTCGGTCGTGCTGCTGGTCGCACTGCTGATCTTCGTAGCCTACATCCTTTATGCCGATCGCAAGATCTGGGCGGCAGTGCAGCTGCGCCGTGGACCGAACGTGGTCGGTCCGTGGGGATTGCTGCAGGCATTTGCCGACCTGCTGAAGTTCGTCTTCAAGGAGCCTGTGATCCCTTCCGGGGCCAACAAGGGCATCTTCCTGCTGGCGCCCCTGGTATCAGCAGTTCTTGCAATGGCCGCATGGGCGGTGATTCCGGTTGATGAGGGTTGGGCAATTGCCTCGATCAATGTCGGCATCCTCTATGTCTTCGCCATCTCCTCGCTGGAGGTCTATGGCGTCATCATGGGTGGATGGGCATCGAACTCGAAATACCCTTTCCTCGGCGCGCTTCGTTCAGCAGCGCAGATGGTGTCCTACGAGGTTTCGATCGGTTTCGTCATCGTGACCGTGCTGCTCGCTGTCGGATCGCTCGATCTGACGGATATCGTGTTGTCTCAACGTGATGGGCTGGGTACGCGCTTCGGTCTGCCGAATAGCCTCCTCGATTGGCACTGGCTGGCGCTGTTTCCGATGTTCATCGTCTTCTTCATTTCGGCGCTGGCAGAGACCAATCGTCCGCCTTTCGATCTTGTGGAAGCGGAATCCGAACTGGTTGCCGGCCACATGATCGAATATTCCTCAACGCCATTTCTCCTGTTCTTCCTCGGCGAATATGTCGCCATCGTGTTGATGTGTGCGCTGACAACGATCCTCTTTCTGGGCGGGTGGCTGCCGCCTCTGGATATGGCGCCTTTCACCTGGATTCCCGGAATCGTCTGGTTCGTGCTGAAAACGTGCATGGTGTTCTTCATGTTCTCCATGGTAAAGGCGTTCGTTCCACGTTACCGGTATGATCAGCTGATGCGCCTCGGATGGAAGGTTTTCCTCCCGCTTTCGCTGTTCATGGTCGTGGCCACCGCCGCCTTCCTTAAGCTGACCGGATGGTCCGCGTGAGGGTCTGTTTGCAATTCGTGGCGGTGCAGCCACCATCGGATGGGGATTGACGATGTCGACTCTGAGCCAGGCCGCAAAATCGCTGCTACTGATCGAATTCGTGCAGGCATTTGTCCTGTCCTTGCGGCAGATGTTTGCGCCCAAATACACGATCAATTATCCACATGAGAAAGGTCCGCTCTCGCCGCGCTTTCGCGGGGAGCATGCCCTGCGTCGGTATCCGAATGGGGAAGAACGCTGCATTGCCTGCAAATTGTGCGAGGCAGTCTGTCCCGCGCAGGCGATCACCATCGAGGCCGGTCCACGTCGCAATGATGGCACCCGGCGAACCGTGCGTTACGACATCGACATGGTGAAATGCATCTATTGCGGCTTCTGCCAGGAAGCCTGCCCAGTCGAGGCGATTGTCGAGGGACCGAATTTCGAGTTCTCAACCGAGACGCGAGAAGAGCTGTATTACGACAAGCAGAAATTGCTTGCCAATGGCGACCGATGGGAAAGGGAGCTCGCGCGCAATATCGCGCTCGATGCGCCCTACAGATGAAACAGGCTGACTTCAGGCAAGCCGCAGGGAAGAGTCGAGGGTTCCAATGCTGACAGGACTGGGGGCAGTGTTCTTTTACCTGTTCGCCATCATCGCCATTGGCGCGGCGGTCATGGTGATCTCCGCGCGCAATCCCGTGCATTCGGTTCTGTATCTCATTCTTGCCTTCATCAATGGCGCGGGGCTGTTCCTGCTGACCGGAGCGGAATTCCTGGCAGTGATCATGATCGTCGTTTATGTCGGCGCGGTGGCCGTGCTGTTCCTGTTCGTGGTCATGATGCTGGACGTCGATTTCGCTGCGCTGAAACGCGGGTCGCTGCATTATGCGCCGATCGGGGCGCTGGTGGGTCTGATCCTTGTGGTGGAGCTGGCGGTCGTGCTTGGTGGCTACAGTTTTGAGCCCCATCTTGCCGGCAATGTGGCCCAGCCCACGCCGGACATTGCCGTGCGGCACAATACCGCTGCGCTGGGAGATATCCTCTATACCGACTATGCGCACTACTTCCAGATCGCCGGCATCATCCTGCTCGTGGCGATGATCGGCGCGATCACGCTGACCCTGCGCCACAAGCAGGGCGTGCGCCGCCAGAACATTGCCGCCCAGGTTGCGCGCACGACCGCGAATTCGATCGAAGTGCGAAAAGTCGAATCCGGCGAGGGAATCTGATCATGGAAGTGGGCATTTCACATTATCTGACGGTTTCGGCGGTTCTCTTTACGATCGGCATCTTCGGAATCTTTCTCAACCGGAAGAACATCATCACCATCTTGATGTCGATCGAGCTGATCCTTCTTTCTGCGAATATCAACTTCGTGGCCTTCTCGGCCCTGTTGCAGGACCTGGTCGGTCAGGTCTTCGCGCTGTTCGTACTGACGGTGGCCGCCGCCGAGGCAGCCGTCGGGCTCGCAATTCTCGTCGCTTTCTTCCGCAACCGCGGCACCATCGCGGTCGAAGACGTCAATCTGATGAAGGGCT
>CAYLGY010000138.1:0-4117 GCA_964383325.1 uncultured Rhizobiaceae bacterium
GCACATGGCTCTGAAGATCAAGGGTCGATACGAATTGCCGGCACCACGCCAGGCCGTCTGGGATACCATGCTGCAGCCCGACGTCCTGAAGGAATGCATTCCCGGCTGCAGCGAGCTGGAAACCGAAGACCAGCGCCAGTACCGCGCCGCCATCACCACGAGGATCGGACCGGTCAAGGCCACCTTCAAGGGCACGGTCGAACTGTCGGAAATGGACGAGCCCAACGCCGTCATCCTCGGCGGCGCCGGAGAGGGCGGCCTTGCCGGCTTCGCCAGAGGCAATGCCCGCATCACGCTGACAGAGGGCGAGGAAGCCGGCACAACCCTCCTCGAATATGAAGGCGACGTCACCATCGGCGGCAAGATCGCCCAGCTCGGCGCACGCCTGGTCGCAGGCGTCGTCCAGAAACTCTCCGACCAGTTCTTCGACAATCTCGCAAAACGCTTCCAGAACAAGGAAGAATGAGCATGGACGCGGAGGAACAGGCTTGAAGATCGGCGCTCGCGGCGAAATCATGGAGGGCGACAGGCAGGTAGCATCGATCCGCGATCCTGCACAGCGGACCTCATCTTCCGCCACGCGGGCAAGGAATTGGACGAAGGGATAGGGATGTCGGGAAATCAATCATTGAAGCGCGGCCTTGACATTCTCGAGCTTCTCGACAAGTCGCCGAAGCCCCTGGGAGTCCGGGAAATCGCACGGCAGCTGGAACTCAGCCCCACCATCGTGCAGCGTCACCTCACTACCCTGCTTGCCCAATGCTACGTCGAACAGGATAGCGAAACGCGGCGCTACCATATCGGCTACCGCGCCATGAAGCTCGGCAATCAGCTGCTTCGCGGCGACCGTCTGGTTGCGACCGCCCACACCGAACTGACGCGGCTGGCCGAGCAGTACAATCTCAGCAGCTATCTTGGCTCCCGCCGGGGCGATCGCGGTCTTTATCTCTTGTCCGTCCAGAACAGCGGGCCGATAAACATCCAGACAACTCCCGGCGAGCTGACATATCTCCATTGTACGGCAATGGGAAAGGTGTTGCTCTCGGAATTGTCAGACGAAGAAGTATTCGAACTGTTGGGTCCGGGACCGTTGGAGCAGGTAACGCCGAGAACGATCGTACATACATCGGAAATTGTCGCGCAGCTCGATGAGGTCCGGAAAAGGGGCTATGCCTCTGTGAATGAGGAGGCAATCCTTGGCGTCATCTCCATCGCCGCACCCATCTTTGATGCCAGCCTGAAGATGAAGGCTGCGTTGAGCGTCGCATTCTCGCCAATTTCCTCCCCGGAACTCAGCCTCGACTCGGTCATTCCCCTGGTGAAGGAAGCCGCCTGGAACGTGTCACGCAAGATCGGAGGCGTGGTGTAGCCCGCCCCCCGGAGATCAGCGGAATCTTCCGCGTAGTCGCTGTCAACTTGTTGAAAGTGCTGGCGATCCCGACAGGATTCGAACCTGTGACCTACGGATTAGGAATCCGTCGCTCTATCCTGCTGAGCTACGGGACCATCGGCGCACACATAGACTCTTTACCCGGGTTCGCCAACCACCCGCTGCAGAAAAGAGCGAGGATTCACGCCTGAAGTTCGGTCTCGACCAGCTTGACCCAGTAGCTGATCCCATAGGGAATGGCCTCGTCGTTGAAATCATAGGCAGGATGATGGAGATTCGCCGTGTCTCCATTGCCGAGAAAGATGAAGGCGCCCGGTCGCTGCTGGAGCATGTAGGAAAAATCCTCGCCGCCCAGCATCCGCGCGACATTGCGGTCTACCTTGCCCTCGCCGGCAATTAGCGCCGCCACATTCCCGGCACGGACGGTTTCTTCCGGGTGATTGACAGTGGCCGGATAGTTGGGCTTGTAGTTCAGGACGGCATCGGCGCCGAACGCGGCGGCGGTGCTCTCGACGAGTCTCTCCATCCTTTCGCGCGCCAGCTCGCCGATCTGAGGCTCGAAAAAGCGGCAAGTGCCGCCAAGCAGGGCCTCGTCGGGGATGATATTGTGGGCAGAACCCGAATGGAATCGGGTAACGGACAGGACGAGGGCGTCATTGGCATCGGTGGAGCGCGACACCACGGATTGCAGGGCGCTTACCATTTGCGAAGCCGCAAGGATCGGATCGATCCCCTTGTGCGGCATCGCGGCATGCGTGCCCTTGCCCTTGACCAGAATGCTGAATTCCGCCGTTGACGCCATGATCGGGCCCGGCCGGATGGCGAACTCTCCCACGGGCAGGCCGGGCATGTTGTGCATGCCGAACACCTTTTCCACGTTGAAGCGCTCCATCAGGCCTTCCTCGAGCATCACGCGCGCGCCACCGCCGCCCTCTTCGGCCGGCTGGAAGATCAGTGCGACGCTGCCGCGGAAATTGCGCGTCTCCGCCAGATGACGAGCGGCGCCGAGCAGCATGGCCGTATGCCCGTCATGGCCGCAGGCATGCATGCGGCCGGAATGTTGCGAAGCCCATGGCTTGCCGGACTGCTCCTCGATCGGCAGGGCGTCCATGTCGGCACGCAGGCCGATTGCCGGCCCGTCCGGATTGCGGCCATGAATGACACCGACAAGGCCTGTCCGGGCTATACCGGTCTCGATCCGGTCGACCCCGAAGGAACGCAGCTTCTCCGCGACAAAGCTCGCTGTCTCCTTGAGGTCAAAATCCAGTTCCGGCTTCGCATGCAGCTGGCGCCGCCATCCGGCGACTTCGTCCGCGATCTCGGCGACACGATTGAGGATGGGCATTGCGGACTTCGAATCTCCTGTCGGAAAAAGCGTCTGAAACCCGATCCGGCACGCCGCCGGAATCAGTCTTCCCATACTTTGCCATGTTCACGACGTATCGGCTATGCATATATTTCGGGAACAGGGCCTGTTGCGGGGACCCTTGCGGAAATGGAGCGGCGAACCTTGACGAAGCGGATCCTCCGGCGAATGCTTGGCGCAATGTTGGTGATGGCCCTGGCCTGCGGCATTTCCCATGCCGGCGCCAGCATCGTCATCGATGTCGCAACGGGCAAGGTGCTGACGCATGAGAACGCGCACCAGCGCTGGCGCCCGGCATCCCTGACCAAGATCATGACTGCCTATGTGGCATTTCGGGCCATTCATGCCGGCGAGGTGACGCTGAATTCGCCGGTGCTGGTCTCGGCCCGCGCCGCAAAGGAGCCCCCGAGCAAGATGGGCTATCCCGCCGGCTCGGTCCTGACCCTCGACAATGCGCTGAAGATATTGATGGTCAAATCGGCAAACGATGTCGCCACGGCCGTCGCGGAGAGCATTGCCGGCTCGGTTTCCGCCTTCGCAGACCGGATGAATGAGGAAGCCCGCAGGCTCGGCATGACGGGAACCCGGTTCGTCAACGCCCATGGACTGCACGATGCCGGTCAATATTCGACTGCCCGCGATCTTGCCATCCTGTCGGCTGCGGTCCGGCGGGAATTCCCGCAATATGGTGGCTATTTCGCGCTGGAGGGCATTCTCGCCGGGGACAACCGGATGCGATCGAATAATGTGCTGCTCGGCCGTTTCGAGGGAGCAGACGGTATGAAAACCGGGTTCATCTGTGCCTCGGGCTTCAATCTTGTCGGCTCGGCCACCCGCCGGGGCCGCACGCTCATCGCCGTGGTCCTCGGAGCGACAACGCAGCAGGAGCGGGCGGACAAGGCTGCGCGCCTGCTTGCCGAAGGATTCTCGCGCAAGGGCGGTCCGCATATCCGCGACCTGCCGCGCCAGGGCGAAAATCTCGACAATGCACCGGATCTTCGCCCGGTTATCTGCACGGAGAAGGCCCAGAAAGAGCGCTGGGACAGCAGGGATGCCGAGGGACGCGTGATCGTGCGCTCGCAATATCTGAGCCCGAAAGCACATGATCCGAAATTTGTACGGGTCGAGCTCGGCGGCGCTTCAGGGCCGACGCCGGAAATCTGGCCGAATGTCCCGATCCCGACCCCTCGGCCCTCGCGCCAGCAAGATCAGGCCAGCGCAAGATGAAGCGCATTTGTACAACGCCCGGCCTGAAGCGGATTTCCTCCTCGCACACCCAGGCCATGATGCTGTCGGGCGGAAACCGCATCTAGATACCGTTTTGTTTCTGACGCGCGATCCTGCCGGAAAGTCGGGTCTAC
>CAYLGY010000139.1:0-4071 GCA_964383325.1 uncultured Rhizobiaceae bacterium
ACCGCCAGATCTCGCTGCTGCTGCGCCGCCCGCCGGGCCGCGAAGCCTATCCGGGCGACGTCTTCTACCTGCACTCGCGCCTGCTGGAGCGTGCGGCTAAGCTCAATGACGAGAATGGGGCGGGGTCGCTGACGGCGCTTCCGGTCATCGAGACGCAGGCCAATGATGTGTCGGCCTATATTCCGACCAATGTGATCTCGATCACCGACGGTCAGATCTTCCTCGAGACCGACCTGTTCTATCAGGGTATCCGTCCGGCGGTGAATGTGGGCCTGTCGGTTTCCCGTGTCGGTTCGGCCGCCCAGATCAAGGCGATGAAGCAGGTCGCCGGTTCGATCAAGGGCGAGCTGGCCCAGTACCGCGAGATGGCGGCGTTTGCGCAATTCGGCTCGGATCTCGATGCGGCGACGCAACGCTTGCTCAACCGTGGCGCGCGGCTCACCGAACTTCTGAAGCAGCCGCAATTCTCGCCGCTGCGGACCGAGGAGCAGGTGGCGGTCATTTTTGCCGGCGTCAATGGCTATCTGGATCAGCTTGCGGTTGCGGATGTCGGGCGTTTCGAACAGGGCCTGCTGGCGCATATGCGGAGCGAGGGCAAGGAAGTGCTTGCCGGCATCGCCAGTCAGAAGGAACTGACGGATGATCTCAGGGCTGCATTGACGAAGCAGATCGATGCGTTTGCCAAATCCTTCGTCTGATTGCTGAACGGGACACGGACGGTAGCTTCCAATGGCTTCACTCAAGGATCTGCGTGTGCGAATTGCCTCGGTGCGGGCGACGCAGAAGATCACCAAGGCGATGCAGATGGTTGCCGCGGCAAAGCTGCGCCGGGCGCAGGAGGCCGCGGAAGCTGCGCGGCCCTATTCCCAGCGCATGAGCGCCGTGCTCGCCAATATTGCGGGCGCGGTGAACGGCGGGGACGATGCGCCGCGCCTGATGACCGGCACGGGCAGCGAGCAGACCCATCTTCTGGTCGTGTGCACCGCCGAGCGGGGTCTCTGCGGCGGTTTCAATGCGCAGATCGTGCGCCTGGCCCGCGAGCGGATTCGCAGCCTGCTGTCGGAAGGCAAGACGGTCAAGATCCTCTGCGTCGGCAAGAAGGGTGCGGATCTGTTGCGCCGGCAATATGGGGAGCTGATCATTGACCGGGTCGATTTGCGTCAGGTCAAGCAGATCGGCTTTGCCGAGGCGGATGCGATTGCGCGGACGGTGATCGGCATGTTCAATGAGGGCGCGTTCGATGTCTGCAGCCTGTTCTACTCCGAGTTCAGGTCAGTCATCTCGCAATTGCCGACGGAGCAGCGGATCATTCCGGCCTCGGCGCCGGAGAGCGCAGGCGCGCAAGCGGTTGCAGGCGGTGCGGTGTATGAATACGAACCGGATGCATCCGCGATCCTGACCGATTTGATCCCGCGCAACATTGCCGTGCAGATCTTCCGCGCATTGCTCGAGAATGCCGCATCCGAGCAGGGCGCGCGCATGGCGGCGATGGACAGCGCCACCCGCAATGCAGGTGAAATGATCGACAGGCTCACGCTGAGCTACAATCGGCAGCGCCAGGCGCAGATCACCAAGGAACTCATCGAGATCATTTCCGGCGCCGAGGCGCTGTAAGAATTCTGAAAGAGGGCACGAAACATGGCTAGAGCAACAACCGAGAAGAAGGCCCCGGCCGCCGCCCGGAAGACGGGCGCCACCCGGAAAGCCGCGGCCGCTGCCGATGCGGCGACTGCTTCCGCATCGCTGGCCACTGGTCCGGTCGGGCGCGTTGCCCAGGTGATTGGCGCTGTCGTGGACGTTGCGTTCGACGATCATCTGCCGCCGATCCTGAACGCGCTCGAGACGGACAACCAGGGCAACCGGCTGGTGCTCGAGGTGGCGCAGCATCTGGGCGAGAACACCGTCCGCTGTATCGCGATGGACAATTCCGAGGGCCTCGTTCGCGGACAGCCTGTCGTGGATACGGGCGCGCCGATCGAGGTGCCTGTCGGCGTCGAGACCCTTGGCCGCATCCTGAATGTGGTCGGTGAGCCGGTGGACGAGGCCGGAGCGGTCGTCACGGCCCAGCGCCGGCCGATCCATGCGGAGGCGCCGGAATTCATCGAGCAATCCACCGAAGCCGAGATCCTGGTTACGGGGATCAAGGTCGTGGATCTGCTGGCTCCCTATGCGAAGGGCGGCAAGATCGGCCTGTTCGGCGGCGCTGGTGTCGGCAAGACCGTGCTGATCCAGGAGCTGATCAACAACGTCGCCAAGGCGCATGGTGGCTTTTCCGTCTTTGCGGGCGTCGGAGAGCGGACGCGCGAGGGCAACGACCTGTATCACGAAATGATCGAATCGGGCGTGAACAAGCCCGGAGGCGGCGAAGGCTCGAAATGTGCGCTGGTGTTCGGCCAGATGAACGAACCGCCCGGCGCGCGTGCCCGCGTGGCGCTGACGGGCCTGACCCTTGCCGAGTATTTCCGCGATGAAGGTCAGGACGTGCTGTTCTTCGTCGACAACATCTTCCGCTTCACGCAGGCCGGATCGGAAGTGTCGGCCTTGCTGGGCCGCATCCCCTCGGCGGTGGGCTACCAGCCAACCCTGGCCACGGACATGGGCGCCCTGCAGGAGCGGATCACCACGACGAGCAAGGGCTCGGTTACTTCCGTGCAGGCGATCTACGTGCCGGCGGACGACCTGACCGACCCGGCGCCGGCAACCTCCTTCGCGCATCTGGATGCGACGACGGTGCTGTCGCGTTCGATTGCGGAGAAGGGTATCTATCCGGCGGTGGACCCGCTGGACTCGACGTCCCGGATGCTGGATCCGCTGATCGTGGGTGAAGAGCATTACCAGACCGCGCGCCTGGTGCAGCAGATTCTGCAGCGCTACAAGTCGCTGCAGGACATCATCGCGAGTCTCGGCATGGACGAGCTCTCGGAAGAGGACAAGCTGACGGTGGCCCGCGCCCGCAAGATCGAGCGCTTCCTGTCCCAGCCCTTCTTCGTGGCTGAAGTGTTTACGGGCTCGCCGGGCAAGCTGGTCGATCTGGAAGACACGATAAAGGGCTTCAAGGATCTGTGCGCCGGCAAATATGATCATCTGCCGGAAGCCGCCTTCTACATGGTCGGCACGATCGAGGAAGCTGTCGAGAAGGCGCAGCGGCTCGCTGCGGAAGCTGCGTAAGGAGTGGAGGTCCCGGGCCGGACGGTCCCGGGGCCGCGATTTCGGTTCGATCGTCGAACTGTTAGGGCAGGGAGACAGGCCGTCGTTCCCGGGTACCAGAGATGTTCCGGGGCTGGATTGCAGGCCTGTCCATGGTTTCGAAACATGCCGCGGAGGGGTCCGATCCCTGTCGATGGCTGGAATGGATATGTGATCGATCATGGCCGATAGTTTCAAATTCGAACTGGTCTCGCCGGAGCGGCTGCTGGTCTCGGAGGAGGTGACGTCCGTCGTCATTCCCGGCACCGAAGGCGAGATGACGGTGATGGCGCGCCATGCGCCGGTAATGTCGGCAATCCGGCCGGGAGTGGTCACGGTCACCGCCGCGGCGGGTGGCCAGCAACGATATGTGGTGTTTGGCGGGTTCGCGGACATCCTGCCTGAATCCCTGACCCTGCTGGCGGAATCGGCCGTGTCGGTGGCCGAAATTGATCGGGCGGATCTTTCCCGCAGGATCCAGGAGGCCCGCGAGGATGTTGCCGATGCGAAGGACGATCAGTCTCGGGCGCGTGCGGACGAGCGTCTGGCGCAGCTTACGGTACTGGAAGCCGCATTGGCCTGAAGGACGTAGCCGCCTCCGGGGACGGCTCCTCTGCGAGGAGTGGCACCTGGATCGGAACATGCCTTGCATGGTGGACAGCAACCGCAGTCTCGATGGGGCTGATCCGGGAGATGTGGCGCAGGCTGCCGGAAAGCTGTGATGTGCGCCTTTGCCTCTTGCGCGAAGGATGCGAACCCAGTATGTCGCGTTGACTTGGCACGAAGGGGCGTCTTGCCCTGAAACTGAATGTAGGAACAACAGGAAGCTGCACATGGCGAAGGGAAAGTTTGAGCGCACGAAGCCGCATGTGAACATTGGTACGA
>CAYLGY010000140.1:0-4058 GCA_964383325.1 uncultured Rhizobiaceae bacterium
CTGGTCGCCTTCGCGCTGGGGCTTACCCTTTTCATCATCACGCTGCTGCTGAACGTCGTCGCCCTGCAGATCGTGCGTCGCTACCGGGAGCAATATGAATGAGCCTTGTCATGCCGCGCGAATCGCATGCCGCAATCCCAGCCGCGATCGAAACGGAGCATCGCGCGCGCATCCGCCGCTCGCTTGCGCGCCGCCACCGCGCCGAACGGCGCTTCCAGTTGCTCGGCATCGGGGCTTCCCTTGCGGCGCTGGGCTTCGTGTTCGTGCTGTTTGCCAATGTCCTGACGCAGGGCCTGCCGGCTTTCTGGCAATTCGGGATCGAAGCCCAAGTTAATTTTGACGCGGAAAGGATCAAGATTCCGCCATTTCCATACAAGAGTCCGGAAATCTCGCCTGCCGAGCACGAGGCGGCGCGCCTCGCCTGGGAGCGGCGGCTCGCCATGGTCAACTGGAATGCGCTCATCGTTCCGGCGGTGCGTGCCAGGGCGCCGCAATCGGGGGCAGACGACCGTGCGATCCTGTCGATCGTCGATCCCAATGCCCGCTTCGTCCTGCGCGACATGGTAGCCCGTGATCCGGCACTCCTCGGGCAATCGCGCCCGGTTCGACTGCTCGCCTCGGCGAACGCCGATAGCTGGGCCAAGGACAAGCTCGATCGCAGCCTTCCAGATGACCGCCAGCAGCTTTCGCGTCCGGCGCGGGATCTCGTCGACCGCCTTGTCGCCGATGGCACGATGTCCATGGGGTTCGCCTGGCATCTCTTCACCAATGTCGACAGCCGGACCGCACCGGCGAGCGCCGGGCTTGCGGGTGCCTTCATGGGTTCACTCTACATGATGCTGGTCGTCATGGTCCTGGCCGTGCCGATCGGCGTCGCAGGCGCCATCTATCTGGAAGAGTTCGCCCCGAAGAACCGCTTCACTGACCTGATCGAGGTCAATATCAACAATCTCGCCGCCGTGCCTTCCATCGTCTTCGGCCTGCTTGGCGCGGCGGTGTTCATCAACTGGTTCCACATGCCGCTCTCGGCTCCGCTCGTCGGCGGGCTGGTGCTGACGCTCATGACCCTGCCGACCGTGATCATCGCCACGCGCGCCTCGCTGCGCGCCGTACCGCCGTCGCTGCGCCAAGCAGCGCTTGGCATTGGCGCATCGAAGACCCAGGCGGTCTTTCACCACGTCCTGCCGGTGACCTATCCCGGCATTCTGACAGCGGCGATACTGGGCATTGCCCAGGCGCTCGGCGAGACCGCACCGCTCCTGCTGATCGGCATGAATGCCTTTGTCGCCAACATTCCCGCGACCCCGCTCGATCAATCCGCCGCTTTGCCGGTGCAGATCTATCTCTGGCAGGGCCATGAAAACCGCAACTTCTTCGAAGCCAGAACTTTCGCGACCATCATCGTCCTTCTTGCGCTGATGATGCTTCTCAACGCGGTCGCGATCTGGCTGCGCAACCGCCTGGACAGGAAAGCGTTTCGATGAACGATCCGATGACCCTCGAACGACATGCGACGAATGCAGACCCTTCGCCGCGCATCATTGCCGAGAATGTATCCGTGTTCTACGGCGACAAGCAGGCGCTTTTCGATGTCTCCATCGCATTGCCCGAACGTGCGGTGACCGCCTTCATCGGCCCGTCCGGATGCGGAAAATCCACCTTCCTGCGCTGTTTCAACCGCATGAACGACACGATCGAAGGATGCCGGACCACCGGGTCGATCCACCTGGATGGGGAGGACATCTGCCGCCCCTCGCTCGACGTCGTCGAACTGCGCGCTCGCATCGGCATGGTGTTCCAGAAACCCAATCCCTTTCCGAAGTCCATCTTCGAGAACATCGCATACGGTCCGCGCATTCATGGCCTGGCCGCCTCGCGCGCCGAGCTGGAGGAAATCGTCGAGACGAGCCTGCGCCGCGCCGGACTGTTCGATGAAGTCAAGGACCGGCTGCGTGATCCTGCAACAGGGCTTTCCGGGGGCCAGCAGCAGCGCCTGTGCATCGCCCGCGCAATCGCGGTGTCGCCAGAAGTCATCCTGATGGACGAGCCCTGCTCGGCGCTGGACCCGATCGCGACCGCAAGGATCGAGGAGCTGATTGACGAGCTGAAGCTGAACTATACGATTGTGATCGTCACGCATTCCATGCAACAGGCGGCACGCGTGTCGCAGCGTACTGCCTTTTTCCATCTCGGCAATCTTGTCGAGTTTGGCGACACCACCGAAGTCTTTACAAACCCTCGCGACAACCGGACGGAGAGCTACATATCCGGCCGGATCGGATGAAGGAAAAGGTCATGGAGCCCCGGCACATCGTCACCGCATTTGATGCAGAGCTGCGCCAGCTTGAAAGCCTGATCATGGAAATGGGCGGACTGGTCGAAACGCAGATTTCCGCCGCAGCCGATGCGCTCCTGCATCGCGACACGGAAATGGCCGAGAAGGTCCGGTCAAGCGACCGCCGCGTCGATGCGCTGAATGACGAAATCGACTCGCGCGTCGTGCAGATCCTCGCCCTGCGCCAGCCCATGGCAGAGGACCTTCGCAGCGTATTGTGCGCGCTGAAGACGGCATCCTCGCTCGAGCGCATCGGCGACTATGCCAAGAACATCGCCAAGCGCACGACCGTGCTGGCGCAATCGGAAAGTCCGGTTCCTTCCTCGCGAACCATCAAGCTGATGGCCGATCTCGTCCAGGCCATGATCCATGACGTGCTTGATGCCTATGTCAGCCGCGACCTGCCTACCGCGCTCGATGTCCGCCGGCGTGACGAGCAGGTCGATCAGTTGAACAACGCGCTATTTCGCGAGCTGCTGACCTACATGATGGAAGATCCGCGCAACATCACGCCCAGCATGCACCTGCTTTTCATCGCCAAGAACATAGAGCGCATGGGCGATCATTCGACGAGTGTCGCCGAACAGGTCGTCTTCATGGTGACCGGCCGGCTGCCCGACGATGAACGACCCAAGAGTGACCGGACCAGCCTCGCCTCGGCCGGCGCAGATGAGCGGACGACTGGCTGAATCATGACAGTAGTGAACGAGATCCGGATTCTTGTCATCGAAGACGAACCGGCGCAACAGGAACTTCTGCGCTATAATCTCGAGAAACATGGCTTCAGCGTCCTCATTGCCGGAGACGGCGAGGAGGGCCTCTTGCTTGTGGAAGAAGAGCTTCCGGACCTGATCCTTCTCGACTGGATGCTCCCGAAGCTTTCGGGCATCGAACTTTGCCGCCAGTTCAAGCGCGGCAGCAAGACGCGTGAGATTCCCGTCATCATGCTGACCGCGCGTGGGGAGGAAAGTGACCGCGTGCGCGGTCTCGAGACCGGCGCCGATGACTATCAGGTCAAGCCCTATTCCGTCAGTGAGCTCATCGCGCGCATCCGTGCGCTGTTGCGGCGCACGCGCCCCGACACGGCGGGCGATTCCCTGACCTATGGCGACATTGCGCTCGACCTCCGCCAGCACAAGGTCCGCCGGAATGGCCAGATGCTTCATCTTGGACCGACGGAGTTTCGCCTTCTGGCGGCGCTGATGCGGCGTCCGGAACAGGTCTGGAGCAGGGAACAGATTCTTGACCGTGTCTGGGGCCGTGAATCCGAGATCGATTTCCGTGCCGTGGATGTTCACATCGGCCGGCTGCGCAAGGCCCTGGCCCTCGCCGGCAGTCCCGATCCGATCCGCACAGTGCGCGGCGCGGGTTATGCGCTGGACCTCACGGGAATCGAGGCCAGCAGACAGAAGTGACGTTGAAGTGGCAGCGTAGTTGCCCTTATCGGGATTCAGGTGACGTCTTGTACCGGACAGATGGGTAACACTTTTCGCCTTTCGACCGCCCTTGCCCAGCCAGCGGTTGGGAAACAAGGCAATCGACGACGACATCTGGCTCGTCAGCATCATGGCGCATGATCCGCCGGGACATATCGATCCGAAACAGAGAACCTTGCAGACAATCGACAACCCGTTCAGTTCGCGGTTGTCACCCATGTCTCAGGTACAATCTGTTACCCACGTCTCCGGACTGTACCCAGATCGACTGGCGGAGGGAAAGGAAC
>CAYLGY010000141.1:0-4054 GCA_964383325.1 uncultured Rhizobiaceae bacterium
GGGGTCTACTCCCTTAGCAGGGGAGCGCCTTCGACCACTCGGCCACCTCTCCGCGGACCGGATTATACGGTAGGCAAAGGGTTGGCAAGGCGGAAATGCGGCGAAGCCACGCTTGTCCCCGCCCGACTTTGATTGCTGGAGGATCGGGGTGAATCCGCCACGAATGCATCGGGCTCGTTACGAGGTCTCCGCTTCCGGAGCGGCCGCGGCTTCCGCTTCGGCAGGTTTCGCAATCGGGGTGGACGTCGTGATCGCGTGACCCAGCCCGGAGAAGGCCGGCAGGTATTCCGAGAGAATGCGCGCCACGATCAGAATGGGCACGGCAACGAGCATGCCGGCGATACCCCACATCCAGGCCCAGAACGTAACCGAAATCACGATCACCAGCGGGTTGATCGACAGGCGATTGCCGACCACCGCGGGTGTCACGAGCTGTCCCTCGATCCCGTTCACGACGATATAGACAACCGGTACGATCAGCGCCTGCCCGACCGATTCGAACGAGACCAGCGCCACGAGGCCCACGACCACGGCGCCGAAAATTGCGCCCAGATACGGAATGAAATTCAGGACGGCGGCCATCAGTCCCCAGAGATAGGGGGTCGGCATGCCGAGCACCCACATTGCCAGCGTGATGACGACGCCGAGGCCGACATTGACGATCGAGATCGCCAGAAGGTAGCGGGAAATCTCGTTCTCCACCGCCTTGATGGTCTGTACCGCGACCTTCTTTCCCGACAGGCGCGGGACGGCCTGAACGATCTTCTCCATGATCAGCGTATGATAGATGAGCATGAACAGCGTCAGCATGATCGTGACCAGGGCAATTCCGGCGATCGAAACGAAGCTGTCGGCAGCGGTAAACACGAAGCTTTCGTCACGGACCCGCACCTCGGGCGCCGAATCGCCACCTCCCTCGCCCAGCTTGCTGAGCGTCTCGCCAGCTTGCGACATGCGTTCGAGGGGAACGCGCAGCACGGTCAGCTTCCGGTTCACGTCATACATGATCACCGGCACGCGATCGATGAAGGTCGCGATCGGCCCGCTGAGAAGATAGGCGCCGGTAACCGCCACCAGCGACAGTGCGAGCACCAGCACGGAGCCCGTTACGGCGTTTGAAATGCCATGCTTGCGCCCGAAGCGGACGAGCGGGCTGAGGGTCAAGGCAAACAGCACCGCCAGCACCAGCGGCAGCAATACGAGCCTTGCGACATACAACAGGCCGATGGAGAGGAAGCCAACGAGAATCCAGAGGGCGCGGTCGATCGATGCGAGCCGCGCTTCAGGATCGTGAACAGGCTCGCTCATGTTGCATTCTCCCGCCTGGCAAGCAGTCCCGGCACTCCTGGCCAATGATCCGGATTGACGGCCCCGGGAGTAACCGGCTAGCCTGCATTATGTTCCCGAAGCTGCTCACCAATCGCGACAAGCTCAAGCCGTTTCGCGGAGGGCCGTGATTCGCCGCACCGATCGGCGGGCCGCCGATCCTTCGCACGACACGAGGAGAAACGGCGCGGGAATGATTCGCCGGCAATTGCGCTGGCTGCTGTTGACGGTGGCGGTCGTGATCCTGGCTGCCGGACTGTATTTCTTCCTCCCCGGAATGCGACTCGAGATCGACCGGCTGATCTTCGTCCTGTCCATGGCCGATGTGCATGCCATGCGCGGCTGGATCGCCGCTGCGGGCGCGTGGGCGCCTGTCATCTCGATCCTGGTGATGATCTTCCAGGCGATGCTTGCGCCCCTGCCCGCTGTCGTGGTCACTTTCGCCAATGCCGCCCTGTTCGGCTGGGCCTACGGCGCCCTGCTCTCATGGACCGGCGCCATGTTCGGCGCGGCGATCTGCTACGCCATCGCCGTCGGGTTCGGGCGCAGCCTCGTCGAGCTGCACGCGCCGGCGAATTTCGTGGCGCGGATGGACCGGGCAAGTGGCCGCTACGGCAACCGGGCGGTCTTCGTCGCCCGCCTGCTGCCTTTTGTTTCCTTTGACGCGGTTTCCTATGCGGCCGGGCTGCTGCGGCTGCGCTTCATTCCGTTCCTGATCGCTACAGGGCTCGGACAATTGCCGGCGACCCTCGTCTATTCGTTCGCCGGCGACTTCCTTGCCGTCGATTACGGCGTCCTGCTCGGCGGCATCCTGTTCATGCTGCTGCTCGGCACCCTCACCCTGTTCCTGGGTTCACGCTACCGGAGAGAGATGAAATGAAACCCTGCATTCGAATTCTGCTCGCAATCCTGCTGGTCATCGGCCTCGCTCCTTCCATGGCCAGCGCCTCGTCCAGAGGCTGGCTGAATGTCGAGGAGCTGAAGGCGCTTCCCGATGCGGTCATCCTCGATGCACGCCGTGCCCAGGACTATGCTGCCGGCCATCTGCCCGGCGCGGTCCATGTCACCTGGCAGTCCCTTGCCGACATGAACGGCAAGCCCGGCGATACCGGCTGGGGAACGCTCTTGCCGCCGGAGCAGCTTGCCGCCGCAATCGGCGCGCTGGGCGTATCCAATGACAGCCATGTCGTCATCTATTCGGCATCGCCAGCTGGATGGGGCGAAGATGGCCGGATCGCATGGACGCTGCGCAGCGCCGGCCTGGAGAAGGTCTCGATTCTCGATGGCGGAATCGAGGCGTGGCGGCGCGCGGGTGGGGAAATCAGTACCGAAGCCATCGCGCCGCAGCCGGCGCAATTCACGCTGGCCGCACCGGACGTATCGCTCAGCGTCGACAAGGAAGGCGTGAAGGCTTCGCTCGCTACCGCCAGGATCATCGATTCGCGCTCGCCGGAAGAATTTGCCGGGGCGCAGAAATATGGCGAGGCGCGTGGTGGCCATCTGCCAGGCGCGATCAACATCCCCTGGACCAGGGTTTTCAACGAAAATGGAACGCTGCTCGACCCCGCCACGCTGGCGGCGCAGATGCGACAGGCGGGAATATCACCGGAGGACGAAATCATCGCCTATTGCACTGCCGGCATCCGCTCGGCCCATCTGGTGCTGGCCTTGCGCGAGGCAGGATTTGCAAAAGCGCGCAACTACGATGCCTCGTTCCATGAATGGGCCGGAGACAGCGCCCTGCCCCTGGAGTGATTTGACCGGTGAGGTGAGGCCACTTGTCCTAGATCAGCCTTTCTTGCAGACATCCACCCATTGGGCGCCAGTGAGCTCGGCCATGCGCTCCGGCGTGATCCGGAGAGCGGCATTGCCTGCTCCGGCTGCCGGAAGCACTTCTGCATGTTGCTGCAGGGAAAGGTCGCAATAGACGGGCAACGGTTGCACGAGGCCGAACGGGCAGACGCCGCCGACCGGATGGCCGGTCAACTCCAGCACTTCCTCCGAACCCGGCATCCGCGGCTTGCCGCCGAACCGGTCCTTGAACTTGCGATTGTCGATCCGCGCCAGCCCGCTCGTCACCAGCAGCAGCAATTCATCCTTGACCCGCAGGCAGATGGTCTTGGCGATCTGATCCGGCTCGACGCCATGCGCCTCGGCGGCAAGCGCGACGGTCGCCGAGCTGGCTTCGGTTTCGATGATCTGGATTTCAGGCGCATTCTCCGCGAAGAATGCTCGTACGGACTGGAGGGACATGGCTGCTCTCGGACTGGGGGAAAAGACCAGGACAGGGACGCAAGAACCTTAAAGCTGGAGAGGATCCGATCGAGGCAGTTTCGCCAAGGATTGACCCGGAGCCCTTCAGCTTGAAGATTCTGATCATGGAGGTAGATAGGCCGACCGGCCTGCTTCCCGCAAGTCCTTGCGGCGCATGGCTGCCGTTCCTTTTCCGGAACACCCCGGGGGTCTACACAGGCCGCCGGCCGCCTTCGACGCCATGGAAGACGATGTCCGGAGCCGCCACAACCCGGCTATTCCGGCACATTTGCGGCGAGCAGCCGGCGGGCATAGGAACTGCGGCCCCTACCCTGAAAGAAACGCATATTCTCCATTGATGCATGGGGAGGCTTGGGATATGAAGGCGGCTGTTCGGCTTCCGGCGATGCGCTGGAACAGGCACCCGTAGCTCAGCTGGATAGAGTGCTGCCCTCCGAAGGCAGAGGTCACAGGT
>CAYLGY010000142.1:0-4021 GCA_964383325.1 uncultured Rhizobiaceae bacterium
GGCGCGTGGCGCTTGGATGCTGTTCCTGCCACCTTACAGTCCCGATCTCAATCCGTGTATGGTTGGCTCCTGCGGGTCAAGGGTGTCGGATCGGGTTTGGTGAACAGGTCGGTTGCGGCCATGTATACGGCGTCTCAATATGCAACGAGATCGTTGCGCGCCCTGATGAATATCCGCTTGGAGAACAGGTCCCACTCAATCGAGCGCGCTCGAGGCGCTTCGGATTGATCGGGGTGTCCTGGTTCTTCGTCTCCGTTTGTTCGCCATCACCTCACTTTGCCCTGACCATTCCTTGAGCCCTTCAGGCGGCAGTGGCCTGCGGCTGGTAACGTGTGCCGTCGCGCAGGACGGCGAAAATTGTTCTTGCCATGCGATGCGCCAAGGCGATGGCGACGACTTTCGTCTTCTTCCGCAACAGCATACTCGATAGCCAGTCCGATCCCGGCTCACGCTTGAGTCGACATCTGAGCATGATCTGAGCCATGGCACCCAGGTACAGCAATCGTCGGATATAACGATTGCCCATCTTCGAGATTCGGCCGACCCTTTGTTTGCCGCCGGTGGAGTGCGGTTTGGGTGTAAGGCCGAGCCAGGCGGCATAGTCCCTCGCACAGTCGAAATTGCTGACATCAGGTGTCGTCGCTGCAATGATCGTCGCCGAAAGCATGCCGACGCCCGGGATTGTAGCCAGGCGCTGGCTTGTCTCGTTTTGCGCGTAGGTCTCTTCGATCTCGTCGGTCAACCGCTCGATCCGCTTATTCGTCTCGGCCAACTGATCGAAGAGCAAATTCACGGGCATCCGAGCCACTTCCGGCAGCCGATCCAGTTGTTCTTTCAATCGATCGACGTTCTGTGCGCCCTTCGCAACTATGATACCGAATTCCGTCATGTGGGCTCGGATCGCGTTGCCGATCTGCGTGCGTTGGCGAACCAGAAAGTCCCGCGTGCGGTGTAGAACCAGAACCGATGAGCAGGCTTCGCTCTTGATGGCGACAAACCGCATGGAAGGGCGCGTCACGGCTTCACAGATGGCAGCCGCATCTGCGGCATCCGTCTTCCCGCGCTTAACGTAAGGCTTCACATAGGATGGCGGCATTAGCCGGACGTCATGCCCCATCTCCTGAAGCCTGCGTCCCCAGTCGTGAGAACCTGCGCAAGCCTCCATGCCGATCAGGCACGGAGGACGCTTCTCGAAAAAGGTGAGCAACTGACTGCGGCGAAGCTGGCGGCGCACGAGAACTCGACCGTTCTCGTCTACACCATGAATCTGGAAGACGCTCTTTGCGAGGTCGATACCAACTGTGGCAAGCTCGGACATGGATGGCTCCTCTGCTAGGGACGACAACATCCCAACTATGGCGCAATACGACGCCGGGGAGCAGGAGCCATCCATACCATCAATCGAGATGGCATTCTCAAAGCTGAAATCACACCTCAGGACGCGTGCCATCCGAACTATCGACGGCCTCTGGCAGGCAATCGGCGACATCTGCACACTCTACCCGCCAACCGAATGCCAGAACTACTTCAAAGCCGCCGGATATGTCTGAATGCACGCCGCTCTAGAGATGGCAATCGGATTACCGGCTGGTGATGCGGATTGGCACCGCGTAGTCAACCTTTGGGTCGCCCAATTCAACGCCTCGGGTGAAAATCGGGAGCTGTTTCATCAGTGGTTCGGCATCGATCAGCCCGCAATCAACGTTGATTTCTGATTCATTAAGCGGGCGCAGAGACACTGATGAACTATGATTTCGCCTTCCGTGCCCTCTACCCTTACCTTGAATCACTGCCTTCGGCCATCTTCCTTACGCTCAGTCTTTCGTTCAGTGCGATACTGCTTAGCATGGGAATAGGTATAGGGATCGCCCAGCTTCGCATGTCTTCCAACCCGATCACCCGGTTGTTGGGGCGCCTCTACATCGAGGCGCTCCGCAACACACCGCTCCTGATAGTTCTTTTCCTCGTCTTCTTCTCGGGACCCGCCTGGGGAATCCGGCTATCTCCATTCCAGGCTGCAGTAATTGCACTGACGCTAAACAGCTCGGCATACATGGCCGAGATATTCCGCGCTGGCCTGCTGGCCATACCTCGCGGCCAGTTTGAAGCGTGCGACGCCCAGGGCATGACCCGCCTGCAAACCCTTCGGCATGTCATTTTCCCACAGATATTCCGTATCATCCAGGCTCCTTTCGGAAACCAGGTAATTACAGTCGTGCTGGCCAGTTCGCTTGCGTCTGCCATCGGAGTGGAAGAGGTCAGCGGGTGGATGCAGAACGCGGGCTCGAGCTCGTTCCGCTATTTCGAAACCTTCCTGGCGGCGGCGGTCGTCTATGTCTTCCTCGCTCAAGGCATAAACCTGATCCGCATTGTGCTTGCCAGCTCATATCTGAGGCGCGGGCCAAGGCCGGATTCCTTCCGCTGCTCCTTGGGGCTGCCGGTACTACACTTTGGATATCTTGGCTTGCCCTCGTCGTGGGAGCCGTAGGGGGATTCGCGATCGCTCTCTTGCGAATGGCACCATATCGTATCTTGCGCGCATTCGCCATTACCTACATTGAACTGCTGCGCTCCATCCCAATCCTGGTAGTAATATTTTTTTCCTACTTCGGGCTGCCTCTGGTGGCTTCACTGCATATCAGCCCATTCACTGCAATCACGATCGCGCTTTCGCTGCACGCGTCCGCCATGATGTCAGAGGTGATCCGCGCCGGAATCGAGAGCGTTCACAAGGGCTGACCTGCCACTGCGACTTTCCTCCAGAATTGATTAGAGTCCGGCCATTCAAAGGACGGACGAATGAAGAAGCAGAGATTTACGGAAGAGCAGATTATTTCGGTTCTGAAGGAGCAGGAGGCTGGCGCGAAGGCGGCCGATCTGTGCCGCAAGCACGGGATTTCAGAAGCGACGTTTTATAACTGGAAAGCCAAATACGGCGGCATGGAAGTCTCCGAGGCGAAGCGGCTGAAGGCCTTGGAGGAAGAGAACGCCAAGCTGAAGAAGCTGCTGGCCGAGCAGATGCTGGACGTCGCCGCGCTTCGCGAGCTTCTGGCAAAAAAATGGTAGGGCCTGCTGCCAAGCGTGACGCCGTCACGCATCTGAAGGCCGTCATGGGTCTTTCGGAGCGGCGGGCCTGCCAGATCATTTCCGCCGACCGCAAGATGATCCGCTATCAGTCCTGCAGACCGCCGGAGACCGGACTGCGGGCGAAGCTGCGCGACCTGGCCAATGAGCGACGGCGATTCGGTTACCGGCGGCTGTTCATCCTACTTCGGCGGGAGGGAGAGCCGTCCGGCGTCAATCGCATCTACCGCCTTTATCGTGAGGAAGGACTTTCTGTCCGCAAGCGCAAAGCCAGGCGTCGCGCCGTCGGCACGCGTGCGCCGATCCTGGTCGAAGCAAAGGCCAATGCCCGCTGGTCATTGGATTTCGTCCATGACCAGTTTGCCTGTGGCCGCAGGTTTCGCATCCTCAACATTGTCGATGATGTCACGCGCGAGTGTTTGGCCGCCATCCCGGATACGTCGATCTCCGGCCGTCGTGTTGCCCGCGAACTGACGACTCTGGTCGAACGGCGTGGCAAGCCCGGCATGATCGTCTCCGACAACGGCACGGAGTTCACCTCAAACGCCATCCTCGCCTGGTCCAAGGATCACAAGGTCGAGTGGCACTACATCGCACCGGGAAAGCCCATGCAAAACGGCTATGCCGAAAGCTTCAACGGAAGAATGCGCGACGAACTGCTCAACGAAAGCCTGTTCTTCGGCCTTGATCATGCCCGAAGTGCCATCGCTGAATGGGCAATCGACTACAACCATTTCCGGCCGCACTCATCGCTGGGATACAAGACCCCGGCAGACTATGCCGGGACAATCGCCGCAACCGGCTCCAACGCTGCACAAAATGAAAGCTTCGCGTTTCCGCCGGTTGCTCACACCGCGCTATTGGGCGTATCAAAAACCGCCGAGGCTTGTCTTATGGCTTTCTATGCCGATCAGGCGAGAATGAACCGCCACGAGAG
>CAYLGY010000143.1:0-4000 GCA_964383325.1 uncultured Rhizobiaceae bacterium
GACGCCCGAGCCAGGCGGCGACCGCACGCGCGAGGTGCAGGTGGCGCAGGAGCTCCTGCAAACCCTGGGCTTCCGCCAGGACGGCCCAATCGTTGCAGCCTGCCCCGGCTGTGGCCGCACCACATCGACCGTATTCCAGGAACTCGCCCAGGCGATCCAGGAAGACATCCGGGCCAACATGCCTGTCTGGCGCGAGAGATATCCCGGCGTCGAGCAGCTCAAGGTGGCGGTGATGGGCTGCATCGTCAACGGACCGGGCGAATCCAAGCATGCCGACATCGGCATATCCCTGCCCGGTACCGGCGAGATGCCGGTCGCACCGGTGTTCATCGATGGCGAGAAGGCCGCAACCTTGCGTGGCCCGCGCATCGCCGAGGAATTCCAGAAAATGGTCGCCGACTATATCGAGCGGCGCTTCGGCAGCGGTGTCCAGGCCAAGGCGGCCGAGTAGAAGATGGTGCGGGCGTTCGCCGCCTGCCTGCTTTGTCTTGCATGGCTGGCTTTCGTTCGCGCAGCACTGGCCGATCCGCCACACGCGCTTTCTGCCCGCGAAAGACTGCTGGGACTGGTTTGCGATCTGATCGCCACCGAAGCCGAGCGGCACGGCCTGCCGAAGGATTTTCTTGCTCGCCTGATCTGGAAGGAAAGCCGCTTCGACCCCGGTGCGGTCAGCCCCGCTGGCGCCGAGGGCATCGCCCAGTTCATGCCCGGCACGGCGAGGATGCGCGGCCTCGCCAATCCTTTCGACATAAGACAGGCAATAGCGGCCTCCGCCGCCTATCTGGCCGAAATGCGCACCGGCTATGGCAATCTCGGCCTTGCCTCAGCGGCCTACAACGCGGGCGAGGCACGTGTTTCCAACTGGCTGAGCAGCGGCGGCTTCCTGCCGCTGGAGACGGAGAACTATGTGCTGGACATAATGGGCGAGCCGACCGACAGCTTCACCGACCCCGGGTACCAGGGCACGATCCATCCCCTGGACGGTAAAATGCCGTTCGACATTGCCTGCCGCCGCTTGCCCGCACTCGAACCGGACATGGTTGCGATGGCGACGGTCCCCAGCAAGCCCTGGGGCGTCCAGGTGGCCGGCAACTTTCGCCGCGCCGCCGCGCTCCGCCAATGGCAGCGGCTGCAGGCGCGCTTCCGCCGGGTGCTGGAGGGCCACGAGCCTGTAGTCAGCCGAGTGCGCACGCCCAGGGGTCGCCGCGGCGTCTATGCGGTGAGGATCGGCGCCGACAGCCGCAAGGCCGCAGATGAAATCTGCGGCCAATTGCGCGGCGCCGGCGCTTCCTGCCTAGTGGTGCGCAATCGCTAGATGCCCGTGATGACCGCCAAACGGCTATCTTGATCTATGCTCTCTTGGCTATTGTCTCCGACAGCCAGGTGCCGATCTTGGCGCCGAGCCGGTCGGGCGAGATCGGCTTGAACAGGTAGTCATCCATGCCGGCCTCCAGGCATTTCTCGCGATCGCCCTTCAGCGCATGCGCCGTCACCCCGATGATCGGAACATGACCGCCCGTGGCAGCTTCCGAGTCACGGATGGCGCGCGTCGCCTCATAGCCGTTCATTTCGGGCATGGACACGTCCATCAGTATGAGACGGGGCGAAAGCGTCCGGAACATTTCGACGGCGGTCCGGCCATTGCCCGCTATACGATAGGTCAGCCCAAGCCCTGAAAGCATCTGTCCGAAAACGAGCTGGTTGACCTCATTGTCCTCGGCAATGAGGATGTCGATAGGCCGGCCGGCATTCATCGCCACATCCTGTCCTCCGGCCTGATCCGAAGCGCCGCGGATGACGGTGAGCGTCGGCGGCGAATGCGTCGGCGGAACCGCCTCGCGCACGAAATGAGCCGCCTTTCCGATTTGCGCGCGTGATTTCTGGATTGCCGAAATCACCGTTCCGAGCAGGATCGCCGAGCGCGTCGGCTTGGTCAGATGGGCCGCAATTCCGTACTCCAGCACCAGCCTTCCGAAATCGACCTGGTCGACCGATGTGAGCAGCACGATCGGAATGGACGACAGCCGGCTGTCGGCGGAAATTGCCTTGGCTACATCGGCTCCGTTCATACCGGGCATCTGATAGTCGAGGATGATGCAGTCGACCGAGGCGCCGAGCTGCATGGCGCGGTCGAGGAAGGCCAGCCCGACGGCACCGCTCTCGGCAGCTGCGCAGTCGAAACTCCAGCTTCGCAGCTGCTCGAGCAGTATCTCGCGGTTGACCGGATTGTCGTCGATGACCAGTACGCGCGCCCCGGTCACGTCGCCGGGCACGCCCTCATCCACGACGCCGGCTTCATGCACGGGCAGCGGTACGGTGAACCAGAAGACGGAACCACGGCCCACCTCGCTTTCGACGCCGATCTTGCCGCCCATCAGGTCTACAAGGCGGGCGGCGATGGCCAGGCCGAGGCCGGTCCCTTCATGACGGCGGGTGGAGGAAGCGTCGACCTGTGCGAACTTCTCGAACACGCTTTGCAGCTTGTCTGCCGGGATTCCGATGCCGGTATCCTCAACGCGAACCTTGAGCTCTACGACTTCGCCGGACGTTTCTCCGCCGACATCGATCAGCACATGGCCCTTCTCGGTAAATTTCACCGCATTGCCGAGCAGGTTCGTGATGATCTGACGGAAGCGACCCGCATCACCCACGACAAAGGATGGCAGTTGGGGGTCCACGCGCACGATCAATTCCAGATTCTTCTCCGCCACGCGCGCCGACACAAGCGTCGCCACGTCTTCCACCGCTTCCACCAGGCGGAATGGCGCAGGGTCGAGCGTAAGCTGGCCGGCATTGATCTTGGAGAAATCAAGAATGTCGTTGATGATGGTGAGCAACGCGTTGCCCGACTTGACGATGACGTCGGTGAACGTCTTCTGGCGCGGCGTCAGGTCCGTTTTTGCCAGCAACTCGGCCATGCCAAGCACGCCGTTCATCGGCGTTCTTATCTCATGGCTCATATTGGCCAGGAATTCGGACTTTGCGCGGTCGGCTGCCTCCGCCTTATAAAGCGACTCGGCGGTCTCGGCGAAGGCGCGCCGGATCGCCCTTTCCATGGGCCGGAAGATCCAGAAGGCGACGAAGCCCAGCACCAGGCACAGCATGGCGCTGGCCCACATCAGCAGGCGATCGCTTTCGGTATCAGCGCGACGGCGTTCGTTGTCCATGGCAGCACGCACGCGTATCAGCGTAGGCTGGGCGAAAAGATTGTTCTGGTTGCGAATTTCGCGGTAGCTCCAGTCGTCCACCGCCTGCGCCACCGCCATCAGTTCGAGATTGCGCACAATATCTCGCGCCGACCAGAACAGGTCACCGTTGACCGAGGAGGACGCCAGGTCCCTGGCGGTATCACTCGACAGCCTTGGCGCAAGAGCGGAAAGCTGGATCGACAGCGTGTTTATATCAGCGCCCAGCCGCTCGGCATGGCCCCGCGCGGCGGCTGCCAGCCTGCTGCGGTTATCGGCCCGCCATGTACGGGTCGCGGTTTCGGCAAAGGCGGTCGCGTTGTGCAGGTCACGAGTGAGAGTAACAAGATTGCCGCTCACCGCATCCACCTGCTGGCGGAAGCTATTGATCTTGTTGAGGGCGAGAATTGCCGCAGCCGCGGCAATGGCAAAGATCAAAATTCCCGAAATATAACGGATCCGGACCGACCGGATGAAAGAAGAATAATCAGGCATCGTAACCCCAAACCCCTACGCGCCATTTTAACGATCGGGATTACGCTCGATTACCCTTAATATTTCGTATGCCGGAAAAATCTCGACCGGAGAGAGCAGGAATGCCTGCAGGTCCGGTCAATTATCCCGGGTCGCGACGAAACTTGCGGCGGCACGCAGCAAGCCGGCCCGATCGCCGAAAGGTTCAAGCAACGCGTGGGCCTGTTCGATCAGTCCGCCAAGCTGGCGGCGCGTCCATTCCTCGCCGTGCAGGGCAGCCAATGTGGCCTTGCCGGCCGCGGCATCCTTTCCAGGAGACTTGCCGAGCGTCGCCGCATCGG
>CAYLGY010000144.1:0-3947 GCA_964383325.1 uncultured Rhizobiaceae bacterium
ATGGTTCATCCGAACGTGCTGCGATCTGGCGGCCTTGATCCGGACGAGTTCCAGGGCTTTGCATGGGGAATGGGGATCGACCGGCTCGCCATGCTGAAATACGGCATGCCGGATCTTCGCGCCTTCTTCGATGCCGATGTCCGCTGGCTGACCCATTACGGCTTCCGGCCGCTCGATATCCCGACCCTGTTCGCCGGGTTGAGCAACTAGGAGAGCAAGATGAAGTTCACACTTTCCTGGCTGAAGGATCACCTGGAAACGGACGCTTCCCTGGAGGAGATCTGCGAGCGGCTGACCATGATCGGGCTCGAAGTCGAATCGGTCGATGACCGGTCGAGCCTGAAGCCGTTCGTGATTGCCCGGGTGCTCAGCGCCGAGCCGCATCCCGATGCCGACCGGTTGCGCGTGTTGAATGTTGATACGGGTGCGGGTGCGCCGGTGCAGGTCGTCTGCGGTGCGCCCAACGCCCGCGCCGGACTTGTTGGCGCCTTTGCCGCGCCTGGAACCTATGTGCCCGGGATAGACCTCACCTTGTCGGTAGGCCGGATTCGCGGGGTCGAGAGCCATGGCATGATGTGTTCCGAGCGCGAACTGATGATGTCGGACGAGCATGACGGCATCATCGACCTGCCGCCGGACGCACCGGTGGGCCAATCCTTCGCGGCATGGGCGGGGTTGGACGATCCGGTCGTGGAGATCGGCCTGACACCAAACCGCCCGGATTGCGCTGCCATTCGCGGCATTGCCCGCGACCTTGCTGCCGCCGGACTTGGGACGTTGAAGGCTTCTCCGTCACCTCAGATTGCCGGTGACGGAGACTGTCCGGTCGATCTGCGCATCGAGGCCCCTGATCTTTGCCCCGGGTTTGCCCTGCGGTTGGTTCGGGGGGTCCGCAACGGCCCGTCACCGCAATGGATGCAGCAGCGATTGAGAGCGATCGGCCTGCGTCCGATCAATGCGCTGGTCGATATCACCAATTACCTGACCCATGATCGCGGCAGGCCGCTGCATGTGTTTGATGCGGCGAAAGTCGCCGGCGGACTGGTCGTGCGCCGGGCGCGGGAGGGGGAAACCATCCTGGCGCTTGACGGACGCGAATACCGGCTGAAGCCGGACCATTGCGTCATTGCCGATGACAAGGCGGTGGAGTCCATTGCGGGCATCATGGGCGGCGAGCATTCGGGTTGCGACGAGCAGACGACGGATGTCCTGATCGAATCGGCGCTGTGGAATCCGGCGAACATTGCCCGCACCGGGCGCGATCTGGGGATTGTCACCGATGCGCGCTACCGGTTCGAGCGCGGGGTGGATCCGGAATTCATGGTCCCCGGGCTCGAATTGGCGACGCAGCTGGTTCTCGAACTGTGCGGCGGTACGCCGACCGGAATCCAGGTCGCTGGCAATTCCGGCTACATTCCCCGGCGGATCGAGTTCCCGCTTTCCGAAACCGGACGGCTGACCGGCGTGGGCATGGAGCGGGACGAAGCGGCATCGATCCTCGCGCGGCTGGGCTTCACTGTCGAAGGCGATGGCGAAGTGGTTGAGGTGATGGTTCCCTCCTGGCGGCCGGATGTCGAAGGCAAGGCGGACCTGGTCGAGGAACTCATGCGGATCCGGGGCGTGGACTCCATCCCCCACCGGCCGCTGGCGAGTCACGACGCCGTCAATGGCCGGATCCTCACCGTGCTTCAGATCCGCAATCGTCTCGCAAAGCGCAGCCTTGCAATCCGGGGCATGCTGGAAGCGGTGACCTGGTCCTTCATTTCCGGCGACCATGCGGCCTGTTTCGGCGGTGGGAAGCCGGAACTGAAGCTGGCCAATCCGATCGCCGCCGAGCTGTCCGACATGCGTCCCTCGCTTCTGCCTGGCCTCATTCTCGCGGCGCAGCGCAATGCGGATCGCGGCCATGGCGATGTGGCACTGTTCGAGGTCTCGGCAATCTACGAGGGCACGGCTCCTCAGGACCAGCGCGCGGCAGCCGCAGGCATCCGGCGCGGGACGGCCAGACTCGGCGGCGCTGGCCGGCACTGGCAGGGCAATGCCGGTCCCGTCGGCGTCTTCGATGCAAAGGCGGATGCGCTGGCAGTACTGGAGGCCTGCGGGGCGCCGGTCGCAAATCTGCAGATCGATGCCGGCGGTCCGGACTGGTATCATCCGGGTCGCTGCGGGACCATCCGGCTGGGGCCGAAGATCGTGCTCGGCACATTCGGGGAATTCCACCCCGAGACGCTGGCGAGGCTGGACGTCGCAGGTCCGCTTGCCGGGTTCGAAGTGCTGCTCGATGCCATCCCCGAGAGCCGGCGCAAGCCGACGCGGACGAAACCGCGTCTCGACCTGTCGCCCTTCCAGGCGGTGCGACGCGATTTTGCCTTTGTCGTCGACCGGGACGTCGAGGCCCAGGCGATCGTCCGGGCCGCGGCGGCGGCGGATCGCAAGCTGATCGCATCGGTCGCGGTATTCGATGTGTTCGAAGGCGCCGCCCTGGGTGAGGGAAGGAAATCCGTGGCGATCGAGGTAACCATCCAGCCAGTCGAGCGCACGCTCGCCGACACCGATTTCGAGGCGCTCTCGGCCCGGATCATCGAGCAGGTCGCCCGTCAGACTGGCGGGGTGCTTCGAACCTGAGGCCGGATGTCGCGGGCCGCGTTCCCCAGCAAAGGCGGCGAGCGGCGAGCGGGTGCAGCCTTGCACAGAAAAGGTGGCCTTCTTATATAGCCTTCAACGCCGTCGCGGGGGTCGCGCGGCCCATTCAATCCCTTTGAGGGGCTTCAACTCTGGAACGCCGTCAGGGTCCAAGGCAAGCCCGCTACACGGAGCACAAAATGGCAAGAGTAATCGGTATCGACCTGGGAACGACCAATTCCTGCGTAGCCGTGATCGATGGCAAGGACGCCAAGGTAATCGAGAATTCGGAGGGTGCGCGCACGACGCCGTCGATCGTGGCGTTCACGGACAATGGCGAGCGCCTGGTCGGTCAGCCGGCGAAACGTCAGGCCGTGACCAACCCTGAAGGCACGCTGTTTGCGGTGAAGCGCCTGATCGGTCGCCGTCACAGCGATCCGATGGTCGAGAAGGACAAGAAGCTGGTTCCCTACAAGATCGTCGAGGGTGAGAACGGCGATGCCTGGGTCGAAGCTGGCGGCTCCAAATATTCTCCCTCCCAGGTCTCGGCGATGATCCTTCAGAAGATGAAGGAAACGGCCGAATCCTACCTCGGGGAGACGGTCGACAAGGCAGTGATCACCGTGCCGGCCTATTTCAACGACGCGCAGCGACAGGCAACCAAGGATGCCGGCCGCATCGCCGGTCTCGAAGTGCTCCGCATCATCAACGAGCCGACTGCTGCAGCGCTGGCCTATGGTCTCGACAAGAAGGATGGCAAGACCATCGCGGTATATGATCTGGGCGGCGGCACTTTCGATATTTCCGTGCTGGAGATCGGCGACGGCGTTTTCGAGGTCAAGTCGACCAATGGCGATACATTCCTCGGTGGCGAGGATTTCGACATGCGCCTGGTCGAATATCTGGCCGAGGAGTTCAAGAAGGACCAGGGGATCGACCTGCGCAATGACAAGTTGGCCCTGCAACGTCTGAAGGAAGCTGCGGAGAAGGCCAAGATCGAACTGTCGTCCGCGGCGCAGACGGAGATCAATCTGCCGTTCATCACCGCCGACGCCTCCGGCCCGAAGCACCTGACCATGAAGCTGACGCGGGCCAAGCTGGAGAGCCTCGTCGACGATCTGGTCAAGCGCACGATCGAACCCTGCAAGGCGGCGCTGAAGGATGCCGGCATCAATGCCGGCGAGATCGACGAGGTCATCCTCGTCGGCGGCATGACCCGCATGCCGCGGATCCAGGAGGCTGTGAAGCAGTTCTTCGGCAAGGAGCCGCACAAGGGGGTGAACCAGGATGAGGTTGTCGCCATGGGTGCCGCCATTCAGGCCGGC
>CAYLGY010000145.1:0-3857 GCA_964383325.1 uncultured Rhizobiaceae bacterium
TGAGGAAGATGACGTTCCTTGCAACGGGCGTGTCCGGCGTGTCGTAGACTTCCCATGTTACCGACTTCTCCTCATCCCCAGCGCGAGCGACGACGGTATAGGTTCCGGGTTCGGCAATACGAATGCCATTGATACGGATGGCCGACGCCTTGACGCCTTCTTCCTTTTCGATGAACCCGATATCCTGGCCGAGCACTTCTGCCGCAGGGCGGCCATTAATGGTCAGCTCGATGTCGCCTTCTGCAACCACGCTGTCGAACTCTACCTTCAGGTCGAAGGGGGACGAGACGAGGATGGTGGCACGGTCGATGGGATAGATGGTCGCGGCATGGGCCAGGGTTATGCTGAACAGGGCCGTGGTCGCCGCAAGCAGGGGCAGAATTCTGCGCATCGTCGGATCTCCTTGAACGATAAGAACGACGTTCCAGTAGCCGGATTGGGCAACACCCCAGTGACAGACAGATGTCAGTATTGTTGCGGCGCCTGGCGCCGGCTGAATGGGAACTGAGATTTGGTCATTGTCGAGCCATGCAGGAGAAACGATCCGGATGCCCGGAGCGATGTTCCCCTAGGACTTCGAGTTTTCGGCAGAGCATCGGGATCCGCCGGTCCGGATCGATGGGGATCGGTGGCTCCCTTTCGCGTGAAGGAGCTTGGTTCCTGTCCCCGGGACGGAATCGGTGCTGCCCGTCCGATCCGGAGTGGAGCGGAGAAACCCGAAGAAAATCCTCCGCGGCACACGGCATGCCAGCGTCCCCGCTCTTTCGCAGTTTCGCTGAATGGCCCTTTCGCGAAAACGCTCTTTCGTCCTTTCGCTGTTCGCAAGGGGGCAGGCTATGATGAACAGCTCATGCCGGCCTTCAGGAGAAGCACTTGCCACTCATCACCAGCATTCCAGCTTCCCTTCTCACCTATGTCGCAGCTGCGATTGCAGAGATCGGCGGCTGCTTTGCCTTCTGGGCATGGCTCAGGCTCGGCCGCTCGGCGCTGTGGCTGATCCCGGGAGCGGCCCTGCTCCTGCTGTTTGCCTTTCTCCTCACCCGAATCGATGTCGGCTTTGCGGGGCGGGCTTATGCGGCTTACGGCGGGGTCTACATTGCAGCATCGCTCGGCTGGCTATGGATGATCGAAGGGCAGGCGCCGACGCGCTGGGATCTTGCCGGTGCATTGCTCTGCCTCGTCGGCGTTACCGTGATCCTGCTGGGCGAGAGCATCCAGCGGTAGAATTCCATCCCCTTGGCGTTCGTTCCCGCCAGGTGCTCCTGCCGGGACGCCGAGAAGCCTTCCATTTCTTGTCGGACGCTATTTCTCCAGCACCTCGCGGATGGCATCCAGCAGCTGCGGGGACGGATGGAAGTCGGACGCTCGCGACATGCTGCGGATATGTTCGATGAGCTCTTCCTCGTTCTTGCTCAAGACCTTGCCTGTGGCCTGCTCGATGATGGACCAGAGTTCCCGGTCATGCTGGAGGATTGCAAGCCGGAGCAGGAAGGCCGGATCCACATTGAGCGCTCTGGCCAATGCCGGCACGCGATCGATTGGCAGCTTGGAGGCGCCAGAAGTGATCATGGCCAGCATGTTGCGGGAATTCGTCCAGCCAGCCTCTACCGCGATTTCCGTCTGCGTCTTGAGTCGCCGCAATGCACGAATGCGCTTGCGCAGAAATACAGCAAGCTCTGTATAAGCAAATGGCTTCAAATTCTGACTCTTTTTCATCTTGCACCATAGATCGTTGTTTCTGACAACTACTCTATAACAAAAGATGATTGGGTTGCTTTCAGGAAAGAATATCATTGATATGAGAATGCACATTTTGCCTATATTGTTTCAGTATTATCCAATTCGCAATCGTCTATAAATTAGACATAATACTTTTCAAAAGGACAAATGACGATGAAATGCATCAGCATCTGGCAGCCTTGGGCAAGTCTGATTGTCCATGGGATGAAGTTCTTCGAGACTCGCTCCTGGTCCGCACCGAAATCGTTGATTGGACAGACGTTGGGAATCGCGTCGACCAAGCACATCACGCCTGACCAGCGGGCGGCCTATGCAGATCCGAATTTTCAGAGGTTCTATGCGTTGAGTGGCCTGCCCCCGCTGGACGAACTGCCGCGCGGGATGCTGCTCGGCACGGTTAGCCTGGATTCGGTGGAGATCATCACCGAAGAATTTCTGGACGGCATCACGATCGAGGAGCGTGCCTTCGGCTGGCACGAGCCTGGCAACTATGCCTGGCGACTCCGTGATGCTCGCTCACTGCGGCATCCGATCCCGGTATCAGGAAAACAGGGGATCTGGGACTATCGGGGCTTCGATCACCCGATTGCATTTCCGCGCAAATCTGCCGTTTCGGAATCCTCCATCGAGGAAGACTGAGGATCAGCGAGATGTAGATTCGCCATCCGGGCAAGCGGACTTCCGTGTAGAATCAAATGCGACATTCTGCCGCAGCAGCTCCATTGTTCGGCCGCTATAACCCAGTGCATGAGCGAGCAGGCCCTTTCCACCGATACAGTCAGAAACCGCACACGGACCCGGAAGCAGCGGCCCGGACTGCGTGAGCGCGATCTCAGATCCGCTCTGAAGCTGTTTCAGGAGTTTGGCGTCCAGCCCACGGCCCTCGAGATAATGCCGAATGGCATGCTGCGATGGCACTTTGGTCCGGTCGGCACGACAGAGGACGAACTCGACAAGGAGTTGCAGGAATTCGAGGCTCGGCATGGTAAAGGTCGAGCTTAAGGGATTGCACACCGTTCGATCGCACGGTCGGACTTATTATTACGCCTGGCGCGGCGGCCCCCGAATTCTCACGGAGGCCAAGCCGGGAACCCCTGCCTTCATGGCAGCCTACAATGAGGTGATTGCCCAGGCACGCGAGCCGGATACCCGTAAATTTCGCTGGGTTGTCTCGGACTACCAGAACAAGAACTTCAGCGGACTGGCGAAGAACACCCAGAAAGTATGGGCACCATGGCTCGGCCGGATTATCGAATATTTCGGTGACCTCAGCACTGCGCAGTTCAACCGTCCGGAGAAGATCCGCCCGATCATTCGTTCCTGGAGATCAAGGTATCAGGAAACACCAAGAGCAGCAGATACGGGAATGCAGGTCTTGTCGCGCATCCTGTCGCATGCGGTCGAACTCGGCCTGATCGCCAGCAATCCCTGCGAGGGCATCAAGCCGCTCTACAAGGGAACACGCGCCCACATCATCTGGACAGATGAAGATCTGGAAGCCCTGAAGGCCGCCTGCGGGTCAGAGATTGCCCACGCGGTTGATCTGGCCGCCCATACCGGGTTGCGGGTCAGCGATCTGATCCGGCTTGGCTGGAACGATATCGGTGAAGACGCCATCGTCCTTTCCACGGGGAAGAGCAACCATAAGCGGGAAGCTGTGATCCCCCTTTATGACGCGCTACGCGAGGTTCTCGCTCGTATCCCCCGGCGCTCACCGACGGTGCTCACTTCCAGCAACAAGCGGCCGTGGACACGCAGTGGCCTCGCCTCGTCGTTCAACAAGGCCAAGAAGAAGGCGAAGCTTGCCAAGCGCGACCTTCATTTCCACGATCTGCGCGGCACCGCCGCGACCAAGTTCTACGTGGCGGGGCTATCGATGCGAATGATTGCGGAAATCATGGCCTGGGAGGAGGAGAGCGTAGAAAGAATTATCTATCGCTACGTGCACCGCGGCACCGCGATGCAGGAGGCCATACGGCAGCTCAATAAGACTGGAACAGGAACAAAAGCTGTAAAAACCGCTGTAAAAACTACCTCGGACAAGAAGGGCTGACCCGACCTAACCCATTGAAATTCCTTGGAGCGGGCGATGGGAATCGAACCCACGACATTTAGCT
>CAYLGY010000146.1:0-3855 GCA_964383325.1 uncultured Rhizobiaceae bacterium
GGGCATGACGCTGCACAAGATGCCGCTCTTTGCCTGGTCGATGCTGGTCACGGCGTTCATGCTGCTCCTGTCCCTGCCGGTCCTGGCAGGGGCCATCACCATGCTCCTGACCGACCGCAATTTCGGCACGGCCTTCTTCTCGCCGGCAAGCGGCGGCGATCCGATCCTCTACCAGCACCTGTTCTGGTTCTTCGGCCACCCGGAAGTCTACATCATGATCCTGCCGGCCTTCGGCATTGTCAGCCATGTGATCTCCACCTTCTCGCGCAAGCCGATCTTCGGCTATCTGGGCATGGCCTATGCCATGGTGGCGATCGGGGTGATCGGCTTCGTCGTCTGGGCCCACCATATGTACACTTCCGGCATCTCGCTGGAATCGCAGAGATATTTCGCCGTCGCCTCCATGGTGATCGCGGTGCCGACCGGCATCAAGGTCTTCTCCTGGATCGCGACCATGTGGGGCGGCTCGATCAGCTTCCGGGTGCCGATGCTCTGGGCAACCGGCTTCGTGCTGCTGTTCACGATCGGCGGCGTGACCGGCATCGTCCTTGCCAGCCCCGGCACGGACCGCGTGCTGCACGACACCTATTATGTCATCGCGCATTTCCACTATGTGCTGTCGCTCGGCGCAGCCTTCGCGATCTTCGCCGCATTCTATTTCTGGTTCCCGAAAATGACCGGCTATCTCTACAATGAGAGGCTCGGCCAGATTCATTTCTGGCTGATGTTCGTAGGCGTCAACCTGGTGTTCTTCCCGCAGCATTTCCTGGGATTGGCCGGCATGCCGCGCCGCTATGCCGATTATCCGGACGCCTATGCCGGATGGAACGCCGTCTCGTCGATCGGCGCCTATGTCTCCACTGCGGGCCTCGTGGTGTTCTTCATCGCGCTTGCCGAGGCATTCCTGCGCCGGCGGCCGGCTGCTGACAATCCCTGGGGAGCAGGGGCTACGACGCTGGAATGGTACCTGCCTTCGCCCGTGCCGCAACATCAGTTCGAATCGCTGCCACGGATCCGGTGAGGCGGCTGGTTCGGGGGGAAGGGTGCCGCCCGCGGGCGGCATCCTGTTTCGCGCCGGCCCGAAGCCGTCCGGGGTCAGGTCTTGCGGAAGACCTTGTTGACAAGGAGGCCGACAACCACCTGGACGATGGCGCCCGCCACGCCGCCGCCGACAAGCTGTCCGGCGAGGGCGGCGAAGTCCACCCCGCCGGCCGCGCCGCCAAGTCCGACCAGCGAATTCAGCAGCGCGCCGCCGCCGACGCCGCCGACCGCCCCGGCGATCAGATTGCCGACATTGCCGAGATCTGCATCCTTGATGGCCTTTCCGCTGGCGCCGCCGCCAATGAGACCACCAATCAGCTGTGCGAGAATCGCTTCCATGCCGTTCCCTCTCCCTGATTCAGAACGGGGGAACCATACTCCGTTCGGCGGTCCGATGCACGCGGACATATCTAGGTTTCATCAAGTCCTCACAACAAGACGCGCCGGATCGCATCCCGCCAGCCGGCGAGCTTGCGCTTGCGCTCGCCGCGATCCATGAGCGGCGCGAAACGGCGCTCCAACGCCCAGCTCTCGGCGAATCTCTGCGCACCCGGCCAGATGCCGGCATTGGAACCGGCAAGCCATGCCGCGCCCAGCGCCGTGGTTTCGAGAATCCTCGGCCGGTCCACAGGCGCGTCGAGAATGTTGGCAAGCTGCTGCATCGTCCAGTCGGACGCGACCATGCCTCCATCGACGCGCAATACGGTCCTGCCATCCCCCTTCCAGTCCTTGCGCATGGCCTGCAGCAGATCATGGGTCTGGTAAGCCACCGATTCCAGCGCCGCGCGCGCGAATTCGGCGGGCCCGGTATTGCGGGTCAGGCCGAATAGCGCCCCGCGGACCTCGGCATTCCAGTAGGGAGCGCCGAGGCCGACGAAGGCGGGCACGAGATAGACATCCTGCGCCGGGTCGGCCCTCGCCGCCAGTTCGCCGCTATCGGCCGCATTGTCGATCATCCTCGCGCCGTCACGCAGCCATTGGACAGCCGCGCCGGCGATGAAGATGGATCCCTCCAGCGCATAGGTCGTCCGGCCCTCCAGCCGGTAGGCGATGGTGGTCAGCAGGCGATTGCGCGAGCGTACCTGCTGCGCGCCCGTATTGAGGGCGGCAAAACAGCCGGTTCCATAGGTCGATTTCATCATGCCCGGCTCGAAACAGGCCTGGCCGATCATGGCCGCCTGCTGGTCGCCCGCCACGCCCAGGATCGGGATGTCGGCGCCGAAATGCTGCCGGTCGGCCACGCCGAAATCGGCGGCGCAGTCCCGCACTTCCGGCAGGAGGTCGAGCGGGACCTGCAGGATTTCCGCCAGTTCCGCATCCCAGCGATTTGCGCCGATGTCATAGATCAGGCTGCGCGACGCATTGGTTGCATCGGTGGCATGAACCCGGCCGCCGGTCAGGCGCCAGATCAGGAAACTGTCAATCGTGCCGGCGGCGAGCTCGCCGCGGCTGGCGCGCCTGCGCGCGCCGGGAACCTTGTCGAGCACCCAGCGGAGCTTGGTGCCGGAAAAATAGGGGTCAAGCAGCAGGCCCGTTCGCCGCGTGAATTTCGGCTCCAGGCCCTGCTTTCTGAGCCTGGCGCAAAGGGACGCGGTGCGCCGGTCCTGCCACACAATGGCGGGATGGATGGCTTCGCCCGTGGCGCGATCCCAGATCACGACGGTTTCCCGCTGATTGGTGATGCCGATGGCGGCAATGTCGGCGGCGGTGAGCTTCGCCTTTGCAAGCGCCTCGCGCACCGACCAGAGGACGCTTTCCCAGATCTCCTCCGGATCGTGCTCTACCCAGCCGGAGGCAGGGAAATGCTGGGTGAATTCCTTCTGGCCGGTCGCGATCACCTGCATGGCGGCATCGAAGACCATGGCGCGCGTCGAGGTCGTTCCCTGGTCGATCGCAAGAATGTTTCGGCTCATGGCATTCCCGTGCGGACTGACGGAGCGGGCGGGGGCCAGAACCCCCGCCCGCCCGCACTTCCGGACTATTTATTGCCAGCTCTTCACCAGCTCGTCATAATTGACGGTGATCGGCTGTTCCTTCTCGTTCTCCACCGGCAGTTGCGGCGCGAGATTCCCCTTCGCGACCGCGTCGGCATTCCAGTATTCCAGGTCATGCTCCTCGGCAAGCTTCGGGCCGATATCACCCTGGATACCGGCGCGTTCGAGACGCGCAAGCACGGCTTCCTGTTCCTTGCAGAGCGAATCCATCGCCTCCTGCGCGGTCTTGGCGCCCGATGATGCATCGCCGATCGCCTGCCACCACAGCTGCGCCAGCCGCGGATAATCGGGCACGTTCGTACCGGTCGGCGACCATTGCACGCGGGCCGGCGAGCGATAGAACTCGATCAGGCCGCCAAGCTTGGGCGCGCGCTCGGTGAAGGATTCATGCTGGATCGAGCTTTCGCGGATCAGGGTCAGCCCGACATGGCTCTTCTTCACGTCCACTGTCTTGGACACGACGAATTGCGCATAGAGCCAGGCGGCCTTGGCGCGGTCATCTGGCGTCGACTTCATGAGGGTCCAGGAACCCACATCCTGGTAGCCGAGCTTCATGCCTTCCTTCCAGTAGACGCCATGCGGCGACGGAGCGAAACGCCATTTCGGCGTTCCGTCCTCGTTCATGACCGGCAGGCCATCCTTGACCATGTCGGCGGTAAAGGCCGTGTACATGAAGATCTGCTGGGCAATTTCGCCCTGCGCCGGCACCGGCCCGGATTCCGAGAAGGTCATGCCTTGCGCGGCCGCGGGCGCATAGGCCTTCATCCAGTCGAGATATTTCTGGATGGAGTACACCGCCGCCGGACCATTGGTATCGCCG
>CAYLGY010000147.1:0-3642 GCA_964383325.1 uncultured Rhizobiaceae bacterium
GTTGACTCAGGACTACATCCCGATTGGCTTCAGATGGCCGGCATACGCTACTTCACTTGGAAAGGTTCTTCTCTCTTCACTCTCGGAAGAGGAGTTCGAACGCTATCTCACGGAGACGAAGTTGGAGGAGCTGACTCAATACACGATCACCGATCCGGAGGTATTACGACACGTAATCCGCGCTGTCCGCGAGAAAGGCTGGGCGTCGAGTGACCGAGAAATAGAATTGGGGCTTCGATCAATCGCCGTTCCAATACGCAATCGCGACGGAAAAACAGTTGCAGCCCTGAATACCAACTCACCCGTGCACAATAACGACATGAAGACGCTCGAAAAGGAATATCTGCCAATCCTTCAGGAAACCGCCAGGCAGATATCGGAATTTATTTCTTGGTCTGCCTGACAGTATGGTTGGCTATTATCTGGAATTCTTGAGACCAAGCTCCTCTATTATTTTGCCATAGCGCTCATATTCAGCGCGGCCGAATGCATCGAGTTCTTCCGGCGAGAGAACATTCGGCGAGACGCCCGCGGTCTTAAGCTTTTCGAGCACCCCTTCATCCTTTAGGGCGTCGTCAATTGAGGCATAAAGCTTGTCGATTATGTCTTTTGGGGTGCCCGCTGGCGCGTACACCGCCATCCAGGACGTCCACACAAAGTCGGAAAGCCCTGACTCACCCGCCGTCGGGGTATCCGGCAGGAGCGGCTCGCGTTCCGGGCCGGTAACCATGATCGGTTTGACCTGGCCGGCTTTCACGAGAGCCTCCAGCGCATTGTACGGGTAGAACATCAACGACACGGTACCATTGATCAGCTCATTGTATGCCTGGGAGCCGCTATTGTACGGTATATGGGCCATCTGCAAGCCGGTCTGGTTTCCATAAGCGGCTGCGATCAAGTGGGACGACGTTCCGTTTCCAGAAGATGCATATTTCAACGACCCGGATTGAGCTTTCGCTGCTTCGACAAATTCGTCGGAAGTAGTGGCGGGAAAATCCGCCGGCACTACCATTACGAAGCCGTAGGAGAACAACCCACTCACCGGTGCGAATGACTCGAAAGGCTTGTATGGAAGGGTCGCCTGCAAATGCGGGCTGGCTCCATGCGATGCGCTGGAACCGAGGAAAATCGTGTAACCATCCGGCGCAGCCTGCGCCGCCTGCTCTGCGGCAATATTTCCCCCGCCCCCAGCCCTATTTTCAATAATGACCTGCTGGCCGAGAATCTCGGAAAGTTTCGGACTCAGGATCCGCAGCATCAAATCCGATGAGGAACCTGCGCCATAGGGTGTGATCCATCGGATCGGTCGCTCCGGATATTCGGCCGAAGCTTCCGTTATAAGGATTGCCGACATAACCGTCAGGACAGCAAGTCCCACGCTTCGAAAAACTCGTCTAGGGCTCCTGACAAACCATCCGCCACGTGCCACGACATCGCTCATCGTATATACCTCCCTCAGCATTTTGTCCGCTTAGCGGACAAAATGCTGCAGAACGGACATTGATGGCCTCCTGCCCGATGGTCAAATGCAATTGTGCCCTTGTCCTGATTGTCACGCTCACCGCCCCGATCGCGGCCTGGCAGAATATTGGATGCGTGGACGGGTCTCCGTCAGAGACCGAACACGGTCACCGCTTGCGTCGCCATCATGGAAATGATCGCTGGCCAGCGCGAAGGTTGAAGCGCTACCTCGGCTACCTTGATGCCATTGTCGGTCTGCGCCCCACCTCCTGCATTGAATATCTGCAGGCTGGCCCGTCCTGTTCCGCGATGAGGCCGAAGCGCTCGACGCCGGCTGGCGGCCGGCGCGGTGGCGGTGAACTCAATTGCGGGTGACGGACATGCGTTCAAACACGCTTCAGATGCAGGGGCCAATCAGGCGCGTTGATGATGCTGCGCAGCCGCATCAACTTCCACTGGCCATACTTGAAATAATCGAAATCCAGCAAGGATACGCGCTGCTGGACGAAGGACCATAACGACCATTTCACATCGGCAAGCGCCTTGTGGACCAGGATGCGCGAAACCGTTTCTGGCCGAACCTCGCCGAAATAGGCCTCGATCAGTTCATGTTCCTGCTCGGGCGTGAAGAACATTTCGCCGAACCAGATTCCCAGATCATAGCAACGATCATTCATCGAAGCATATTCGAAATCAATCAGCATGATCGATCCATCATCGCCAAGCATGAAATTGCCGGCCATGGGATCGTTGAAGCACGGAACGAGATCGAGCCCGGCCGCTTCCAGAGCTTCGCGCGCGAGGCGATACTGGCGCAGAAGCCATTCATGATCGGGTGGCAACCATCCGCCGAGTTCCTCGATCTGGCGCTTGTGCTCGTCGATCATGTCGAACACGGTCTTCGTCAATTGCAAGGATTCGATGCGGTGCATCTTGCGATAGGCATCAATCGCCGCCAGCCGGCGCTCGCGGATCCCGAAATCGCTGTTCGTGCAGGGGCGTCGGTCGGGAAGATACTCGTTGATCTCGATCCCCTCCTCAAAGAGATCGTCATACAGCCTTGGCCCGAGCCCTACGGCCGCCGCCTTCCGGCTCGCATCGAAAGCCGCGGCACGATCGATGAACATTTCCGTGCCCGCGCCCGGTATCTTCACGAAATAGCTTTGCTCTTCCCCTTCGACAAAAACGCGGAAGTTCGAGTTGCTGATCCCGCCATGAACCGGCGCGTAGCGCAGGGAGCGGCCCGCAAACATGGGCGCGCGTCCCAGCGCCAGTTCCAGCGCTTCCTCCAGAGGGGTCGTGGCGCTCCCCATGGCCCTGGCGTTCATGTCACTCTCCCATCCGTCATGCGCAGCATCCACTCGAACCGTCGGTCCGCCAGCGTCCGGCGCGCGCGCATGAATCGCCATTCCGAATATTTGCGGAATTCCAGATGCGTTCGCTGCGAAACCTGTGCATGCAGCGCAGCGCGCGTCGCCCAGAGCAAATCGTCTACGGCGCCCAGCAATTGCGCGCGGCAGAGCAATCGCCGCTTGCCCTTCTCGTCTTCTTCCTCTTCCAGCCACGCCAGCGCTTCATCTTCGAATACCGCGCCTTCGGCCATCAGGACGCCGAGATCATAGGCGGGGTCGTTCATGCCTGCCTGGTCGAAATCCAGCAAGCGCACGCCGCCATCCGGATGGAGCATGATGTTGGAGCTTGCCCCGTCATTGCGGCAGAGGACCGACGCAGCCGGACGAGCCGCTACTGCCTCGCCCACCTGCTCCGCGCCGTCCCTGAGCCATTCGAAATCATCCGGCAATGGCGTTCCAGCCGCTTTTGCCCTTTCGCCTACATCGCGGAGGCGCGGCAACGGCTCGAATCGATGCGGGACCGGAGCCGACGCATGCAGCCGTGTCATTGCCGTCCGCACGGCGCGGCGCGTGCCGGGATCATGGAGATCCCACATGGTCGCCATGCGCCAGCCATCCCCGAGATGCTCCAGCAGCAGCGCTCCCAGCGAGGCGTCCTGCGCCAGGACCTTCGGGCCAACGCCTGCCTTTGCCGCGGAAATCGTGCCTGCGATCATGGCCGCGCGGTCGAATTCCGCTTCCATCTCCGGATGCGCGATGCGGAGCACGGCTTTCGCGCCATCCTCGAACGTCACGCGCCAAAGGTCATTCTCAACCGCAAGGTGAACCG
>CAYLGY010000148.1:0-3591 GCA_964383325.1 uncultured Rhizobiaceae bacterium
TCTCAGAGGTTCGGTCGAAACCGCTAACCCCCTTTGAAATCAAAAGGAATTTCGGTGCTCAAATCGGGCTGTCGGGAGTTTGCAATCGGATAATGGCGGTGAGAGAGGGATTCGAACCCTCGATAGAGTTTCCCCTATACACGCGTTCCAGGCGTGCGCCTTCAACCACTCGGCCACCTCACCATGCTGCGGCGTTGATCTACTCAATTGCGTGGCGCTTGCCAAGAGGGAATGCCGGACCGCCCGTCCTTAATCGGTTGTGACTTGACGACATGGAGCGGCTGGTGCATCGAACGTCCGGCCAGATAGCGGAGAGAATCAGCCTTGTCGGAAGAAAGCTTGACTTCGGAAACCGTTGCGTCCGCCGAATTGCGGCAATTCATCGAGCGAATCGAGCGGCTCGAGGAAGAGAAGGCGACGCTTCAGGACGACATCAAGGATGTGTTCGCCGAGGCCAAGGGCCGTGGCTTCGACATCAAGGCCATGCGCGCCATCATTCGGCTGCGCAAGAAGGACAAGGCCGAGCGCGAGGAAGAAGAGGCGATGATCGAGCTTTACAAGGCTGCGCTCGGCATGGCCTGAACTCGGCTGGATCCGCTGCGACCAGCGGACTTCAGGATGTCGCTCCATGTTCGCGCATGACTTGCCGAGGGCGAAGTCCGCTTTCCGGGCCAGATGTTCCGGAGCCCTTTTTACCTGAAACGCACAAACTGGACGAAGCTCTGGAGAGCGCGCTGGAATGTGCCGGATGGCACAGCGGTTAGGCCGGCAAGATTGTACCTTTCCGGGACGAAGCGGTTTCCTTCGTTCTCGAGGAAGGTTTGCACATGACATTTGTCCCGCCGTTCGGGCACTTGGATTCCCAGTACGTTCCGAATCAGCCCGTCGATCCTGCGTCAATCTATGCCAAGGTCGTGCAATTGCTCGCCTCCCCCAAACCCGAGAGTGGCGAGGCAATGCGCTGCATCATGGCGCTTGGAGAAATCCTGCTGACGGGCTCGGGCGAGGAGCGACAGAAGGCACTGGATCTCCTGCTGCGCGCCGCTATCTCACCCGACGCGATGCTTCGCAAGATGGCCGGCGCGAAAATCCATCAGCTGTATAGCGGCATGGGCCCCAAAGAGCGAAACCAGATTGGCAAGGCTGTTGCCGATTTTGTCCTGCCGAGGAATACCGGCGACGACGTCCAGCGCCCGACCGTCAAGGAACTGGAACAGCGAACGTCCTCCCAATTCGTCTCCGTACTGCTGATGCATTGTCCGAACGACTGGATCGAAAGGCCGATCGTGAGTCCGCCGCCCCCAACTGTCGATACGCACCCGATGCACGGGGAGGAGGAGATGGCGCCGGGACCGGAAGGGACGAACACTGGCCTGGATTTTTTCGAAACCGAGGGCATGGATACCGAGCCCGATCGGGAGGGCGGTTTCGATACCGCGTTCATGATCGAGGGTTTGATGGACACCGATACCGGCTTCGGAATCGAAGGGGACCCGGATCCCGAATTGCCGATCGAGGGATGGGAGACCACCGGTCTGGAGATTCTGGAGGAGGATCCTCTGCCCCAGGAGGTCAAGGATGAGGTTCCGGTGCAGCACCAGCAGGAAGACGTCGAAGATATTGACCAGAAGGCGCCGGAAGATGGCAAGGTCGACAGGAATGCAGAACGGCTTGCGGATTATGAGCAGCAATGGCAGGAATATTTCAGGCGTATGTGGGATTACGATCCGAATGATCTTGTATTTATCACCGATTCATCCGTAAACCAGCAAAAGAAGATGCCAATTATCGTTGAGTCTGCAAAGGATATTCCACGGCTTCTGAAATCAAAGTGGTCCCTGAGGCGGGACAAGGTCGTTCCTTTCTCGGATGTGCGGTTCCTGAATGTGGACAGGAAGACCGCATCCACGCTGGTTGCCGAAGGAAACAATTTTTACAGGCATAATATCATTAGCGATCCCGAGGAAGAAAAACTGAGGTTGAGATTCAATTCAACTCCTGAGCATAGGGAATTTACCCGTATCCCTGATCAGCATTCCCTGAAAGATCGAATCGGCCGACACATCGACTGCAAGGATCTGTATGAAGGAAAGATCGTCTGCCAGAGGTTCTATGATCAGCAGAACGACAAATATTTGCTGCTACTCGTGCAGGACGGCTTGCCAATCCTTTTCACGGACAACAAGCGCGATCGAAACTTCAACTATGTGGAAGCCATGGGGTCAGGAGACGAATGGGGGATTTTCGCCAATAATGAAAAGAGCCAGAATGGATTTGATCTGTGGGTGAGAAAATCCGGTCCTTTTGCAAGCCTGTCCGATGAGGAGCATGGGGAATTTCTGGAAGGTTATTTTCGTAGTCTGGCGGGTCGCGACGAGGAAGGAAAGAATCTGCATCCGATGGATTTCTACCGGGGCTTCAATGCGTTGATTGAAGAAATCTTGGCTCCTCCCCCGGAGGAAGAAGAAACGGATGAGTCGAAGGAGCAGGACGAGGAGCCGGATGACAAATCCGTGGACAGGGACGTCCGCTCCGTCGTTCCCGACGACAGATCCGTCAGGAGCGAGAATTCGGAACGCGAGGAAAACCAGCGGCGGGAACGGAGGTCTCCGTTCCCGAGGGAGGTCCGTGCACGATAAACATGGTCGCAGCAAGCGGCTCCCGACTAATGTAGTCCCGGAACCAGAAGGGTGGCGGTTTCGGGAACTCGCCTCTCAATGCGCTGGCCACAGGCCCCGAAGGCCCTGATGCAATTCCGGCATGCGCGTCCAATGCATCGGATCGTGGGCCCGTGGGAAAGACGCCGTTGCAGGTGCAAAGGCAATAACCGGATGCAGGCTTTGACGCCCGGCCGTCGCAGGCCGGTCATGAGGCCCGCATCATTTCGTGCCATACATCCGATCGCCGGCATCGCCGAGGCCGGGTACGATATAGCCACGCTCATCGAGCCTTTCGTCAATTGCGGCGGTAAAGATCGGCACGTCCGGGTGCGCATCAGTGAAACGGGCGATGCCTTCGGGAGCTGCCAGCAGGCAGAGAAAGCGCAGATTGGCCGCACCGCGCTCCTTCAGCTTGGAAATGGCCGCGATTGCTGAGTTCGCAGTTGCAAGCATCGGATCAACGACAATGACTAGACGGTCGCCGAGATCTGCCGGCGCCTTGAAGAAATATTCGACCGCCTCCAGCGTTTCGTGGTCGCGGTAAATACCGAGATGGGCGACGCGGGCTGGCGGCACGAGATCGAGCATGCCTTCGAGCAAGCCGACCCCGGCACGCAGGATGGGCGCGAAGACGAGCTTCTTGCCCGAAAGAACAGGTGCGTCCATTTCCTGGAGCGGGGTTTCGATCCGATGCGTCGTCAGTTCGAGATCTCTCGTCACCTCATAGCAGAGCAAGAGCGAGATCTCGCGCAAGAGGCGCCGGAAACTCGCCGTCGAAGTATGCTTGTCGCGCATGATGCCGAGCTTGTGCTGGACCAATGGATGATCGATGACGGTAACACCCTGCATGCGCCGGACTCCCTCTTTCCTTGCCATGACTGCTATAGGACAAAGCAGCTGGCTTGACGAGGCCGCGCAGCCTGCCTTTGTG
>CAYLGY010000149.1:0-3481 GCA_964383325.1 uncultured Rhizobiaceae bacterium
GCGCGCGCAATGCCGACGCGCTGGCGCTGGCCGCCGGAGAGCTGGATGCCGCGTTCGCCGACCTGCGTCGAATAGCCCTGCGGCAGGGCGGCGATGACTTCGGCCAGCTCGGCCTGTTCGGCGGCGCGTCGGACGCGCTCCTGGTCGATCTCGTCCCGGGGCACGCCGAAGGCGATGTTCTCGGCAATGCTCGCATCGGCGAGATAGATCGCCTGCGGCACATGGGCGATGTTGCGCTGCCAGGCGGACCGGTTCGCGTCCGTGAGCGGAACGCCGTCGACCAGGATCCGGCCCGTGGATGGCTCCAGCAGCCCGAGCAGGAGATCCATCAGCGTGGACTTGCCGCTGCCGGTCTTGCCGGCAATGCCGATGCGCATGCCCCTGGCGATGCTCAGGTCGAGATCGCGCAGCGCCACGGACCGGTCCGAGGAGTAGGAGAAGGACACATTCTCGAAGCGGATCTCGCGTTCGAAGGGCAGCGCCGCCGCGCCGACCTCCGGTTCGCGATCGGGCCGGTCGAGCAGCTCGACGACATCGAACAGCACCTGCCGGTTGCCCATGGACTGGGCCCAGCCGAAATAGATCTGCTGGATCAGCGGCAGGATGCGCTGCGCGCCGAGCGCCAGCGCACCGAGGACGGGGATGGCCTCGGTAAGGCCGCCGGGACGCGAGCTGACGCCGACAGCCACGAAGGCGATGAGGATCATGCCCGCGCCCTCCACGAGGAAGCGCGGCGCGCCGGCGAGGAAGGCATTGCGGACCCGCGCGTCGCGGAAGCCGGCTTCCGCCTGCTCGAAACTGTCGAGGAACACGCCCTGCGACTGGTCGATGAGCACGTCGCGAATGCCGCCGAGCCCTTCCTGCATGGCCTGCACCCGCTTGCCCTGCGAGGTGGCGATGATGCCGCTGTTCCGGCGCAGCCGCACCCGGGTGAGCACGGAGGAGGCAAGGTAGATGACGGCGAAGCCGGCACCGGCGATCAGGGCGACGGCCGGATCGACCGCAACCAGCCCGGCAATGATGAACAGGGAGATCACCACGGCGACGGCCGCGTTGATCACCGGCGTCAGGACATGGTTGGTCACCAGCTGCACCTTGTTGACCGCCGCGATGATGTCGCTGGTATTGTGCCGGGAATGAAAGAGGTAAGGCTCGTGCAGCACGTTGCGGTAGAGGCGCACGCCCAGCTCGTAGGACAGGCCGTAGATGAAGCTGTTGCTTGCCCAGAGCAGCAGCAGGCGGAGCGCGGTCGCAAGGATCGCCGCCAGCGCGAAGACGCCGGTGAGCATGAGGATCGCCTCGCCGTGCCCGTCAATGCCGAGCCAGTCCAGCGCGGGGGCCAGCACGGTCAGCATCTGCGAGCCGGAGGGATCGGAGATCACGGCCAGGAGCGGCAGCAGGGCGCCGATGGTCGCGACTTCCGCAACGGCACCGGCCAGCATCAGCGCCATCAGGGGCACGAGCGCCCGCCGGCGCGCCGGCGACAGGCGGCCGAAAAGCCTGCGCAGGGCACTGGCCAGCGTCAGTTGCGCACCAGCCTCCTGCGCCGGTCCGCCATCCGGTCCGGCACGGTTCACGCTCGCGGTTCCATCTGTCATTTTCCCGTCATTTCCATTGGCGCCATTCTGCGGCCGGCGCATCGGCCGGCGCGTCCGCGCGCCCTGCCTGGCGGGAGAGGCTAATTGCGGCCCACTCCCGTATAGGCGACGAAGCCGGCTTCCCGGGCGGCGGCGCCATCATAGATGTTGCGAAGATCGGCCAGGCGCGGCACGGCCATGACGGCGGCGAGCCGGTCGAGATGCAGCGCCCGGAACTGGTTCCATTCGGTCAGGATGACCACGGCATCGGCGCCGCGGGCGGCCTCATAGGGATCGGCCTGCCATTCGACGCCGGGCAACAGCGCCTCCCCCTCGCGCCGTCCCTGCGGATCGACGACCCGCAACCGGGCCCCTGCGGCCGCCAGTGCCGGCAGGATGGTCAGCGAAGGCGCCTCGCGCATGTCGTCCGTCTCCGGCTTGAAGGTCACGCCGAAAACCGCGATCGTCCTGCCCTCCACCGAGCCGTCGCAAAGATCGACGATCTTGCCGATCATGCGCTGCTTGACCGACTCGTTGACCGCGATGACGGTCTCGGTGATGCGCTGCGGCACCCCATGCTCCTGACCGATCCTCACCAAAGCCGACGTATCCTTGGGAAAGCACGAGCCGCCGAATCCGGGACCGGCATGCAGGAATTTCGCCCCGATCCGCCCATCGAGGCCGATACCGCGCGCGACATCCTTCACATCGGCGCCCACGCGCTCGCACAGCGCGGCAATCTCGTTGATGAAGCTGACCTTGGTGGCAAGCAGCGCATTGGCGGCATATTTGATCATTTCCGCCGTTTCGAGGCTGCAATAGACGATCGGGAAATCCCGTAGATAGAGCGGCCGGTAGACCGCGGCCATCACCTCGCGGGCGCGTTCGCTCTCGACGCCGACCACAACGCGGTCGGGCTTCATGAAATCGTCGATCGCCGCACCTTCCCGCAGAAATTCCGGATTGGATGCAATGTCGAAATCGGCGTCCGGCCTGGCAGCCCGGATGATCTGCGCCACCTTGCGATTGGTGCCGACAGGCACGGTCGATTTCGTCACGATGACCGCAGGCCCGGAGAGGCGGCTGCCGATCTCCTCGGCCGCGGCATAGACATGGGTGAGGTCGGCATGGCCATCGCCCCGGCGCGCCGGCGTCCCGACGGCAATGAAGATGGCGCTCGCATCGCGGATGCCCGCGGCGAGATCCGTGGTGAAACCGAGCCGCCCCGCCGCGACATTGCGCTTCAGCACCGCTTCCAGCCCCGGCTCGTAGATCGGCACGCGCCCCTGGTTCAAACTGTCGATCTTCTCCGGCATGCGGTCGACACAGACCACTTCATGGCCGAAATCCGAAAGGCAGACACCGGAAACCAGCCCGACATAGCCAGTGCCGATCATTGCGATCTTCATATGCGCAGATCCTGTCGTGTGAGATAATTGTCTTGGCTCGTCCGGCAGATATTCTGGCGAAGTCTCTCACGCAAGGCAAACCGCAGCGCCCCGCCAGGCAGCGCGTCGGGTGGAGCCGGCGCCACGGCTACCGCACTGGAGGTCGCGCGATGCGCTTCCAGTGAAATCGCCGCGGATCGGCCATGCAGGTTCGAAGATCCGGGATTCATGCTTTTCAGGGAAGAACGCTATCATGGCCTCGTCAGATCCAAAGTAACATTCGGCACAGGCGTGTCACATTGAGTTGCCCGCATCCGTCCTGAGAACTCCCGCCCCGGATCGGTTCAGTTATATTAGCAATGCATTTTATTGGATCATGACGCCGGGATCATGGCTCTTTTCGTGCCGCATGATCTTGTCCGGAAAGCGGAAACCACTTTCCGGGATCATGTCTTTCCTGCTGCCGCATGATCTTGTCCGGAAAGCGGAAACCACTTTCCGGGATCATGTCTTTCC
>CAYLGY010000150.1:0-3437 GCA_964383325.1 uncultured Rhizobiaceae bacterium
TGCTGGAAATCCTTCTCGCCGAAGAAGGCGAGATCGGCGCCGGTCTGGAGAAAGAGCTTGGCGACCACCGTCGCCACTCCGTCGAAATGGCCGGGCCGGTGCGCGCCGCACAGCACCTCCCCCAACCCGCTGACCGATACCGTGGTTGCAAAGCCATCCGGATACATCTCCCCGGCGCCCGGCGCATAGAGCAGGTCGACGCCCAGCGGTGCGAGGAGGGCCGCATCCTCTTCCTCGGTTCTCGGATAGGCGGCGAGATCGTCCGGATTGTCGAACTGCCGTGGATTGACGAACAGGCTGACGACGATCCGGTCTGCGGCGGCAAGGCCTGCACGGACCAGGCTGAGATGCCCTTCATGCAGCGCGCCCATGGTCGGGATCAGCGCCAGCGTCTCGCCCGCGCCGCGCCAGCCGGCAAGGATGCTACGCAATTGTGCGCGGCTTCGCACGATCGGGACACTCAATACCGCTCTCCCCCTGTCGCGAGTTGATTCCCGGACGGGATTTACAGGCTGGCGGCCAGAAGAAGCAAGCCCAATGCGAGCACCATCAGCGCGCCACCAATCTCGATCGCATGATGAATGCCTCGGCCCGCCATGCCTGAACCTGCAAGGCCCGTGGCGAGATTCTTGGCCGTCACCGCCAGCGTCGCCAGTGTCGAAACGGTGATCGCCGTGCCGAGCGACATGGCAAGGACGGACAATATGCCTCCTGCCCAAAGCTGATTGAGAAAGGCGAAGGTCAGGACGACCAGCGCGCCCGAGCAGGGACGGATGCCCACCGCGGCAACCGCGGTGCATGCCGAGCGCAGATCCATTCGCGCGCCTTCGAGCAGGCGCGGGTCGGGCGCATGGGAATGGCCGCAGGCCGAACAGCTCGCGCCCGGACCATGATGGGCATGGCCATGGACCCTCGCCTGTGCCGCCGACAGGCTTGCCGGCCGGGCGGCTGGCCGCAATTCGCGCAATTTCCGCCACAGCAGAAAGGCGCCGAACGCCGCCACGAGCGCATAGCTGGTTCGCTCCAGGAACTGGCCCGCATCGCGCATCGAGACGGAACTGCCCTTCAGGAAGAGAAACAGCGCGCCGATCAGCGCGATGGCGACCAGCCCCTGCAGGAATGCGGACAGGAAGGAAAGGAGAATGCCTCGCCGCAGCGCAACCTCATTGGCGAGCATGTAGGAGGAGATCACCGCCTTGCCGTGGCCGGGCCCGGCAGCATGGAAGACCCCATAGGCGAAGGACAGGCCGACCAGGACTGGAAGTCCGCCCTCGCCCTCGCGCAGCGAGCGGAGCGCGCCGGTCAGTGCGCGGTAGAAATCCTGCTGCATGGCATTGATCCACGCCATCAGCCCGGACAGGAATCCCGTGGCCGGCAGGGCCGCCTCGCCCGCGCCGATGCCGAGCGGATTGGCGGCGGCCATTGCGGCCGGGAGAAGAATGACCGACAGGGCAGCGAGCGGCAGGGCAATTGCCGCGCGCGACCGCATCAGGGATCCGCACATGTCACTTCCAGCCGGGTTGCGAAGATCTTGCTGAGATCATTGTTGTCACCAGGATCGAAGAACGCCTCGGTCAGCGATTGCTGGTTCTGGGCAATCGCTTCATCCGGGTCGGGCCGCACGACAGCGCGACCGCACCGTACCGGCAGGTTCTCGACAGCCATCATCTCGTCCTCCGTGAAGTCAATCGCGGTGTAGAAGGTCGGATCATAGATGCCGAAAGCAAGTTTTCCGGCAAGCGGCAGGCGCTCGCGCGGGCGGCTCTCGAACAGGACGATCAGCTGGCCGTCCTGCATGTCGGCGATCAATCGCTCCGGCGCCGCCATAGCGACATCCCGGCCATCGACGGAGACGAACTGGAAATAGTCGAAATCGGCCAGCGATTCATGGATGATCCCGGCGACTTCCTCCAGCTCTCCGGCATCGAGCTCAAGATCGCCATTCTGGTCGAACTCGACCAGCACCGTCGAGGAGAAAAGATCGTCGAATCGCCAGAGATGCCGCAAGGCCTCCACCGTTTCGCCCGGCGCGACGATCACGTCCAGCCTTGCCTCGGCAAAGACATGCGGATGGGCACAGGCCGGGCCGGCACTCCCGATCGCCGCAAGCAGCGACGCACCCATTGCAATCCATGCACGAACCATGCTGCCTCCGACCTTCCGACCCTGACCGGGGCCTGTCGCACAATCCGGGCGAAATTGGGACATCGCTCAGGACACCGCCCCGTCGCGCCCATGGTCACGGAACCATTGCGCCAGATAATCCACCATGGCACGGACCTTGCGGGGCAGGTAGCGACGATGCGGATAGACGGCGAAAATACCGCCATCGCGGGGCAGATATTCCGGCAGGAGCGAGACCAGCCGGCCTTGCGCAAGCTCTTCCTCGATGACGAAATCCGGGATGATGGCATAGCCGAGACCGCTCAGCGCCGCCGATCTTGCGGCGATGGGGCTGTTGACGAGAATCGGGCCCGCGACGGCGACCGGCAGTTCGCTCCCATCGTGGCCCCGGAACGGCCAGCTCCTGTGCCAGCGCCCGTTCGTATCGATGATGCAGGGCAGCCGCGCCATGTCCTCCGGCACTTCCGGCCGTCCCAGCCTTTCGATCAGCTCCGGCGAGGCGACGAGCCGCAAGCCGAAATCATGCAGCCTGCGGGCAATAAGCGACGAGCTTTCGAGGCGCGAGATCCGCACCGCGAGATCGAACCCCTCCTCGACCAGATCGAGGATCCGGTCGTCGAGGTGAATGTCGAGCACCGTCTCCGGATGGTCGCGGGCAAAATCGATCAGCGACTGGCCGATCGGCGCGTCGGCAAAGCTTCGCGAGGCGGTGATCTTGATTCGCCCGCGCACCTCGCCGCTCGAATCACGTACCGATTCGGCAAGATCATCGACATCGCGCACGATCTCGACGGCGCGGCGATAGAAGGCATGGCCGGCCTCGGTCAGCGAGAACTGGCGCGTCGTGCGGTTCAGCAGCAGGGCGCCGAGATTGTCCTCCAGTTCCCGAACATATTTGGACAACAACGCCTTGGAGCGACCGACCTTGCGGGATGCGGAGGAAAATCCTTCCGCGTCAACCACCTCGATGAAGGCCCGCATGCGGGCAAGCATGTCCATGCGATTCCTCTCCCTGCTGCCTGCTCCCTGCTGCACGTGCCTTCGGCATGCGGAATTTTTCGGCCCCTGTCCAGATCGTCATTGATCCGTAACTGAAATGACCCTATATCGCGACTCGCCCAAAGTCGCACGTGCCTGTGGGTGTCCGCCGGACCTCTTTCATGGTGAGGAAACCGGTAAGGTACCCGGAGCTAACCCCTCCGGTCGCAATTCTGGCCAACCGGAAATGCGAGGACATCTTGAAGCAACGACGGTGCGGGCCTTTCTGGTGTCTGCCGGTATTCCACCCACCGGCACCAACAAAGAGGCACACC
>CAYLGY010000151.1:0-3379 GCA_964383325.1 uncultured Rhizobiaceae bacterium
GGTGCTTTCACGGGCGCCCAGCATCGTTCGAGCGGACGCTTCGAGCAGGCCGAAGGCGGCACGCTTTTCCTCGACGAGATCGGCGACATGCCGATGGAAGCGCAGACGCGGCTGCTGCGGGTGTTGCAGCAGGGCGAGTACACTACCGTGGGCGGCCGAACGCCGATCCGCACAGACGTTCGCATCGTTGCGGCTACCAACAAGGATCTGCGCACGCTCATAAACCAGGGGCTGTTCCGCGAAGACCTCTTTTACCGGCTCAATGTCGTGCCGTTGCGCCTGCCGCCGCTGCGCGAGCGCGCCGAGGACGTTCCCGATCTTGTGCGGCATTTCTTCAGGCAGGGCGAGAAACAGGGATTGCCGCACAAGCGCATTGTGCCGGCCGGGCTGGAACTGATGAAGCGCTATTCGTGGCCCGGCAATGTCCGCGAGCTCGAAAATCTGGTGCGCCGGCTTGCCGCACTCTATCCGCAGGACGAAATTTCAGCCGAAATAGTCCAGGCTGAACTGAAAGCGGGCGAAAGGCTGCCTTCCTCCGCGGAAGAAGGCTTGCTTCCAGACGAATTTTCCATAGGCCAGGCAGTGGAGCACTACCTGCAGCGCTACTTCTCTTCCTACGGCAAGGATCTGCCGCCGGCGGGCCTGTATCAACGCATTCTGGCCGAGGTGGAATATCCGCTCATGCTCGCGTCCCTGACCGCAACCCGTGGAAATCAGATCAAGGCCGCTGAGCTCCTGGGGTTGAACCGCAACACGCTGCGCAAGAAGATTCGCGAACTCGGCGTCAGCGTTTACAAATCGGGACGATCCGCCTAGTTCCATTGTGTACCGCTGGAACTGACCGGGCTTTCGGGGGAAGCCGATGAAGCAGCATTTCATGATGTTTGCGGCCTACAATCGCTGGGCCAACGCCCGGATCTACGATGCCGCGCTTGAACTTACCGACGAGGAATTCAGCCGGCCCGTAGGGACGGTCTTCGGTTCGCTGATGGGAACGCTAAACCATCTTCTGGTCACGGACCGCATCTGGATGAAGCGGTTTACCGGTGAAGGAGACGCTCCTAAGGCGCTGGACGCCATCATCCATCGTGGGCTCGGTCCCCTTCGTGTCTCGCGTGAGGCAGAAGACGAGCGCATTGTGGAATGGGTGGCCAGCCTCGACGAGGAGGCTCTGGCCGGCCGGTTTACCTACATGACCGTGACCGACATGCGCACCGTGTCGCAAAGGCTCGCGCCGGCGCTGGCGCACCTTTTCAATCACCAGACCCATCACCGCGGCCAGGCGCACTCAATCCTCACCATCCTGGGAAAGCCGTCGGTGCCGCTCGACCTGATCTATTTTCAGCGCACCGAGGAAGGGCGGGCCTTCGCGTAAGCCCCGGACGTCGGCCCTTTTCGAGCCGGTGTTCCGGTCTTGGCTTGCCTTCGCCGCTGCGCTCGGCCATTAACGCCCGCCATGCTGATCATCGACAATCTCTCGCTGCGCATTGCCGGACGGCTCCTTCTGGACCATGCCTCGCTGACCTTGCCCGCGGGGGCCAAGGCCGGCCTGGTCGGGCGCAACGGCACGGGCAAGACGACACTGTTTCGCGCCATCACTGGCGATGTGCCGGCGGAGACCGGCTCCATTTCCTTTCCCAGGAACACTCGCATCGGGCAGGTCGCACAGGAGGCGCCGGGCGCCGCTGATCGACATCGTGCTGCGGGCGGACACGGAGCGCGCCGCACTACTGGAGGAGGAACGAACGGCCACCGATCCCCATCGCATAGCTGAAATCCATGTCCGGCTGGCCGACATCGACGCGCACTCGGCAGAAGCGCGCGCCGCGACCATTCTTGCGGGGCTTGGCTTTGACGAGGAGGCGCAGAAGCGGCCTGCCTCCTCATTCTCGGGCGGCTGGCGCATGCGGGTGGCGCTTGCCGCCGTGCTTTTCTCGCAGCCTGATCTGTTGCTGCTCGACGAGCCGACCAACTATCTCGACCTCGAAGGCACGCTCTGGCTCGAAAACTATCTGGCCCATTACCCGCACACCGTGCTCCTCATCAGCCATGATCGCGATCTGCTCAATCGGGCCGTGTCCTCGATCGTGCATCTGGAACAGAAGAAGCTGACCTTCTGGCGCGGCGGCTATGATCAGTTCGAACGCCAGCATGCCGAGCAGGCGCTCGTTGCCGAGCGCGCCCGCACGCGCCAGGAAGCGGCGCGCAAGCATATGGAATCCTTCGTCGAACGCTTCCGGGCCAAGGCGTCGAAGGCGCGCCAGGCGCAATCGCGGCTGAAGGCGCTGGAGCGCATGAAGCCTGTCGCGGCCGCCATCCGCGAGGAAGTGATGCCGATCCGCTTCCCCCCGGCGCCGAAGCCGGTTGCCTCGCCGATCATCGCCCTTCGCGGCGTCGAGGCTGGCTATGTGCCGGGCAAGCCGGTTCTGTCGCGGCTCGACCTGCGCATCGATGCTGACGATCGCATCGCCCTGCTGGGCGCCAATGGCAATGGAAAATCCACCTTCGCGAAGCTAATCGCCGGCCGTCTCGATGCCGACCAGGGCGAGATCACGCGGGCACCGGGCCTTGTCACTGCATTCTTCGCCCAGCACCAGATGGACGATCTCGTACCGCAGGATTCGGCTGTGCAGCATGTCCGCAGGCTGATGCCGGATGCCGGCGAGGCGCGGGTGCGGGCGCGGGTGGCGCAAATGGGCCTCGCGACGGAGAAGATGGATACGGCCGCGAAGGATCTCTCCGGTGGCGAGAAGGCGCGGCTCCTGATGGGACTTGCCACCTTCGGCGGTGCCAATCTCATCATTCTCGACGAGCCGACCAACCATCTCGACATTGACAGCCGCGCCTTGCTGATCGAAGCACTGAACGAATTTTCCGGGGCTGTGGTGCTGATCTCGCATGACCGGCACCTGATCGACGCCACGGCCGAGCGATTGTGGCTCGTCGCGGACGGCACGGTGCGCCCATTCGACGCCGACCTCGACGAATACCGGCGTCTGGTGACCGGCGAGGCGCGCAGGAATTCCGCCGAGCCAGGCGACAAACGCGGCAAGACCGACCAGCGCCGCGACCGGGCGGCCCGGCGGCAATCGCTGCAGCCGCTGGCAAGAAAGATCAAGGATTCCGAAAAGTTGATGGAGAAGATTCGCGCGCGGATCGAGGAGATCGATTCAAGGCTCGCTGACCCGGCTCTTTATGCAACCGATCCGGATCGGGCTGGCCGGCTGGCCCGCAGCCGATCGGAACTGGTGGCCGAACTCGCCCGGTCCGAGGAGGTCTGGCTGGAACTTTCGGAAAGCTACGAGGCGGCGCTGGGCGAGTGATTAGCGCATGATCCCGGAAAGTGGCTACCGCTTTCCGGACAAGATCATGCGCCAGC
>CAYLGY010000152.1:0-3362 GCA_964383325.1 uncultured Rhizobiaceae bacterium
AGGGAAAGGAGCGCATGGCCGACCGCGGCGCCAGCGCCGCCCGCACCGAACTGCACGATCCCGTGCATCGGCACCCCTGCGAGGCCCTCGCGAAAGCTTTCGGCAAAGCCCCAGCTGTCCGTGTTGTGGCCGAACCGGCGCCCGCCGGCCAGCACCACCGTATTGACAGCGCCAATGCTGTTCGCCTCCGGCGCAAGCTCGTCCACCAGTTCAAGGACTCCCTGCTTGAAGGGATGCGTGACGTTCAAGCCGGCAAAACCAAGCGCCTCGGCTGCGTCGATCATGCTGCCAAGGTCGTGGTCGGCGAGGCCCAGCGCATCGAAATCGATGAGGATATAGGTATAGTCCAGGCCGAGGCGAGCGCCTTCCAGCTCATGCATGCGCGGCGTCCTCGAGGCACGGATTCCGCGTCCCAGCAGGCCTACCAGAACGGATGGCCTGGCACTCGAAGCAGGATCGTTCCGGCGCGAATCAATGAGTTCGTTCAGCAATTTCCGGGCGCCGTCGACGGCTGAATTCACGTTTGTCTCCAGCAACCGCTCCAGGGTCGGGACCCCTTGCCGATCCCAAATCAGGGAAAGGCTTCGTCCAGATGCCATGCCCTTGTCATTCGGCATCGCCCGGCGATAATGATCGGGTCACGTACGCAAAATTGATGTACGAACTGGTTAGTTTAGTCAATCTCCCCAGCCGGGGAGACGGGGAATACAGTCCATGCGGCCCAAGGCGGCGAAATCCGAGTTGCAGAGTGGCGGCCGCACCCAGGATCCGGAAGGTACACGGCTCGACATCATCGAAGTGGCTTCGGCCGAATTTGCGCGCAATGGCCTGTCGGGCGCCCGGATCGATGAGATTGCGGCACGCACCCGGGCCTCGAAACGCATGATCTACTATTATTTCGGCGACAAGGAGGGCCTCTATCTCGCCGTGCTCGAGAATGCGTATCGCAAGGTCCGCGAGGGCGAGGCAAAACTGGACGTCGACGGACTTTCTCCGCTCGACGCCTTGCGCCGACTTGTGGAATTCACCTTCGATCACCACCACAAGCATGAGGATTTCATCCGCATGGTGATGATCGAGAATATTCACCATGCCCAGTATCTGGAAAAATCGCAGGTCATCCGCCAGCTCAACGTCACTGCCATCGCGACGATCCGCGCCATCTATGAGCGCGGCGTGGAGGAAGGTCTGTTCCGCAGCGGCCTCGATCCCGTGGAACTGCACTGGCTTGTCAGCGCCCTCTGCTTTTTCAATGTTTCCAATCGCGCTACCTTTTCGCGACTATTCGGCCGCGACCTTACCGCGGCGAAGTCGCAGGCCTCGCTGAAGCGCAACGCGGTGGACATGGTGCTTCGCCACATCGTCCGCCCGGACAGATTGCCGGCGGGATAGGCCGCAGTCTTTGTCTTGACCGCAACCAGACCAGACTCTATCCGTTATGTACGAACTGGTTCGTTCATCGGAGGGAGCGATGAAGACCTCGATTGCGACCGTCTCGATCAGCGGCGAACTGCCCGAGAAGCTCGCGGCGATCTCCACGGCCGGCTTCGACGCCGTGGAGATCTTCGAGAACGACTTCCTCGCATTCGATGGTAGTCCTGCCGATGTCGGCCGGATGGTCCGCGACCACGGGCTCGACATCAGCCTCTTCCAGCCCTTCCGAGACTTTGAAGGCATGCCGCCATCGCACCGTCAGCGCACCTTCGATCGTGCCGAGCGCAAGTTCGACGTCATGCAGGAGCTCGGCACCGACCTTCTTCTCGTCTGTTCCAATGTCTCGACCCTTGCCCTCGGCGGCATCGACCGTGCCGCGGATGATTTCCGCGAACTGGGCGAGCGGGCGCAGCGGCGTGGCCTTCGCGTCGGTTATGAAGCCCTCGCCTGGGGCAAGCATATCAATGACCATCGCGACGCATGGGAGATCGTCCGGCGCGCCAACCATCCGAGTATCGGCCTCATTCTCGACAGCTTTCACAGCCTTGCGAGGCGCATTGACATCAATTCCATCCGCTCGATCCCCAGAGATCGCATCTTCCTCGTACAACTTGCCGATGCGCCAAAGATCGACATGGACCCGCTCTACTGGAGCCGCCATTTCCGCAATATGCCCGGAGAGGGCGATCTGCCGATTGTGGAGTTCACGGCCGCCATCGTCGATACCGGCTATGATAGCTATTTCTCCCTGGAGATCTTCAACGACCAGTTTCGCGGCGGCCCGTCGCGATCCATTGCCGCGGATGGCCACCGGTCGCTGGTCTATCTGGGGGATCGCGTCCGCCGCCTGACCGGGACGAACACGCTCCAATTGCCGTCAATCCCGGATCGTATCGCCGTCAACGGAGTCGCCTTCGTTGAGTTCACCGCCGATGAAGCCGATGCGCTCGAACTGGGCGCGCTGCTCACCACGCTCGGCTTCGCCAGGCTTTCCGAGCACCGCTCCAAGCGGGTGACCCTCTATCAGCAGGGGGAGATCCGGATCCTCATCAATACCGAGGCTTCGGGCTATGCGCATCAGGCCTTCGAGGCGCATGGAACCTCGGCCTATGCCGTTGCACTCCGCGTCGGCAATGCAAGCGACGCCATGCGCCGTGCCGTAGCGCTCGGAGCGGAGTCTTTCCGGCAGCCCGGCGCCCCGGACGAGCTGGAAATCCCTGCCATACGCGGCATTGGCGGCAGTCTTGTCTATCTCGTGGAGGATGGCAATCCGCAGCATTTCCAACAGGTCGATTTCGAGCCAGCCAGCCTCGATTTTGCGGACATGCCACGGCCGGCGGGCCTCACAGGCATCGACCATGTTGCACAGACGGTGCCTTACGACCAGATGCCGACCTGGCTCCTGTTCTACAGTTCGATCTTCGACGTCGACAAGACCCCGGTCGTCGACATTGTCGACCCGTCCGGCGTGGTGCGCAGCCAGGTCATCGAGAACGCTTCGGGGGCGCTGCGCATCACCATGAATGGTGCTGAAAACACGGCCACGCTCGCCGGCCATTTCCTGGCCGAGAAGCTTGGCCCGGCAGTCCAGCACATCGCCTTTGCCAGCAACGACATCTTTGCCAGCGCAAGGGCTCTCCAGGCCAACGGCTTTCGTTCGCTGGCGATCTCGCCGAATTATCATGACGATGTCGAAGCGCGCTTCGGCCTCGATCCCGGCTTCACAGACCAGCTGCGCGCCCACAATATCCTCTACGACCGCGATGAGCATGGCGAGTATCTCCAGCTATACAGCACGACGTTCGGCGAAGGTTTCTTCTTCGAGATCGTTGAACGGCGCGGATACAAGGGCTACGGTGCCGCGAACGCCATCTTTCGCATCGCCGCACTCAAGAAAGGTATCCGCAGGAGTTGAGCCCGGATCGCTG
>CAYLGY010000153.1:0-3334 GCA_964383325.1 uncultured Rhizobiaceae bacterium
TCATCGGAATGTCCTCTTCTGATGCTCGCGAGGGCGAGAGATTCCAAACATGGGGCGAGCATAGAGGAGGTGGGCGGGCGGCTGCTGTGCCAATCAGCACGCCGCCGGCGCTTTTCCGCGGAATTGCGCAGAAAAGGAGAAAATTTCTTGAAGCGCCCGGCCTTCGACCCTTGCCGGGGTCGGCCGGAGGTCAGCCTGCGGTCGGGCTGACTTCCGGCGCTTCGCGCAGTTCTTCGGGCTGGAATGCGTATTCGGTCGAGCAGAATTCGCAATGGACGAGGATCTGGCCGGACTCGGCGGTGAATTCCTCAATTTCATCGTCGCTGAAGGTGCGCACGATCGCGCTTGCGCGTTCCCGCGAACAGCGGCAACGATCGGCGAGCGGCATGGATTCGAACACCCGCACGCCCGGCTCATGGAAAAGGCGATACAGCAGGCGCTCGCTGCCGACCGCAGGATCCACCAGTTCGAACCGGTCCAGCGTTCGGAGCAGGGCTTGCGCGAGACTCCATGCGTCGCGCGCCTCATCTCCGGCACCCGCAGTTGCAGAGGGATCGCCATCGGCGGTTGCCATGCGACGGCTGCTTCCCGGCAGGAATTGCGTCAGGAGGCCGCCTGCGCGCCAGCTCTCCTTGTGTCCGGGTTCGCTGTGGCGGGCGACGCTCAGGCGCAGGTCGGTCGGAATCTGCTCGGATTGACGGAAATATTCGCGCACGGCCTCTTCCAACCCGCGCCCGTCGATTTCGACGATGCCCTGATAGTTCTTCGCATGCTCGCCCTGATCGATGGTAAGCGCCAGCACACCCTTGCCGATCAGGCCGCCGGCCGGATCGTTCTCCGGCTGAGCGGCAAGGCGTTCGCCGTCATATTTGGCATAGGCACGGACGGCGCCGCCAACCGTATAGTCCGCCATGATCAGGCTGACCGGCCCATCGGTGCGCGTCTGCAGGATGAAGCGCCGTTCCAGCTTCAGGGAGGTGCCGAGCAGCACCGTCAACACCAGCGCTTCGGCGAGGAGTTCAGAAACTTTCTCGGGATAATCGTGCCGACTCAGAATCTGTTCGAGCACCGGGCCGAGTTGCACGACTCGACCACGCAGGTCGAGGGATTCAACCTGGAAGGGAAGGGCGTGATCGTCGCCCGCATATCCGAAATCGCCTAGCTGCATGGCCGCTTTCCTGTCTGGTGAAGGCCGCATGTAGGCATCGGGCGGCGCCGATGCAATGCGGCGGCGCTGGGGTCAGCCGGGATGAACATCATCGGTCGCGGACAGGTCCCGCGCCGCCTGGCCGAGCCGCTCGATGGCCAAGGAGATTTCGGCATCGCTCACATTCAGCGGCGGCAGCAGGCGCAGGACATTCTCGCCGGCCGGAACCGCCAGTATATGCCGGCCGCGCAGCGCCGTGTTCACCTTGTCCGACGGAACCCGACACCTGATACCGAGCAGAAGCCCCTTGCCGCGCACTTCCGCAAAGATCTGGGGATGCTGATCGACCAGCGAGGCGAGGCCCTGTTTCAGCAGCAGACCCTTGCGCTGAACCTCTTCGAGAAAGCCGGGTTCGAGCAGTGTGTCGAGAACCGCAATGCCGACTGCCATGGCGAGCGGATTGCCGCCGAACGTGCTGTTATGCGTTCCGGGCTTCATGCCCGCGGCGGCATTCTCGGTGGCGAGGCAGGCGCCGAGCGGGAACCCGCCGCCGATGCCCTTGGCGCTTGCAAGAATGTCGGGCTCGATGTCCGCCCACTGATAGGCGAACAGCTTTCCCGTGCGGCCGATTCCTGTCTGCACTTCGTCGAGCACCAGAAGGAGGCCGTGCTCATCGCAGAGCTGGCGCAGCGCGCGAAGGAAAGTGGCGGACGCTTCGCGGATGCCGCCTTCGCCCTGCACCGGCTCGATCAGAATTGCCGCGGTTTCCGGGCCGATCGCGGCCTTGACGGCGGCAAGGTCCCCGAAGGGCAATTGATCGAAGCCCTCGACGACCGGGCCGAAGCCTTCGAGATATTTCGGCTGCCCGCCCGCAGCGAGGGTTGCGAGAGTGCGCCCATGGAAAGCGCCCTCGAAGGTGATGATCCGGAACCGATCGGGACGCCCGTGATGATAATGATAGCGCCGCGCGGTCTTGATGGCGCATTCCAGCGCCTCTGCGCCGGAATTGGCAAAGAATACCCGGTCGGCGAAGCTGTTGGCGACGAGGCGGTCGGCGAGTTCGCGCTGCCCGGCGATCTCGAACAGATTGGAGACATGCCAGAGTTTTTCCGCCTGCCGTTGCAATGCTTCGACCAGCCTCGGATGCGCATGGCCGAGCGAGTTGACGGCGATGCCGCTGGTGAAGTCGAGATAGCGTTCGCCCGTCGCAGTGATGAGCCATGAACCTTCGCCGCGCTCGAACTCGACCGGAAAGCGCGAATAGCTGGGATAAAGGCTTGAGGCAGGCATTGGTGGCTCCAGAACCAGAGAAATGCCGTTCGCACGGCGGCGGTGGGGCCGGCGGATACGGCACCTTCCGGATCCGCTTATTGAGGTCTTGCCTGCCGTGAGTCAACCGGTCTGAACGCCCCGCCGATCCCACGCATGCCCGGCCGCCTGCTCCTGCGCTTGCCGGCATCCCGAGCGCCGGCAGGACTATGGCTGCCGGCGGTTCAGTAGCAATTGGCCGAAGTGGCAGGGTATTCTCTGCGCCCAGTTTCCTGTCAGGACAGGTTCAGACCCAGCCACCAATTGAATTCCTTATAGAGGATCTCCGGGTCAACCTTCTGCATATCCGGCGCAGACGATTGCGTTCGTTTGAACTTCAGGAATTCCTCGAATTTCTGTCCGATTTCTTTAAATTTCTCGGGATCCCACTCCTTCTCCAGGAATTTGTCGACATGGTTCGGAGTATCGCTCGAATTCGTCAGAACCACACGACCCTTTTTGTGCGTATTCATCACGGGATCCAGCTGCAAGATGAGATCCTTGTTATCCTCGAACGTCCCTGTCGTGATAAGATAAGTGATTCCTTGACATAGAATAAGTAATCGATGAGCAACTTCCGTATGATATAGGCTATTACCCACTTCACCCTGACGACTTTTAGGCATGCAATCCTTGACTGCTATCAGGTGCATATCATTAGGAGATTCGCTAATTAATTTGTTGCAGGTTTGAGGTATCCAATTACCAACACTGTCAGTCCTTCTCATGTGCTCAAAATCGATGCAAGTGGAAAAATGATTCACTTTGTTATTGCAATTTATCGAAAGATCTCCCGTATAGCTGCTCATTTGATCTAGAATCGCATTGTTTTTTATTATTACTTTACTTTCCATATTCGAGAGAGGCGAATGAACATAT
>CAYLGY010000154.1:0-3303 GCA_964383325.1 uncultured Rhizobiaceae bacterium
TGAAGCAGACCCCGACCAGCGACAGCGGAATGGTGATGATCGGCATCAGCACCGAACGGAACGAGCCGAGGAACAGGAGAATGATGACCACGACGATCAGCACCGCCTCGGTGATCGTGGAGAAGACCTCGCGGATCGAGGCGCTGATCGATTCGGTCGCATCATACATCAGCGTGATCGTCATGCCCTCGGGCAGGCTGTTCTGGATGGCCGGCAATTCCTCCAGCACCGCCGATGCCGTGTCGAGCGGGTTGGCCGCCGGCGTCGGAAAGACGCCGATGAACGTGCCCGGCTGGCCATTGAAGCTGACCACCATGTCGGAATTCGCCGCGGCCAGCTCGATATCCGCAACATCGCGCAGGCGCACGACCTCGTCGCCCGTCGCCTTGAGCGGCAGTTCCCCGAAGGCTTCCGGCGTCTGCAGCGTCGACTGCATGGTGATGGCATAGGTCACATATTCATTGCGCGTCCGGCCGGGCGCGGCGAGGAAATTCGCCGATTGAATGCCGGCAAGGACCTCCGCGGCGGTCATGTTGCGCGATGCAAGGCGGATCGGATCGATCCAGACCCGCATGGAATAATCGGCGCCGCCCATGATCTGGACTTCCGCGACGCCGGGGATCGTCGACATTCGCGGCCGGATGACGCGCTGGATGTATTCGGTGACCTGCTCGCCGGTCATGTTGGGGTTCTGCAATGCCAGATACATCATGCCCGTGCCCTTGACGATGGTCGGATCCTCCGCATCCTGCGGCAACTGGCTGCGCACCTGCTGGACCTTGGACATCACCTCGGTCAGCGCGACGTCCGGATCCTCGCCGAGCCGCATCTGCACCGTGACGACGCTGGCCGAGGGCCGGCTCTGCGAAGTGATGTAATCCACGCCCTCGGTGGTCGAGACGGCCGCCGAAATGGGCGCGGTGATGAAGCCCTGGATAAGCTCGGCGCTCGCGCCCGGATAGACCGTGGTCACGGTGATGACGGTTTCCTCGACCTCCGGATATTCGCGGATCTGGAGGTTGACGAGCCCCTGCGCGCCGAGCAGCAGGATCAGCAGGCCGAAAACGGTGGAAAGGACCGGCCGCCTGATGAAGATGTCGGAAATGCTCATTCTGGTTCGGTCCCTTCACCGGATCGCGCCGAGGGATCGATCGTGTTGTCAATCGCGACGGGCGTGCCGTTCGACAGGCGGTTCTGCCCGGCCGTGATGACGATGTCGCCGGGCGAGATTCCCTTCACGATCTCGACCTCGCTCCCCGACCTGCGCCCGACCGTCACGAAGACCTGGCGGGCCTCGAGGCGCTCTTCCTCGCCTTCGCCTTCGCTCGCGCCCGCGCCCTCGACCTTGCGCACGACATAGACATGATCGCCATACAGGCTGGTCACGATGGCGGTCTGCGGCAGGGCGATGACATCCTCGTCCGTCGGCAGGATGACCTGGATCAGCGCGAACTGGCCCGGAGTCAGCCGGCCTTCATTGTTGGCGATCTCGGCGCGGACCGAAACCAGGCGGCTGGCCGGATCGACCTTGGGGTCTATGCCGACGATCTCCCCGGCGAACATCGTATCGATGCCGTCGACCCGCACCCGCACCGCCTGGCCGATGGCAAGATTGCCGAGTTCCTGCTCCGGCACGGTGAAATCGGCCCGCATCGTGTCGAGATCCTGCAAGGTCACCACGTTGGCGCCCGGCGTCAGGTACTGACCGACATCGACGCGCGGAATGCCGACCGTGCCGCTGAAGGGCGCGAGGAGCTGCTTCTGCTGCAGCACGGCTTCGAGCTTGGCGAGGAGGGCGGTCGAATTCGCCGCGGCAGCCTCGGCGGCCTGGAGGGTGACGGCCGAGCCGACCCCGCGCTCGCTCAACTCGCGCGCCCGCTCAAGCGATTGCTGGTCAAGCGCGGCCTGGGCCCGCCCGGCGACGAGATCGGCCTGCTGGACCGCATCATCGAGCTGCAGCAGCACATCGCCGCGCGCCACGCGCTGATTGGCCTGGAAATGGATCTCCTTGACGATGCCGGCGGTCTCGACGGTGAGGTCGACGCCCTGGCCGGCATGGACCGTGCCGATGGCCTGGATCGTCGGGGTCCAGCTCGTCGGCTCGGCCGTGACCGCCGAGACCGTGACGGTCTGCACCGGAAAATTCGCAAAGAAATTCTCGATCGCCTGATCGCGAAAGATGTTGAAGCCGATCAGGCCGCCAACGAGGATCGCAAGCAGGACAATCGCGATGAGGAAACGTTTGATCATGATGCGAACTGCCTTGGGTCCGTCTGGAAAACACGAATTGATGGGAATCGCCTTGGCGTCTGGCTACGGCTCTACTACAAAATGCAATCGGGAACAGCCCGCGCAACGCGCCGGTACCACCGCGCGAATCCGGACCGACCTGCCGGGGAGCGCCAAGGCCCTTGCCCTTCGTCCCCGAAAACGACAGCCACCGTAACTATGACGCCTTGCAGGCGAGATCAATAGGTGATGATGCGCCGACCGGATTTCTGCGGATGGCCGGTCGTTTTCAGGAGAGCGCAGACGGGAGGCGGGGCGGAAGAAATGCGCGCAGCCAGCGCCACCACGCCTGCCAGAACCGCTCCGGCCGGCCGGCCCGCGCTCGGCGCCGGACTTCGGCCAGCACGGCGGCCATTTCGTCCAGGGTGGCGGCAACCTTCTGGCCCGGATGCGCGCCGCGCCCGCTCGCGGCGGGCAGGCTGGCCCATTCCAGCGCCAGCGCGTCGAGGATCTGGCGCCGGTTCATCTGCCCGGCCAGATAGCGGTCAATCCCGCGCCGGCCGAGAAGGAAGCAGGCAAGCCTGTCCTGCAGCGCCGCATCGAACTTCAATCCGCCGGCAAGCCCGAGCCGGCCGCGAATGTCACGCAGCGTCGTGCGCACGATCTGGTAGCGGCCCGCCGCCGATGAATTCCAGCGATTGGCCGGATGGCGCAACATGCGGGTCTGCAAGGCATCGATCTCGTCGAGGCTCATGCGGCAGAGGTCGACCGGACCGCCAGTGAGCAGGCCATAGGCAAGTGTCTCGTCATAGCCGCGACCGCGATCGGTTCCCTCACAGCGGCCGATGAGATCGAGGAGCGGGCGATAGATGTAGTACGGGTCCAATTGTGCCTCCTTGCGATTCCTGCGGCCATTCTACCTGGCCGGGCAAGGGCGGGGACAAATTGGCGGGAGGAGTGCGGGCAGGCTGTCGGCGACCCACGGCCGGAAGGACATCTTCAGGAGCCACATGGCCGTGAAAGGGCAGGGACCCATGTCTGCGGGTCACCTTCTGCGGAAGAGGAGGAAAAGAG
>CAYLGY010000155.1:0-3198 GCA_964383325.1 uncultured Rhizobiaceae bacterium
TCGACCCGGAGAGCGTGGTAACGCCCGGAATCTTCATCCAGGGCGTCGTGGAGGTTTCCGATCCGGTGCAGGAGGAAGACCTCAACCGCGCCGGAGCGCGCTATCCGGAGGTTGCGTAAGCCATGAGCGTGAAACTTGTCCCGTTGCAGATTGCCTGGCGCGCCGCGCAGGATATCGCGGACGGCGCCTATGTGAATCTCGGTATCGGCCTGCCTGAAATGGTGGCGAGATTCCAGCCGCCAGGCCGGCAGGCGATCTTCCATACCGAGAACGGAATCCTCGGTTTCGGCGAAGCCCCGCCTGCCGGGCAGGAGGATTGGGACCTCATCAATGCCGGCAAGAAGGCGGTGACGCTGAAGCCGGGCACGGCCTTCTTCCATCATGCAGACAGTTTCGCCATGGTGCGGGGCGGCCATCTCGACGTGGCGATCCTCGGCGCCTATGAGGTGGCGGAAAATGGCGACCTTGCCAATTGGTCGACGGGTCCCGGGGGCGTTCCGGCAGTGGGCGGGGCGATGGATCTCGTGCATGGAGCCAAACGCGTCGCGGTGATCACCGACCATGTGACCAGGGACAACAGGCCCAAGCTGGTCAGGCGCTGCACCTTGCCCCTGACCGGCGTCGGCTGCGTCACGCGCGTCTATACCTCGCTCGCAGTGATCGACATCGAGAACAGCCGCTTCGTGCTGCGCGAGAAACTGCCCGGCATGAGCCTCGACGAGCTGCAGTCCCTGACCGGCGCCGAGCTGGTCATTCCCGACTCGGTCATCGATCTCGAGATCCCGGAGATTGCCTGATGCGCGACGTCTATATCTGTGACTACATCCGCACGCCGATTGGCCGTTTCGGAGGTTCTCTTGCCTCGGTACGGCCGGACGATCTCGGAGCGATCCCGCTGAAGGTGTTGATGACGCGCAACGCCAATGTCGACTGGGAGGCGATCGATGACGTCATTCTCGGCTGCGCCAATCAGGCCGGGGAGGACAACCGCAATGTCGCGCGCATGTCCTCCCTGCTTGCGGGATTGCCGGAAAGCATCCCCGGCACCACGATCAACCGTCTTTGCGGTTCCGGCATGGATGCGGTGATCGCCGCCGGCCGGGCCATCAAGGCCGGGGAGGCGGAAATCATGATCGCCGGCGGCGTCGAAAGCATGTCACGGGCGCCTTTCGTCTTGCCGAAGGCCGAGAGCGCCTTCGCCCGACGTGCCGAAATCTTTGACACGACCATTGGCTGGCGTTTCGTCAATCCGCTGATGAAAGCGCAATATGGCGTCGACTCGATGCCGGAAACCGGTGAGAACGTCGCCGAGGACTTCTCCATCAGCCGCGAGGATCAGGACCGGTTCGCCCTGCGCTCGCAGGAAAGGGCCGCCATCGCACAGGAGAGCGGACGCCTGGCGAAGGAGTTGATCCCGGTGACGATCCCGCAGCGCAAGGGCGATCCGGTCGTGGTCGACCGCGACGAGCATCCGCGCAAGACCACGCTGGAGAAACTGGCCAGCCTCCCGGCGCTGTTCCGCGCGGGCGGCACCGTTACCGCCGGAAATGCCAGTGGCGTCAATGACGGTGCGGCGGCTCTGCTCGTGGCAAGCGAAGCTGCAATGAAGAAGCATGGACTGACTCCGCTCGCCCGCATCCTCGGAGGCGCTGCGGCCGGCGTGGCACCGCGCATCATGGGGATCGGCCCGGTGCCAGCGACATTGAAACTCTGCGCGCGACTGGGCCTGACCCCTGCAGATTTCGACATTGTCGAACTGAATGAAGCCTTCGCGTCCCAGGGCATTGCCGTGCTGCGCGGACTCGGCATCCCCGAGGATGCCGGGCATGTGAACCCGAATGGTGGAGCAATTGCCTTGGGCCACCCGCTCGGCATGTCCGGTGCGCGCATCACCGGCACGGCGGCGCTGGAACTGGCCCTGGGTAGCGGCAGGCGTGCCCTCTCGACGATGTGCGTCGGCGTCGGCCAGGGAATCGCGATCGCCCTCGAGCGCGTCTGAACATGCGGATCGTAGGGGTGATGTCCGGACTGGAGACTACAGGGTCAGGAGAAAGCGCAGCGCGACGAGCAGCAGGAAGATCCCGAAGCTGACTTCCAGTTTCCGCCGGGGGAGCGCATGCGCGAGCCTTGCTCCCCATGGGGCAGCCAGTGAGCTGGCCGGAAACACGAAGAGGAAGCCGAGGAGCGAGACATAGCCAATGCTGTAGGGCCACTGCAGCAGCGCGTTGGCTCCGGCGGGATCTGTCCTGCCCCAGCCGGCGAACATGTAGGCCAGGGCGCCGGGTATGGCGATCAGGGGACCGAGCCCGGAGGAGGTCGCTATGGCGCGATGGATCGGCTGGCCATGGAAGGTCATGAACAGGCTGGACAGCTGCCCGCCGCCAATCCCCATCAGGGCAGAGAGGAGGCCGATCAGCCCGCCATAGAACCGCATGGCGGCCGCGCGGGGCATTTGCGTCGCGAATTGCCAATTGTCACGGCCGGACAGGAGCTTGATGGCTGAAATCGAGGCCACCGAGATGAATACGAGCTTGAAGAGGGCATCGGGAGCGTAGCGTGCAATGGCTCCGCCCGCCAGTACGCCGATCACCGCAGGAATCGCCCAGCTCCTGAGAACGGAAAAGTCTATGGCTCCTCTCTTGCGGTGCGCCAGAAAGGAGAGAATGGAAGTCGGGATGATGATGGCAAGGGAAGTGCCAACGCACAGCGGCATGCGGACATCGTCGGAGACGCCCAGCAAGCGGAAGAATTCGTAGAGGATCGGCACGAGGACGGCGCCGCCTCCGACCCCGAAGACTCCTGCCAGCAGGCCGGTGAACGCGCCGGCAACGATCAGGCTGACGATCACCAGCAGGAGTTCGGTGAAAGACACATCCAGCATGGAACCTCGCTTCCAGAAGATTCCCGCGGAAGGTCGATCCCGGTGCGGACATTCCGACCACGGAACACACGGCCATTCCGGCCGCCGTTTCCGCATCGGAATGCTTCGTGTCCGGTCCGGTGTCAATATTGCCGGCTGCGATTGAGGACCCGGTGCTGGCTGGCTATTCCTGACCTGCGACCAGCAGCGCCAGAAGCAGATCACGGAAGATCTGCCTGATATCATTGCCGGTTTCGAAAGCCTCAAGCGCGAGACGGCTGATCGCGCCCGCAAGCACCGAAAGCCATGATCTCCTGCCATTCCGGGTCGCCTCCCTT
>CAYLGY010000156.1:0-2847 GCA_964383325.1 uncultured Rhizobiaceae bacterium
GACGAGCTTGTGCAGGTTTTTCACAATCTCATCGAGAATGCGGTCAAGTATGGCGCGCCGGGCACGGAAGTAACGATCCGCCTCTCCCTGATCGATCATGCGCCCGGCATAGGCGGCAGGGCCCTCGCCCTCGCCGTATCGGACAGGGGCATGGGCATTCCGCCTGAACACCTGCCGAGATTGACCGAACGCTTCTATCGCGTCGATGCGGGGCGCTCGCGCGACAAGGGCGGAACCGGCCTCGGCCTTGCAATCGTCAAGCATATTGTGCGCCGGCATCGAGGGCGGCTGCATATCGAGAGCCAGCCCGGCAAGGGCAGCACCTTCACGATCCACCTGCCCGCCGAAAGCGCGGTCGAGCCGGACTGACCCTTCCGCGCGACTGTCATCAAACTGTTGCACAACGGCGCTATGTCACGCCGTGAAGGGACCGGGTGCATCCGGTATCCCGCAAAGAGGGCCGGCGCCGATCGCACCGGCCGGCAACAGGAGATGATGGATGTCAAGGCAAATTACAGCAACAGCCCTTTCCGCGTTGGTGATCGCAACGGGCATGGGAGCCGCTGAAGCGCGCGACACGATCCAGATCGCCGGCTCCTCGACCGTGCTGCCCTTCGCCAGCATGGTCGCCGAGGAATTCGGCCAGATGTTCCCCGAGTTCCGCACACCGGTCGTCGGATCGGGTGGCTCCAGCGGTGGCCTGCGGCAGTTCTGCGAGGGCGTCGGCGAGAACACCATCGATATTGCCAATGCCAGCCGCCCCATCCGCCCGGCCGAGATCGAGGCCTGCGCCGGCAATGGCGTCACCGACATTCGCGAAATCATGTTCGGCCATGACGGGATCGTCTTTGCCACGCGCAGCGACCGCGGCAGCTTCGCACTTACGCCGGAACACATCTATCGCGCCATCGCGACGAAGATCGATAGCGGTGACAATCAGGCGGGCAACTGGAACGAGATCGACGCATCCCTGCCGGACCAGAAGATCCTCCTCGCCATCCCCGCATCGAACCATGGCACACGCGAGGTCTTCGAGGAAAAGGTCATTCTGCCAGGCTGCGAGGCTGTGCTGGGCGAGGATGCAACCGCCGAGGTCTGCCTCGACTTCCGCCAGGACCGGATCATCGAGATTGCCGGAAACTATACCGAGACACTCTCTCGCCTCAATGCCGATCCGGACACGATGGGCGTCTTCGGCCTGAGCTTCTATGACCAAAACCGGGACACGCTTCAGGTTGCCAGCATTGACGGCGTTACGCCTTCGCTCGAAACCATCGCCGCCGGCGAATATCCAGTTTCCCGCCCGCTCTATTTCTACGTCAAGGGCGAGCATATCGGCACGGTCCCCGGCCTTGCCGAATATGTCGAATTCTTCCTGTCGGAGACGATGAGCGGTGCAGGCGGCACGCTGGAGGCGGCTGGTCTCATTCCCGCACCGCGCGAGGAAATCGAGGCCGTGCTGCAGCGCTTCGTGGACGGCGTGACCGTCAGCGTGAAATAGGCGCGGACTTTCAGCAATGCTCACCTGGCTGATCACGGCCCTTGTTCTTGCGGTCATTGCAATCTGCTATCAGGGCGGTCTGTCGCGCAGCCGGCAGGTCGCTCTGGCGGAGGGGACGCGGCTGCACAGTCGCCCGCATTTCCATGGGATCGTGATGGCCCTGTGGGCAGCCGTGCCGATGTTGCTGGTGTTGCTCGGCTGGCTGATGATCGACGGCAGGGTCGAGGAGCGGTTCCTCATGCCACTCCTGCCCCCTGAACTCGTCTCCGAGGGGGATGGTGCGGTCAGGGCGGCGCTGTTGCGCATCCGGGCAATCGCGTCCGGTCAAGGCGTTGCAGATGCCGGGCATCCTTATGAAATCGCGGCGGCGGAGCGGCTTGGCAGGATCGACTTCATCCTTGCCTCAGGCGCTTTCGCCCTTGCCGCACTTCTTGCCGCAGGCGGCGCCATCCTGGCGCGCCGGCGGATCTGTCCGCAGGATCGCGCCCGCAACCGGGTCGAGCGACTTGTTCAAGGCCTTCTGCTGGCGTGCTCGGTGATTGCGATCCTGACGACGATCGGCATCGTGCTGTCGCTGATCGTCGAGACGATTCATTTCTTCCGGCATGTGCGGTTGGCAGATTTCCTTTTCGGAACCGAATGGAATCCCCGCTATTCTGTAATCGGGAACGACGCAGCCGGAAGCTACGGATTGCTGCCCTTGCTCTGGGGCACGCTTCTGATCGCGGGCATCGCCATGCTGGTCGCGGTTCCGCTAGGCCTCATGACGGCGATCTGGCTGACCCAATATGCCCGGCCGCGGTTGCGGTCCCTGGTGAAGCCCGTCATCGAGATCCTCGCGGGGATCCCCACCATCGTCTACGGGTTCTTCGCGCTGGCGACGGTGGGCCCGTTCCTCGCAAGAACAGGCGTCACGTTCGGCCTTGAGGTCAATGCTACCTCGGCGTTGACGGCGGGGCTGGTGATGGGCGTGATGATCATCCCGTTCATCTCGTCGCTTTCCGACGACATCATCCGCCAGGTGCCGCGCGCCATGCGCGACGGCTCGCTGGGACTGGGCGCCACCCGCTCCGAGACCATCCGCAAGGTCCTCCTGCCCGCCGCCTTGCCGGGCATTGTCGGCGCCGTTCTGCTCGCTGTCAGCCGCGCCATCGGCGAGACCATGATCGTCTTGCTTGCCGCCGGCAACAGTCCCGTGCTGCGTTTCGATCCGACCGAACCCACTTCCACCGTCACGGTCACCATCGTCGCGCAGATGTTCGGCGACAGCGATTTTGCCGCGCCGCAATCCCTGGTCGCCTTCGCGCTGGGGCTTACCCTTTTCATCATCACGCTGCTGCTGAACG
>CAYLGY010000157.1:0-2721 GCA_964383325.1 uncultured Rhizobiaceae bacterium
AAGGCAGAACGATAGCCGGCCGGCGGCGCAGACATGCTGGACTGAATGATGTACTCGCGATCCTGGCTCGATCGCGATACGCCTGACCATGAATGCCTGAGCTGGTGGAACGCGGCCAACTGGTGATTCTCTAGTTCGCCAACGAACATCAGGATTCGATCCAATGCAGCGGCGAGCATCTGATTGGCTGGCGTATTGATGCTTCGCCCTCGGACAGTCTGAGGAATCGCAGGAAGCCGCCACGGGCGCTGAGCCAACCGATGACTCAGGATGCGCCCTCGAACTTCGGGTGACTCCGCGTCGAATTGAACAAATCCCATTCGCATGTGGCAGCGAGTGACTGTTTCCAGTTCACGCAGGAAAAGACCAGCAAGTACTGATTGGTAAGAATCACTCTGCGAAACGTTGCCGTCTTGGTCCCAGAGCTGAATGTCCGGAAATTCGCCCAAGTAAACCAGCCACTCCAGCAACACCAGACCAGGGACTTTAGTCCGAATCAAAATCCGGCGACCGCTGGGCAAACGCACGACGCCAACCCGATCGCGGCCGCGAATTTCAACTTGCCCACGATGTTCTTGAACGTGCAAGATTCGATTTTCATGATATCGCTGCACCGCAGCGTAGTCCTCGCCAAGGCTGTCGACCGAGCCACGCCATCGAGCCGGATCAAGGGAACCTTCCTCATCGCAGATGATTGGCTTAGCGGTCCCACAAGATATATCAGCCGCAACTTGAACCATGATCAAAAGTCCTCGCCACTTTCCGGATTCTCGGTCTCGTCCAAAGGGCTCTCCTGGGGATCCGCAGAAATGCACTGCAGCAAAGTGCTTTCAATCTGAGCTTCCAGAGCGCGATCTGGTCGACCAAATTGCATGATGCAGAGCTCGCGGACATACGGCAGGACGCTGTACCGTACGATCCGACGCAGGGCCGCAGGAATGAGCGGTTTATCCTCAGCGGCCTGACTCTCGTTCCCTGAAGTTTGAATCATAAACAACGCATGGCCAATCTGTTGCTCGGGTGCGATGCCGCGTTCTTCGAGAAGCTGGTTGCACTGTTTTAATGCATCACTTGTGAAACCCGATGGGTTGTTTCCGGTACGATTCAACCAAACGCGCAGAATACTGTAGTCTGGAAGCAGGTCGAGCCACAGGAAGCGGCGGCGCAGCGCGAGATCCATTCTGCCGATGGATCGGTCGGCACTGTTCATGGTTCCGATGATGTAGACATTGCTTGGTAATCGAAAGTTGCGTCCCGAGAGTAAGCGAACACTGCGACCGCGATATTCGAGCAACTGCAGCAACTCGCCAAGGACGGCGGCGGTGTCGCAACGGTTGATTTCGTCCAGTACCAGGACATGGCGCGTGTTCGGTCGATACCGGCTGAGCGAATCGATCCATTCGAGAAAGCAGCCGAGCTTCGGTTCGAACTTCAACACCCCCTCTACAGTGAACGGCTTGATGCCTTCGAAGAAGTCTTCATAGGCCCAGTTCGCGTGCATGAAGATCGTCGAATGCAAGCCTTGTTCACGCCCCTCACGAGCAGCGGCAAAGTACCGAGCAAACATCCCGGCGATATAGGTTTTGCTGGTACCAGGCGGGCCAGTCAGGATGACCTGTTGCTTAGTCAGCAAGGCATCCTCAATCTCGTGCAGCTTGTCCAGTGGTAACGCGGAGCGTTGGCTCAGCTCAGCCAACGTGCGAGGTGCGTCTTCGTCGATTCCTTCTAACTCGGATTCGTCGGGTGCCGAGTTGTCAGCGTTCCAGACACCAGTGCGCGAGGCTTCAAAGAATGGCCAAACCCATTCGAAGAACTCACCGATTTCTGTATCCAGCGTTTCTGCCTTCGCGGGTAAATCCTCTAAAGGAAAACGGCGGATAATGTTAATAGCTTCGTCCAAGCCTAGCTCAGGATTTTCCTGGCCTAGCTGAGCCGCAAACACTTTCGCATCAACCCCTTCAGCCTCATCGGGTTCACTCGGTCGGACCACAGTTCCAGAAGGCGCCGTCAACAAGTATTCCTTGACCGCCACCATGCTGTTGGAGACGGCGGACTTGAAGTTGGCTGCGTACTCGCCGCAATCATTACCAAACGCGAAGCCGTAGCGGAATTGGCGAAGTGCACCAAGCATCCGGAAAAAGAGCTGGCAGCTTTTGATCTTGGAACCCGCCGCCGGATCATAGAAGGCAGCCCAATAGTGATCTTGGTAGCCTCCCTGTCCGTAGTCGTTTTTCTTCAAGATTGAGATATTTCGATTGGTGGCAGCCACCTCGGGATCAAGTCTCGCAACGTAGTTTGCACGCAGCGATTCAACCAAAACTCGCGTTGGATCACGGAGCGTTTGCTCATAGCGCACTCGGTTTGCTGAGTGCCAGTCGCCGTCGCTGGTGTGCTGCGGCAACTGCAATAGAAAGTCGACTGAATCTTGGGTGTAGTAATCAGACGTTTCCGCTTCAATGCCGTCGTCTTCGTCTTCTACGGCAGCATCCAGTTCCTTGGCGGCAGAATCCTGCTTGATGCCAGCAACAAGGGCTTCAACCTCAATTTCTGAAAGAGTAATTTTTTTGTAGTAAGGGCGGAGGTCAGGAGAGTCCAAGGCGTCTTTTATGCGCTGCTCGTTCACTTTTATGTAGACAGTTTTTGAACCCGACTGGTTGACCGGGATTGTAGTCAAGGTGCGGATAGCTACATCGTCCGGAATTGCCCACGCGTGAAGAGTAT
>CAYLGY010000158.1:0-2638 GCA_964383325.1 uncultured Rhizobiaceae bacterium
TCTATTTCGACGGCGCCAATCTCAATGCGCTGGTCGGGCTGGCGCGGCCGGGCGATCTGGGCGCCGATGTCTGCCACATGAACCTGCACAAGACCTTCTGCATTCCCCATGGCGGCGGCGGTCCGGGCGTTGGCCCGATTGGCCTCAAGGCCCATCTCGTGCCGTTCATGCCGGGCCATGTGCACGAAGGGACGGCGCATGCGGTTTCGGCCGCGCCCTATGGCAGCGCCTCGATCCTGCCGATCACCTGGATGTATCTGCGCATGATGGGTGGTGACGGGCTGAAGCGGGCGACCGAATTCGCCATTCTCAGCGCCAACTACATCGCCGAGAAGCTCGATCCCTATTTCCCGGTCCTGTATCGCGGCCGGGGCGGTCGCGTTGCGCATGAGTGCATTCTCGATACGCGCAAGGTGAAGGATGCCACCGGCGTCAGCGTCGAGGACATCGCCAAGCGCCTCATCGATTACGGCTTCCACGCCCCGACCATTTCCTTCCCGGTGTCGGGAACGATGATGGTCGAGCCGACCGAATCGGAACCGCTCGCCGAGATCGAGCGTTTCTGCGATGCGATGATCCGGATTGCGGGCGAGATCGGCAAGATCGCCGACGGTACCTGGCCGAGGGACGATAATCCGCTTGTCAACGCGCCGCACACGGCCGCCGACACGCTGGCAGGCGAGTGGACCCATCCCTACAGCCGGCTGGAAGCCGCTTTTCCCGCCGGCACGGAAAGTGCGGACATGAAATACTGGCCGCCAGTTTCGCGCATCGACAATGTCGCGGGCGACCGCAATCTCGTCTGCGCGTGCCCGCGCCCGGACGAATATGCCGAGGCCATTTGACCTGACCGTGCAAATGGCGCAATGAGATGCGGGTGGCGGCATGCCGGTCGGCGCGTCGCCACCCGTTACCGTTTCGTTTCCTCGCGCGAGAAGGCTTCCGACGCGCAGCCGCGGCGGATATGGGTCGATCTGCCGGTGGAAGCGTGTCAGAATCGCAGCTGATTCGAAGCAGCAGATGAGCCCGTGAAGACAGAAGACACAGATCTGTTCGGAGGATTTGCCGACGAGCCGGCGAAGAGCGCGCCGCGCCAGCGCCGCACTGCATCGGCCGGCGCGAGCGAGGAATACAGCGCCGCCGACATCGAGGTGCTGGAGGGCCTGGAGCCGGTGCGCCGGCGGCCGGGCATGTATATTGGCGGCACGGATGAGAAGGCGCTGCATCATCTGTTCGCCGAAGTCATCGACAATGCGATGGACGAGGCCGTTGCCGGCCATGCCAGTTTCATCGAGGTCGAGCTTGATGCCGCCGGCTATCTTTCCGTCACCGACAATGGCCGCGGCATTCCCGTCGATCCGCATCCCAAATTCAAGGATCGCTCGGCGCTCGAAGTCATCATGACGACGCTGCATGCGGGCGGGAAATTCGATTCGAAAGTCTACGAGACTTCGGGCGGACTGCATGGCGTCGGCGTCTCGGTGGTGAATGCCCTTTCGGAACATCTGGAGGTCGAGGTCGCGCGCGGCCGGCGGCTCTATCGGCAGAAATTCTCCCGCGGCATCGCGCAGGGCGGGCTGGAGGATCTCGGCGAGGTCCACAACCGGCGCGGCACGCGCGTCCGCTTCCGCCCAGATCCGCAGATCTTCGGCGCCGGCGCCGAGTTCGATCCGGCATTGCTCTATCGCATGGCGCGCTCCAAGGCCTATCTGTTCGGCGGCGTCGAGATCCGCTGGTCCTGCGCGCTGGAGCGGCTGAAGGGCGGCAAGACGCCCGAGAAGGCGACCTTCCATTTCCCCGGCGGGCTGAAGGACTATCTTCTCGCCAGCCTGGGCGATGAGCAACAGGTGACGCAGGAGATCTTCGCCGGAAAGTCGACGGCGACCGGCGGCCATGGCTCGCTGGAATGGGCGGTCACCTGGCATGGCGGCGACGGCTTCCTGCATTCCTATTGCAACACGATCCCGACTGCGGACGGGGGCACGCATGAAGCCGGGTTTCGCACGGCCCTGATGCGGGGCCTGCGTGCCTATGGCGAACTGACCGGAAACCGGCGCGCGGCCTCGATCACCACCGAGGATGTGATGATTTCGGCGGCCGGCATGCTTTCCGTCTTCATTCGCGAGCCGGAATTCGTCGGCCAGACCAAGGATCGGCTGGCCACGGTCGAGGCGGCGCGGATCGTCGAGAATGCCGTGCGCGATCCGTTCGACCACTGGCTTGCCGCCAGTCCGCAACAGGCCAACAGCCTGCTCGAATGGGTGATCGCGCGCGCCGATGAGCGGTTGCGGCGCCGGCAGGAAAAGGAAGTCAACCGCAAGACGGCGGTGCGGCGGCTGCGCCTGCCGGGCAAGCTGGCCGATTGCTCGCAGAATTCGGCCGCCGGCGCAGAAATCTTCATCGTCGAGGGCGATTCGGCCGGCGGCTCGGCCAAGCAGGCGCGCGATCGGCGCAACCAGGCCATCCTGCCGCTCAGGGGAAAGATCCTCAATGTGGCGAGCGCCGGCCGCGACAAGCTGACCGCCAACCAGCAGCTTGCGGATCTGGTGCAGGCGCTCGGCTGCGGCACCGGCTCCCGCTATCGCGAGCAGGATCTGCGCTATGAGCGCGTCATCATCATGACCGACGCGGATGTGGA
>CAYLGY010000159.1:0-2621 GCA_964383325.1 uncultured Rhizobiaceae bacterium
GCGAGCAGGATCTGCGCTATGAGCGCGTCATCATCATGACCGACGCGGATGTGGACGGCGCCCATATCGCCTCGCTGCTGATCACCTTCTTCTACCAGGAGATGCGCGGTCTGATCGCTGGCGGGCACCTGTTCCTGGCCGTGCCGCCCCTCTATCGGCTGAGCCAGGGGGGAAAGACCGCCTATGCCCGTGACGACGAACACAAGGATGAATTGCTGCGCACGGTATTCACCGGCAGGGGCAAGGTCGAGATCGGCCGCTTCAAGGGTCTTGGCGAAATGCTGCCGTCGCAATTGAAGGAAACGACCATGGATCCGGCCAAGCGCACGCTGCTGCGCGTCGTGCTGGCCGAGGACCCCGCGCCCACCCGGCAGGCTGTCGAAGCGCTGATGGGGACCCGCGCCGAGAGCCGGTTTCATTTCATCCAGGAGCGCGCCGAATTCGCGCGCGACCTCGACATCTGACGGCACGGCATGGCTGCCGATCCGCCCCGGGGGGAGCAAGATGAGCGGACTATATCTCGAAGATTGCCAGCCAGGCTTCGTGCTGCGCCATGCGGTCCGGCGCACGGTGACCGAGGCGGACAACATGTTCTTCTCGAACATGACGATGAATGTGCAACCCCTTCATATCGATCATGATTTTGCGGCGAGCAGCGAATGGGGCCAGCCGCTGGTCAATTCGCTGTTCACCCTCTCCCTGATGATCGGCATCTCCGTGGCCGAGACGACGCTCGGCACGCTGGTCGGCAATCTGGGCATGACCGAAATCGTCTTCCCCCATCCGGTATTTCATGGCGATACGATCCGGGTGGAGACCGAGGTGCGCAAGGCGCGGCCGTCGCGCTCGAAGCCGGATCGCGGCATCGTCGAATTCGAGCACCGCGCCTATAATCAGGACGAGGTGCTGGTGGCGCGGTGCAACCGCCAGGCCATGTTGCTGAAACGGACGGCCTGACCGATGCGCTCGCTGCTGTTCGTTCCCGGAGATTCCGAACGCAAGCTCGCCAGGGGCCATGAAGTCGGGGCGGACTGCCTGATCCTCGATCTCGAGGATTCCGTGGCCGCCGAAAACAAGGCGCGGGCGCGGCAGATGATCGCCGAATTCCTGCGCGCGCCCCGGCCTTGCTCCGGCAGCCAGCTCCATGTTCGCATCAATCCGCTGGATTCGGGCATGGCCGAGGAAGATCTTGCCGGCATCATGCCGGCCCGGCCGGACGGGATCGTGCTGCCGAAGGCAGTGGGCCGGGAACAGGCCGAGCGGCTCTCGGCATGGCTCGACCGCTTCGAAGCCGAAGCCGGGATCGAGCCGGGGCGGACGCGGATCCTGCCGATCATGGCAGAGACGGCGGCCGGCGTACTGGCGGCGGCAAGCTGGAACCGGCCGCTGGAGAGGCTGGCCGGCCTCACCTGGGGCGCCGAGGATCTTGCTGCCGATCTCGGCATGCAGGCCAATCGCGACGAGACCGGCCGCCATCTCGAAATCTGCCGCCAGGCGCGAAATGTGACGGTGCTGGCGGCGGCGGCCTGCGCCACGGCGGCGATCGATACGGTGCATGTCGACTTTCGCAATGAAACCGCGTTGCGGGAAGAGTGCCGCGAGGCTGCGCGGGACGGTTTCACCGGCAAGATGGCGATTCACCCGGCGCAGGTCCCGGTCCTGAACGAGGCATTCTCGATATCGCCCGGCGAAATCGCCGCGGCCAAATCCATCGTCGCGGCCTTTCAGCGCGCCGGCAATCCCGGCGTTGTTGCGATAGACGGCAAGATGTACGATCTGCCGCATCTCAGCCGCGCAAGGCGTATCCTCGAACGGGCCGCGCGCCAGAGAAGTTGAATCTGCGTCCTGCATTCGAACGCCAGGAGGGGTACCGATGAAAAGATTGCATTCCGCTCTGCTTGCCGCCGGGTTGATGGCAGGGTTTACCGCGCCCGTCCTTGCCCATGAGTTCAGCTTCGGCGACATCGAGATTGCACATCCGGTCATACGGGCGACGCCGCCAATGGCAAAGGTCGCAGGCGGCTACATGCTGCTGATGAATTCAGGCGAGGAAGCCGACCGGCTCGTGGGCGGGTCTGCCGATTTCGCCGAATCCACGGAAGTCCATGAGATGAAGATGGACGGCGATGTGATGAAGATGCGCGAGATTGCCGGCGGGCTCGAAATTCCTGCCGGCGGCGAAGTCCTGCTCGAGCCGGGCGGCTATCACATCATGTTCATGGGATTGAAGGAGCCCATGGTCGCAGGCGACGAGCATGATGTGACCCTGGAGTTCGAAAGGGCCGGCAAGGTCGAGCTTCGCTTCCATGTCGAGGACATGCGTGGATCCGAAAGCCACGGCGAAGAGCATTCTCACGGGCATTAGCGCAGACTCCGGACAAGTGGTCTCCGCTTTCCGGACAAGAAGCTGCGCCAGCAAGAGAGCCAGGTTCTCGGAGCGGAGCCTCGCTTTCCGACAGAGGAACCCGCGCCAGTGCGGGGATCCCCATCATCCCGGAAACTGACCCCACTTTCCCGGCCACATTATAATATTCATGCAAGAGGGCCAGGATCCCGAGCCTAGCCTCCGCTTTCCCGGCAGCAACCTGCGCCAGGCCGGGATTAGGCTCTACCGGCCATGC
>CAYLGY010000160.1:0-2462 GCA_964383325.1 uncultured Rhizobiaceae bacterium
TATTCGCGGCTCTGTGAAATGCCGAGCAGATAGCCAGACGCCGCCATGACGATGAAGAGCTGGTAGCCCCAGAACACGAACCAGGCGAGGTCGCCGCCAAACAGGCGGGCGCGCGAGGTCCGCTGGACGACATAGAACGACGTTGCGATGAGCGCATTGCCGCCGAAGGCAAAGATGACCGCGGAAGTATGCAGCGGCCGCATGCGTCCGAAGTTGAACCAGGGCTCGATGTTGAGATCGGGGAAGGCAAGCTGCAGCGCAACGATCACGCCGACGAGAAAGCCGACCACGCCCCAGAAGATGGTCGCGATCGCCCCGTAGCGAATCGGCCCGTCCAGATAGGCGTCCGGATCCGGCGCCGCGGCCGGCGCGAACTGGCTCCGGCGAATCAGGACGAAGGTGGCGCCGACAAGAAGGAAGAACAGCAGCCACATATGTTGCTCGAATGGCCGGTCCACGGCAAAGCCGGCGCCGAGAAGCGCCAGGAATGCAAACAGGCTCAGGCCGACAATATAAGGTCCATTGGTCATCCACAGTCCCCGGTCTCGCCGCGGCGCCCGTCTTTCGGGCAGCCGGTTGTCTCCTCAATGGGGGTTTCCAGGCGCGCGTGCCTTGATCCAGGTCAATGCCGTCAAAAGCTGGCAAGGCCATCCTGCCCAGCGAAGGGATGGTTCCTGGAAATGAGATCCTGCCGAACGACACGCCAGGCGCCGGTCTGCCCGGAAGGCCGCTACGAGAATCTGCTTGCAATCATGGAAGTGGCGCACACCGTCGTGCTGCGACTCTGCGATCTTCTGGAGGGCGTTGCCGATTCGCTGCCGGGCGCCATCGACCGTGCCACCTGCCGGATGCTGGCGCTCGAACTCGAGCCCATCCTGCGCGGACTGCACAGGTTCGAAGAGGAGACACTGTTTCCTGCCTGCCAGCAGATCACGGGAACCCTGCCCAAATCCCTCGACCGGCTGCGCGCCGAGCATGTCGAGGACGAATCCTTCGCCGGAGAGATCGCCGAGGCGCTGCTGGCGCTCAGCCGCACGGGGAGCGCGGACAATCCGGAAGCCCTTGGCTTCATGCTGCGCGGGTTCTTCGAATCGCAACGCCGCCATATCGCGTTCGAGCGGGAACATCTGCTCCCCGCGCTCTGTGGCACGAGGCATTGATCCGGAGGGAAAAGGAAACCGGCGCTGAGCGCATTCGCCAGCGCCGGCAACACCATGCCGGAGGATCTGCTCCGGCGGCCTGTCCGGACCTCACGACCCGGGGCGGGTCGGAGACGCGCCGGAGGTGGTCCGGCTCAACAGGTCCGTGGGCGGGGGGCTTGGGGTTTACGGAGCCATGCTGAACCGAACCGTCTCAGGCAACATTCGCATGCTCGCGTCAGATTAAGGCGCGAAGGGGGGCGCAAAAGGGGCATCATTGTGGCAGGACATCACCAATTCCGACACTTCATTGCACCCTGTGAGGAAACCGCCATCCGCGCCCTGCGCTCGCGCGCATGTGAATGACGCCTGTCTTTGCGCCAGAACAAACCATTAGATCCTACCGATGCTTTAGGAGTATAGAAGAAGCCATGCTCCTTGCGGGGCATGGCAGTCCGCATATCGACGATCGCTAACTGGCGGAGCCGCAGCATGAGCAGGCTGGAACGATTTGAAGACTGGCAGACAGCAACTCTCGCGCCGAGGGGCAGCACTCCGGAAGCCATACCCGTCCTGTGCATTTCCTGCGAATCCCGCCAGAAGGGAATCTGCGGTGCGCTCAATGCCGACCAGCTCGCAACGCTCTGCCGGGTCGCGCACAAGGAAAGCGCGGATTCCGGTACCGAGCTGATCGGCGATGCGGAACGGATCGACCGTTTCGCCGTCCTGCGCTCGGGAGTGGTGAAGCTGACCAAGGCGCTCTCGGATGGGCGCCAGCAGATCGTCGGGCTGCAATTCGCCTCGGATTTCCTGGGCAGGCCGTTCCGCTTCGAAAGCAATCTGAATGCGGAAGCGGCAACCGATGTTACCTTGTGCACCTTTCCGAAAGCGGCGGTGGAACGGCTGATCCAGGCCTCTCCGGAACTGGAGCGCCGATTGTATCGCCAGGCGCTGGACGAGCTCGACCAGGCGCGCGATTGGATGGTTACGCTCGGGCGCAAGACGGCCAGCGAGAAGATCGCTTCCTTTCTGCTGATGATCGTGCGCCATACCGAACCGGACCATGATCCGGAACGCAATTCGGCAAGTTTCGACCTTCCGCTTACCCGGGCCGACATTGCCGATTTTCTCGGCCTCACCATTGAGACCGTGAGCCGGCAATTGACGCGGTTGCGGACCGACAAGGTGATCAGCATCACGAACAGCCGCCACATTACCATCCCGGACCTGGATCGGCTCGAAGCACGGGCCGGGGACTAGGCTCTGCGTCCCGCAAAGCGGTTTGCGCGTTCCGGACCGGCTCATCGTACCGATTCCGGGGGT
>CAYLGY010000161.1:0-2362 GCA_964383325.1 uncultured Rhizobiaceae bacterium
AGCCCCGGGGCCAGCGAGCGACGCCGAGGCAACTGCCTGTACCTTTCACTTGTTCTCGACGCAGACACCGCTGAGGATGTATTCGTTCTGCGGCTTGAAGTAGAACGCCATGAAGGTGCTCTGCTTGGTCGCCGTTCTCGCTGCCCCCGCAGCGTAGTACATCTTGTCGTTATCATCCGTCTTGCGGAGGGTCACGCTCTTGGCTTTCTTGTGATTCTTCGTATCGCAATAGGCACCGCTCCAGATCGCCTTCTTGTTGTCATTGTAGATGCTGTTCAGGCATTCGCTCGACTTGCGGGGTCGCACCCGGACGTTCAGATCCTTGCTCTTGGTCTTTTCCGTTCCGAACTTGACGTTGATGAAATTGTTGTAATCGCCGCTCGAGACGCTTTCCGGCACGCCCTTGAAGGTACCCTTTACCTTGAATTTGTAGGTGACCCCATCCTTCTTGAAGGACATCCCGTTGATCTGGTCCTTCATGTCTGCATTGACGTTGCAATGCATGTCCTTCGCCAGTGCTGGAACCGCACCGAGAACGATGGAAACGGCCGCAGCCGCAGAAATGAGCACACGCATGTTTCTGTTCCTCTTTCATTGTTTCCCCACGCCGATGCGTGTTGAAAAAAAGCTAGCGGCAGGCGACGGAACGAACCATCCCATGATCCGGGGACCCATATTCGTGGGGTAGCGCCGACGTTTGCGTCCTGATTAAGATGTGTCGATCGCTGGAGGTTTTTCCCTTGTCCGAAGGTTTGCCCGTTCACCAGCTATTGCTGATCGAAGACGACCGTCCCATTCGCGAACGGCTGATGGCCGCGCTCTCGGCGCCGGGGGACTTTGTGGTTACGCCCGCGGCGAGCCTCGCGGAAGCGCGCGCCTGCCTCGGTTCCATGCGCCCGGATCTGGTCGTGGCCGACCTGCGCCTGCCAGATGGTCTCGCGATCGATTTTCTCGCCGAGATCCGTGAGCAGAACCCGGCAACGGAAATTCTGGTCATCTCCGTTCTGGGTGACGAAACCACCATTCTTGCCGCAATCGCCGCCGGGGCTTCAGGTTATATCCTGAAGGATGCGCTGCCCGAGGACGTGCATGCGGCGGCGCTGGAAGTCATTTCCGGGGGGTCGCCGATCTCGCCGTCGATTGCCCGGTTCATCGTCCGCCGCATGCGCGAAGAGCTGCCGGAATCAGACTCACCTGGCGGACTCGCCGGGCCGGCGCCGCATCTGACGCCTCGCGAACTGGACATTCTCTGGGGCATCGCCAAGGGCATGACCTATAACGAGATTGCCGAGCAGCTCGGCCTTTCGCACCATACGGTACCCAGCCACATCAAGGCCATCTATCGCAAGCTGCAGGTAGAGACGCGCGGCCAGGCGGTCTACGAGGCTATCCAGTACGGGCTGATCCGGTTTTGAGGCATCTTACGGACTTCAAGGCAGAGAGCAGGTCTGCGACTACCTATTGGTCGCCGGTGCACAGCCTCGCCCTTCTGATGGCCGCCATCGGGATGCTCCTGCTTCTCACCATGACCATGGCCTTCCGGGAACCCGGCTATGCGCTCAACATCAATGAAGTGCAGTGCCACTGGGTGGATCCGGTCATGCGGGTGGAGACGGGCCCGCCAGAACATCGCCATCTGCCCTTCACCCTATGGCCCGGCAAGAATGAACCGACCCGCGCCCTGCAATGCACGTTCGAACTTGACCTGACCGAGGACGAAACCCGGGATATGGCCCTGATTATCCCTGCTTTTTCCGATTCACTGGCGATCTCGGTCAACGGACATTCCCTTGGTACCTCGGAACTCTATCTGATGCGCAATCTGCGCATCGCCGCCCTGCCAGCCTTCGTCCCCAGCCTCGATCCCGCCCTCGCTCCCGGGATGAACCGTTTCGAGGTGACGGTTTCAGCCCTGCCCGGCAAATCGCTGGCCCTCGACCGGATCTATATCGGCGATCCAGCCGAATTGCGCTCCTACTATCATTCCAAATGGTTGCTGTCGGCCGTCATCCCGACCCTCGTGGTCGGCAGCGAAATCGCGCTGGCCATCGTCTTCGGCCTGATCTGGGCAGCCCGTCCGCGCGAGAGCGAATTCGGCTGGCTGGCAATCACCCTGCTACTGGCGGCGACGCGCGGCACGGCGATCATTCCGGATTTCGGCCTGGCAACACCGGAGCGTCCGTTCTGGAACCTGCTGGTGATCTGGGAGGCGTTGACCGGGCTGCTGTTCTGCCGGGCGCTGACCGGTCTTGGCAATCGCGGCAGGCCCTGGATGCTTGCATTGCCCCCTCTCCTCTTCACGCTGTTCTGCCTTCTGGGTCCTGTCGCCGCATGGACGCCCCAGCTCCTGATCGGCGCCATG
>CAYLGY010000162.1:0-2170 GCA_964383325.1 uncultured Rhizobiaceae bacterium
TTTTGCCGCTCATCATTGGAATTAAGATGTTCCTGCAGATTCGGATGAACCCGACACCTCCGGACCCGACGCAGGCAATGGTGTTCAACTGGATGCCGGTGATCTTCACCTTCATGCTCGCTACCTTCCCGGCAGGCCTTGTCATCTATTGGGCATGGAACAATTCCCTGTCGATCCTGCAGCAGGGGATCATCATGAAGCGGCAGGGCGCGAAGATCGAGCTCTGGGACAATCTCAAGGGTCTGTTCTCGCGTCGCAAGTCCAAGCAGCCGGCGGAATGATCCGCGTTCCGACCGGCACTCGGCGGGGGTAGGGCCGGAAACGGTGCGATTCCGGGCCGCTGCGGCCGGATGGAAGCAGCTGGTCAGGTACAGTGACTGATGAAGAACGAGCACATGACGTCCCTGAGCTTTCCGCGCAATTGGGCCTTCGCCATGGGGGTGCCCTCGCTGAAATTCCTGCCGCCCGAAGGTCCGCCGGAGGTCGCCTTTGCGGGCCGCTCGAATGTCGGGAAGTCCTCACTCATCAATGCGCTGGTCGGGCAGAGGGCGCTGGCTCGCACCTCGAATACGCCCGGACGCACCCAGGAGCTGAATTTCTTTGTTCCGGTGGCGGAGGGCAGGGAAGACCAGCCGCAACTGGCGCTGGTGGACATGCCCGGCTACGGCTATGCCCGGGCTCCGAAATCCAGGGTCGAGGCATGGACGCGGTTTGTCTTCGATTATCTGCGTGGCCGGGCAAGCCTGCGCCGCGTCTTCCTGCTGATCGATTCGCGCCATGGCATCAAGGCAAATGACAGCGAAGTCATGGACCTGCTCGACCGCGCCGCGGTGTCCTATCAGGTGGTGTTGACCAAGATCGACGAGATCCGCGCTGCAGATGTGGAGCCGACGCGGCTCGCGGTTCTGGACGCGATTCGCAAGCGTCCTGCCGCCTATCCGGAAGTTCTGGCGACTTCATCGGCAAAGTCGATTGGCATCGATGAATTGCGCGCCGCCATCCTCATCAGCGCCAATCCGGGGATCTCCGAGGCCGGATAATCAGCCTTCGGCGACGATTCCCTGCCTGGAGCCTCCCATTCAACGGAGATGGCGCTAGCCTCGATCCTTGCGCCCGCGCCCATCCGTGAAATCGCCATAGCGATTGGGGCCCGGATCTCCCGGCCACAGGCACAGGAGCAGGAAGGCGAACAGCAGCACGACGGGGATGAACAGGGTCAGCGCCAGAATGCCCGGCTTGCCGAAATCATGCAGGCGCTTGACCCCCAGGGCGAGCGTGCACCACATCGATGATATTGCGAGCGTCCAGAACGCCGTCGCCCAGAAGGCGCTCTGGCCGGTATCCTGCGGCGTGATGGCGTAGCGGTAGAGCGCCAGACCCTGCAGGACCGCCAGGAACAGGAATGCAAGGAAGAACGTCCAGCGTCCGATCCGGCCATCCAGCCGGAAGAAGAGCCAGATGAACGAATCCAGCGATCTGGTCGGTTGGTCCTCGGACAAGGAAGCGGGGCTCCATGTTCTCGTGCCGCGAAACGGATTCGGCTACGGCCTGTCATGCTGGCGCTGCATTTGTGCCGGCACGTTCAGAGGCTCATGCCAGCCCTTGCGGGCTTGCGCAAGGGTCTATGCGGGCCGGGGCCGGAGAATGCGAAGATCTTCTGACCAACTTGCCGCAAGCAGGCGCTTGATCCTGAACTAGTCGCGCAGCAATTCGTTGATCGAGGTCTTGGCGCGCGTGCGCTCGTCGACGCGCTTGACGATGACCGCGCAATAGAGGGATGGCCCCCAATCCTTGCCGGGCACGTTCTTTCCTGGCAGAGAGCCGGCGACGACGACCGAATAGGGCGGCACTTCGCCATGGAAGATTTCGCCGGTTTCCCGGTCGACGATCTTGGTCGACTGGCCGATGAAAACGCCCATGCCGAGCACCGAGCCTTCGCGCACGATGCAGCCCTCGACTACTTCCGAACGCGCCCCGATGAAGCAATTGTCCTCGATGATGGTCGGGCCGGCCTGCATCGGTTCCAGCACGCCGCCGATGCCGACGCCGCCGGACAGGTGGACGTTGCGGCCGATCTGGGCGCAGGAGCCGACGGTCGCCCAGGTGTCGACCATCGTGCCCTCGCCGACCCAGGCGCCGAGATTGACGAAGGACGGCATCAGCACCGCGC
>CAYLGY010000163.1:0-2077 GCA_964383325.1 uncultured Rhizobiaceae bacterium
GAAGAAGTCCTGCAGGAAGGCGTCCACATAGGACTTGTTCTGAATTTCCTTGATGTCGGCGCCGGCGGCGAAGGCTTTTTCGGAGCCGGTAATGACCATGGCGCCGACCGATTCGTCCGAATCGAAGGCCTTGGTCGCGGCCAGCAACTCGGCAAGGACCTGGGAGTTCAGGGCGTTGAGGGCATTAGGCCGGTTGAGCGTAATGAGCCCGACCTTGCCGCGTTTTTCGGTGATGATTGTTTCATAGCTCATGTCGTCCTCCGCGGGCGATATGCGACCGGCTGCATTACTTCTGGCAGACCGGACAATAGAAGGTGGAGCGGCCGGACTGTACGATTCGCCGGATCTGGCCGGCGCAGCCGGGCGTTGCGCATTGTGCGCCCTCGCGGTCGTAGACCGCGAAGGAATGCTGGAAATAGCCGAGCGAACCGTCGGCGCGGGTATAGTCCCGCAGCGACGAGCCGCCTGCCAGGATGGCGTCGGCTATCACGTTGCGAATCGCTTCGGCGAGGCGGTTAGCCATGTCTCTTGCCTTCCGGCTTGCCCTGCCGAGCGTACCGGCTTCCCGCAGGGGCGACAGATGTGCCCGCCACAGGGCTTCCGAGGCATAGATATTGCCAAGCCCTGCAATCAGCCGCTGGTCGAGCAGCGCCGCCTTGAGCGATGTTTTCCTTCCCTTCAGCAGCGAGGCGAGCAGCTCGCCGTCAAGCCTGTTTCCCGTGGGCTCGACGCCAAGCGTGGCAAGCATCGGGTGCTCATCCACCGCCCCTTCCGCAAAAAGCATGAAACCAAACCGGCGCGGATCATTGAAGATGATACGTGCAGGCGGTCCGTCCATCGGTTCGACGTCAAATAGAACATGATCGTGCGCGGCATCCTTCGATCGCTCGAAATGGAACAGGCCCTGCGTTCCACCTTCGCCCTGCCGCTCGACGCGGAAGGAGCCCGACATGCCGAGATGGCAGATCAGAACCGGACCGCATTCGACATGCGCAACCAGATATTTGGCGCGGCGGCCCAGTGCCGTCACGCGCTTGCCCTGAAGCCGACTTGCGAAGTCTTCCGGCAGCGGGAAGCGCAGGTCCGGGCGGCGAGCTTCCACGCGCACGATCCTTGCGCCTTCCAGTACCGGCTGCAGGCCCCGGCGTACTGTCTCCACTTCGGGCAGTTCAGGCATGGCCGCGGATCGCCGACAGAAAGGAGGTTCCGTGCTTGCCGGGTGCGAGACCCAGATGGTCAGCCACTGTCGCGCCAATGTCAGCGAAGGTCGCCCGCAATCCGACATCGCCCCCTGCCTGACCCGGGGCAAGGCCGATGATCGGAACGCGCTCGCGCGTGTGGTCGGTACCCTTCCATGTCGGGTCGTTGCCATGGTCCGCAGTAATGATGAATAGGTCGCCGGCCCGCAGCAGGCGCAGCGCTTCCGGGAGCCTCCGGTCGAATGCTTCCAGCGCGTCGGCATAGCCCGGCACATCGCGGCGATGGCCGAATTCGGTGTCGAAGTCCACGAAATTGGCGAAGACAAAGTCTCCGTCCCCGGCATCGGCCAGCGCAGTCAGTGCCTTGTCGAACATTGCCATGTTGCCTGCATCCTTGCGCACCTCCGAAACGGCACGATGGGCAAAGATGTCCCCGATCTTGCCGATGGCGATCACCCGTCCGCCGTGCTCGATCACCCCGTCGAGCAGCGTCGGTTCGGGCGGCGACACGGCATAATCCTTTCGATTCGGTGTCCGTTTGAAGGTTTCGCGCGATTCGCCGATGAAGGGGCGGGCGATGACGCGCCCTATACGCAGCCGATCGCACAGGCGCCGGACGACGGCGCAGAAGTCATAAAGCCGCTGCAGGCCGAAATGCTCTTCGTGCGCCGCGACCTGCAGAACCGAATCCACGGAAGTGTAGCAGATAGGCTTGCCGGTCCGGATATGCTCCTCGCCGAATTCCTCTATGATGGTGGTGCCGGGCGCGTGGCGGTTTCCAAGGATGCCCGGCACATTGCCTTCGCGGATCATGGCATCGGTGAGTTCGGCGGGAAAGGCCGGGATAGTATCGGGAAAATATCCCCAGTCGAACAATG
>CAYLGY010000164.1:0-2050 GCA_964383325.1 uncultured Rhizobiaceae bacterium
ATTCCGACATTGCCACGGTGAAGGTCTCCTGAGAGGCTGCATGGCCACTCTGCTTTACCGCGCGCGCATAGGCAGACGCTGACTCGCCTGCGATCTTTCCGAAGACAGCGCCCGAGGTGAGCCCTGTACCGCCTGGATAGTTATTGTAAAAAAGGCCGCCAACGATCTCTCCGGCTGCGAACAGGCCGGGAATGGGCGCGCCCGTCACATGTTCGACTTCTGCGGCCGAAGTGATCTTGATTCCACCGAAGGTGAACGTCACACCGCAGGTGACGGCATAGGCTTCGAAGGGCGGCGTGTCGATCGCCAACGCCCAGTTGGACTTCAGAACCTCCAGGCCTACGGTGGAGCGGCCATCCTTTACTGTTGGGTCGAAGGGCCGATCGTCAGGAATGCTGCGGTTGAATTCTTCGACCGTTTGCAGAAAGCCTGTCGGATTCACACCTTCCATTTTCTCCGCCAGCTCCTCCAGCGAGTTCGCCGCGACCCGTGTCACCTGACGGATGCGATACTCGTCCCGGAGCATTGGCGCGGCCTTGGCATCGAAAACCTGCCATGCAAACTGACCTGGTTGATCGAGGATCTCGCGACCATATTTGGCGTAGGTGTAATTTCGAAAGTCGGCCCCCTCATCAATGAAACGCCTTCCTTCCGCATTAACGACTATTCCGAATGGATAGCTGTGCTTCTGGTATGCATCTCCAACAGTCAAGTCCCCATATTCCGGAGCGTTCTGATCCCAGGCGACGGCATGCGCTCCAGACCAATGTCCCGCCGGGCGAGCACCGGCGGAGAGAGCCATGATATGCCCGTGTCCCATATTGAACTTGGTACCTCTGACCTTGGCAAGGTCCCAGTTTCGACCCAGATACCGCGCGCGCATTTCGGCGTTGGCTTCGAATCCCCCGCATGCGAGCACAACTGCGTCCGCCCGGATGCGCAACTCCTTTCCGTCTCGGCTTGCCTTGATACCCTGGACCCTTCCATTGCGGATCAACAACTCTAAGGCCAGGGTTTGATACAGGATTCGCACGCCCTTGCGCTGGGCTGCGTCCGTCAGCATCTGCACAAGCCCGGGTCCGCCCCCCCACACCTCGCAAACCAAACCGCCCCAGAAACGAAACCTGCCATTTACCTTGTGAGCCTGACGGCCATGGCTGGTCTGGAAACGCACGCCCTGTGCGCGCATCCATTGAAGCGTAGGCAAACTCTTGCGGACAAGGATCTCGCAAAGATCGGGGTCTGTGCGGTACTCGGTAACCCGAAACATGTCGTCGAGAAAATCATCCTCACCATATTGGCCGAAATCGGTGTTTGCGATTTCGGCCTCGCCAAGATCGGGGACGAGGGACTTGACGTCGTCCAACCCCTTGTAGACGACCCGCATTGCTCCGGCTGTGTACCTGGAATTGCCTCCGGCCTCGGATTCCGGCGCGGCCTCCACCATCAGCACGCTGGCGCCAGCATCGCGCGCCGCCAGAGCTGCGCAGAACGCTGCATTCCCCGCGCCAACTACTACAACGTCGGCGTGTTCGGTAAGTTCGCTCGACACGTCGTCCTCGCGGATGGTGTTTCCATTCATCAAGAGGCATCCCCGCTCGTTTTGAGATGATTTCAGCAACCGCAGATCAGATATTATTAGCTTACGATACTACCAGCATTTCAAATGTCAACGCGTTATCCTTCTGCCGGCGCCAGCACGCATTCAGCAGGGCTTCAGGAGACTTGCTGCCGAGGCAGGTGCGTCACTCGGGCTGCCGTCAAGACCAATTCCACGCAGACGGGTGGGGCCAGGGCACGCCGATCGGAGAAGCGGGATGCGCGGCATCAGCTCAGGCCGAGAACCTTTACGATCTGGCCATCTTGAACCATGCCCCTGCCGCCGACCACATGGACAGTTGGAATCGTCCAGTCTCCCGGTGGCGCATGATCCTTTCCGGAAAGCGGAAACCACTTTCCGGGGCCATGCGCTGAGATCCGCCCGACTGTATCTGGCCTAATACAAAAGGCGCACGCCGAAGAGCGTGATTGCCGGGAAGGCGAGCAAAAT
>CAYLGY010000165.1:0-1994 GCA_964383325.1 uncultured Rhizobiaceae bacterium
TTGCGTGGATTTTTTTGGGGCGGCCGCCCCTGGAGCGTCTCTAGCGCAGCCTGGGATTGAGCGTATCGCGCAGCCAGTCCCCGAGAAGATTGACCGAGAGCGCCAGTGCGAGCAGCGTTGCTGCCGGAAAGAACAGGATCCACCATTCCCCCGAAAAGAGATATCCCTGCCCGATTCGGATCAACGTGCCGAGCGAGGGCCGGGTGGGCGGCGCGCCGACTCCGAGGAAGGACAGGGTCGCCTCGGCGATGATCGCCAGCGCCAGCGAAAGGGTTGCGATCACCAATACCGGCCCGATCGCATTCGGCAGGATATGACGGAACATGATCGCCAGGGGATGGCGGCCGATGAGCCGCGCGGCCTGCACATATTCCTTGTTTTTCTCGACCAGCACCACGCCGCGAACGACCCGGGCGAACTGGACCCAGTCGGATAGTCCGATGGCGAGAATCAGGACCCAGATCGCCATCTGGTCGCGCAGGTGAATGGGCGTGATGCCCTTGGCAATGCCGAAAATCATCATCGCGACCAGGATGGAGGGGAAGCTCAACTGCACATCGGCAATTCGCATGATCGCGCCACCGATCCATCCCTCGGCATATCCGGCGAGAAGACCGAGCGTGACCCCGATCGCCATTGCCAGCAGGACCGCCATGGCGCCGACGAAGAGCGAGATCCGCATGCCGAAGAGGATCGTCGAAAACACGTCGCGCCCCTGGTCATCCGTGCCGAGCCAGAAGATTTCGCCGGTGAAGCGATTGGGTTCCATCGGCCTGGAAAAGCCGTTCATCAAATTGAGCGTCGACGGATTGAACGGCTCATGGGGCGCGATCCATGGCGCCAGAACCGCGCCTGCCGCGAGCATGACCAGCACGGCAAAGGAAATCGCGGCCACCGGCGAATGCCGGAACGACCACAGGAAGCTGGACTGCCATGCACGGCTCAACCGTTCCATGGAGCGGACTCCGCGCCGGCGTCCTCGACCCGCAGTCGCGGGTCGACCAGATGATAGAGGAGGTCGACGACAAGGTTGATGGTGACGAACATGACTGAAACGAGGATCAGATAGGATGCCATGACGGGGATATCGACGAACTGGATCGAGTTGATGAAGAGCAGCCCGATCCCCGGCCACTGAAAGACGGTCTCGGTGATGATGGAAAAGGCAATGATCGCGCCAAGTTGCAGGCCGGTGACGGTAATGACCGGCACCAGCGTGTTCTTCAGCGCATGTCGGAAATGGATAGAGCGCTGGCTGATGCCGCGGGCGCGGGCAAAGCGGATATAGTCCTGGCGCAGGACTTCCAGCATTTCGGAACGGACCAGCCGCATGATGAGCGTCATCTGGAACAGGCCGAGCGTGATGGAAGGCAGGATCAGCGCCTTCAATCCGGACAGGGTCAGGAAACCGGTGGACCAGGCGCCGAGCTTCACGGTCTGGCCACGGCCATAGGAAGGCAGCCAGCCCAGTTCGACGGAAAACAGGTAGATGAGCAGGATGCCGATCAGAAAGGTGGGCAAGGATACGCCGACCAGCGAAATCATCATGACGGCATTGGCGAGCCAGCCGCTCCTGTAGATCGCGGTAAGGATGCCGAAGCCGATGCCGAAGACCAGGGCGAACAGGGCGGAAACCGCAGCCAGTTCGAGGGTTGCCGGCGCCCGCTCGGCAATGAGTTCGGCCACGGGCCGCCCCTGGCGGTAGCTGATGCCGAAATTGCCGGACGCGGCATTCTGCAGGAAGCGCAGATATTGCACGGGGAAGGGCTGGTCGAGACCGAGCTGGCTGCGCAGGCGAATGACATCTGCCTGCGTGCGGTCCTGTCCGAGCATGTTGTCGATCGGATCGCCAATGAAACGGAACATGGAAAAGGCGACCAGCCCGACAAGAAGCAGAACGACGATTGCCTGCAAGATCCGACGGAGAATGAATGCGATCATGCCGGCGGCCCGTTAATCGCGCCGGAGCGCCGACGAGCGCAGCCGGCCCGCAG
>CAYLGY010000166.1:0-1972 GCA_964383325.1 uncultured Rhizobiaceae bacterium
CCGCAAACATCCTTCTTCCTGACGGCAAGCTGAAGCAGGAAATGCCGGGCTGTCAGCTTGCGCTCAGGTCGCCCGTCCAGATTGGCTCCAGATCAGGGTGCCGGCTGACCGGACAGGCATCAGGATCTGATTTGTGGATCATGCATGATCCTTTCCGGGGAAACGGGTTCCATTCACCGGGATCATGCTCGTGCAGAAAAAAAGGAGACCTGCCATGAAGAAGACCCTTGCCGCACTTGCCTTCGTCGCCCTGTTGCCCGCCGGCGCGGCCCTGGCCGACAATGACGAGTGCCGTGCGCCTCGCGACCAGTGGCAATCGCAGGAAGCTGCCATGCAATTCGCCGCAACCAAAGGCTGGACCGTCCATGAATTCGAGATTGATGATGGCTGCTACGAGATCGAAGCCCGCGACAGCGAAGGGCGGGAGTTCGAGGTAAAGCTCAATCCGGCGACGCTGGAAGTGGTCGAGATGGATTATGACGACGACGACCGCCGTGGCACGCGCAAGGGCGCGCCTGCGGCAGGCCAGCAGAATTGAGGCGCAGCTGAGAAGGCGCGAGGCGGGGATGCTTCGATGAGGAGCTCCCCGCCTGATTCATTGTTCCGGATGAACTTTCAGCCCGCCGAAAGGCTTGCGCGCAGGCTGTCCAGCGCCGCGGCGAGCTGCGTACGCCCTGTCAGATCCGCGGAATAGACGGCATAGGCGGGGTATCTGTAGGCCGGCGCATTCTCCACCAGGAAGAGTTCACCGGCCCGGACATGGGGCATGGCCATGGTGCGGCGCAGATAGCTCATTCCCCCGACACGCAGCAGATAGGCGAGGGCAAGCGGGCCGAATGCGATATGCGTTCCCGCCTCGGCCTCGATGGCGGCACGCGGGCCCTGCCGGGTCGTGAAGGCGCCTCCCCAGTCGACATGCACATATTCGGGCGGCGCGCCCAGGCCGGACGCACTGTCCGCCTCCGGCCGGCAGACGAGCACGAGTTCTTCTTCCAGCAGGAGTTCGACCACGAGTCCGGGCAGGAGGCGCGGCGCATAGAGCAGCGCAATGTCGAGTGTGCCCGTGCGCAGTTCCTCGACGAGCTGTTCGGGCGGGGCCACATGCGCGCGCACCGCGAGCGCCAGCCGGTCGGCGCGAATCCGCTCCATCCAGTCGACCAGGAACGGGTCCCACAGGCTGAGCTCGGCGGCGATCCTGATAATGTCCGACTTGCCCGCCGGCATGGCCAGCTGCTGGCGCGCCTGTTCCCAGACGCGAACGAAGAGCCGGGCGAACCGTTCGAATTCGGCGCCGGCCGGCGTCAGCCGGGCGCCGCTGCGATTACGGATGAAAAGCGTTCGGCCCAGCTCCTCCTCCAGGGTCCGGATACGGGCGCTGACCGTCGTCTGCGTAACGTGCAGGCGCTCGGCGGCACGCAGGAAACTGCCTGTATGGACGATGGCGAGAAAGGTTCGGGCGCGATCGATATCCATGAGTTTTCCAGCAAGATTTCTGCATTCATAGAGCAATTAATTCCGTTTGTCTTTCATGAAAGCCGAACTAGGCTGGTCCGGCCGGCTCGGATCTACCCGGACCGAAGCGCGTCCTCGCCGCAAGGACCGGGCGAGGGGCCCAAGAGGACTGCCATGTCTGCAACGCAATCCGCCGACCCGCCATCCGCCTTCCTGAGCCGCTGGCTCCTGTCCACCAATCACAAGGATATCGGCACGCTCTATCTCGTCCTGTCCATGCTGGCAGGCATTCTCGGCACGGCCCTGTCGGTCGGCATCCGGATGGAACTCCAGGAGCCGGGCCTGCAATATTTCGCCAATAGCGACCTGTTCAACGTCTTCGTCAGCTCGCACGGGCTGGTGATGATCTTCTTCGTCATCATGCCCGCCCTGATCGGCGGCTTCGGCAACTGGTTCATCCCGATCATGATCGGCGCGCCCGACATGGCGTTCCCGCGCATGAACAACATCTCGTTCTGGC
>CAYLGY010000167.1:0-1915 GCA_964383325.1 uncultured Rhizobiaceae bacterium
ATTCAGCCAGCCGCAGGATAAGTCGGTACTGCAGGCCGCTCTGAGGGTGCGAACTCAGCACGGCATGATCCGCTGCATTTTCATAGATAAAGGCCGCACCGGTGAAAGGATCGAACGGTGCTGGAAAACGCAGTTCAGCCAGGTTTTCAGGTAGCCGGCCGTGTTGAGCCGCGTGATCGCGAATCGCTTCTACCGTTTGCAGCATCCCGATCGTCTGTTGTGGCCGTGCGACCGAAATGCGAATGGAGTTCAGTCCAGGAATGATCCAGTTTGTTGGCTTCGTGATCCAGCCAAAATGCTGCTGATCCGCCTGATGTCGATTAGCCAACTCCACGAAACCGGGCGATTGCAGAGCCTGCCGCAGCGGTAAGAGATTCCATTTGAACTCTTCGTCACGCGTCCGCTCATAGTATTTTCTCGTGGCAAGCAACACCGTTTGGGTGGTTGAGTATGACTCGACAAGCTCTGGATCCAGTTTGCATGCCTCGGTGAGGTATTGGCGCGCGCCGGGGTAGGCCGCAGCGATGATCGCTACGAATGTGGCGTATTCCAATTCCGGATCAACATTCCAAGCTTGCGGCGAATCGGACAAAGAACGAATTTCGGGAATCATCCGCCGCACCAAGTCTTGCCAGTAGCCTGCGGGACGAGGTGTGTCGTCGACCTCAAGCAAGGTCTTGACCTGCAAGAAGAGCAGGTTGTACTCCGTTGAAGTGGCTCGGTCCGCCGGAATCAACGGCTTGGGCAACGCTGCGAGCGCCCAATACAGGTTGGGTGCGTCAGCATGTTGCAACAAGTGCAGGCAATCCGTCCAGGCGATGGAGCTGATCGCTGCGCCGACGAGGTTCGAGACGAAAAACTCGTCCTGACCGAGGTGATTAGCCAGTGCGTATTGTTGGCCGATGATGGCGATCGCATCGTCAATTTTCCCCTCGCGAATCGCCACGCGGCAGCGGAGGCTTTGCGTTCGGGCCAGTTCGCGCATGGTTTGAATCTCGGGCAGCAAGTAAGCAATCGGTTCTTTAACCTCGCGGATATTGCGATCGACGGAGAACAGGTTGCAGCGGGCAGCCTCTTCGAGGAATGGCCGCTGAAACGCCAGAAATCCGAGGTACTGCTTGACTTCTTTAATGGGCAATTGCCCCGGTGGCGTCTCAACCCAAGCGTACGGCGCAGGGGCTTCCTCTGGATGATCACTCTGTTGAACCGCCTCCCGCGCCTTTCGTTGAAAGTCCTTCACGGCATCCAGAACAGCTTGCTGCTCAAAGAATCCCATCGCTTTGAGGTAGTAGATCGCGGCATTGTCATCGCGACGGTCGAATGCTTCAGGAATCAGCCGATAACGCAGCGCCGGCTGCGGCTCGGGCTGGGGATGCAAGGTCAATTCCATCGTCAGGACCGTTGCTCCGCTAGCCGGATCTTGAGTGCGGGTCCAGGCTGCTTTGCGCTCTGCGTCCTCCGCGAACAGGGAGAGGCTCAGCACGGCCTGGCATGCCAGCGCAGCACATAACGAGAGCACCGATGTCCAGCGTTTCATGATTGAGACTTTAGCAATGAAGAGAGGGTGGAACTGTGAGTGCAGCATTAAGAGCGACGCAAGGATTTAGAATCCGGGAGATCTTGCCATTTGTTAGGCGTTAGTGTGCGGTATTCACAAGCCATGCGCGGGTCGCAGATGGTAACTGGAGTGGAAAGACATATGTAGTAATAGAATGGGCAAATAACGGAAACTGCATCACAGGTTGCCGTTGACGGTGACAGGTGCATGTCCGGTGCGATCACCTTATGAGGTTGCCGGTTCCAGTCGCTGGGCGGAACATGCCTGCTGCATAGTGTTCGTGAGGACCGGACGCTAACGTATTCCGGCTGATTAATCTTTAATCTCAATGAAACGAGTATTCAGTGGCGTTTGCTA
>CAYLGY010000168.1:0-1851 GCA_964383325.1 uncultured Rhizobiaceae bacterium
GGCGGCGTGGCCAAGGAGTTCAATACCATCGCCGTCGATGACGGCATCGCCATGGGCCATGACGGCATGCTGTATTCCCTGCCTTCGCGCGAACTGATCGCCGACAGCGTGGAATACATGGTCAACGCGCATTGCGCCGATGCGATGGTCTGCATCTCCAATTGCGACAAGATCACGCCCGGAATGCTCATGGCTTCCCTGCGGCTGAACATTCCGACCGTATTCGTGTCCGGCGGCCCGATGGAATCCGGCAAGGTGGTCCTTAAGGGCAAGACGCGGGCGCTCGACCTGGCGGACGCGATGGTCGCGGCGGCCGATGACGGCGTTTCGGACCAGGACCTCCATGTCATCGAGCGCTCGGCATGCCCCACCTGCGGTTCCTGCTCAGGCATGTTTACGGCCAATTCGATGAATTGCCTGACCGAGGCCCTTGGCCTGTCGCTGCCGGGCAATGGTTCCACGCTTGCGACCCATGCAGACCGCAGGCGGCTTTTCGTCGAGGCCGGCCACCTGGTCGTCCAGCTGGCGAAGCGCTGGTATGAGCAGGACGACGCCAATGCGCTGCCGCGCACGATCGCCTCGAAAGGGGCCTTCGAGAATGCAATGGCCCTCGATATTGCCATGGGCGGATCGACCAATACCGTCCTGCATATTCTTGCCGCTGCCCGTGAAGGCGACATTGATTTCACGCTGGCGGACATTGACCGGCTTTCGCGCAGAATTCCGGTGCTGTGCAAGGTTTCGCCTGCAAAGGCGGACGTGCACATGGAGGATGTGCACCGGGCGGGCGGCGTCTTCGCGATCCTCGGCCAGCTCGACCGCGCCGGCCTCATCCATCGCGACCAGCCGACCATTCACAGCACGACGATGGGCGAGGCGATCGAGAAATGGGATGTGTCGCGCACCAGCGCTGAAGATATCCTTGAATTCTATCGCGCCGCGCCGGGCGGCATGCCTTCGCAGACAGCATTCAGCCAGGCATCGCGCTGGGACGAGCTCGACCTCGATCGCGAGGCCGGGGTCATTCGCGCGGCTGCGACGCCGTTTTCGCAGGATGGCGGCCTCGCCGTCCTCTATGGCAACATTGCACGGGATGGCTGCGTGGTGAAAACCGCCGGCGTCGATGAATCCATCCTGAAGTTCACCGGCAAGGCAGTCGTGTTCGAAAGCCAGGACGCTGCGGTAAAAGGCATCCTTGGCGGCCAGATCACGCCCGGAGACGTTGTGCTGATCCGCTATGAGGGGCCGCGCGGCGGACCGGGCATGCAGGAAATGCTCTATCCGACCAGCTATCTGAAATCGAAAGGGCTCGGGAAGGCCTGCGCACTGGTCACGGACGGGCGGTTCTCCGGCGCCACTTCGGGCTTGTCCATCGGCCATGTCTCTCCGGAAGCTGCGGAAGGCGGCGAGATCGGTCTTGTCCGCGATGGTGACACGATCGAGATCGACATTCCAGCTCGAACGATACACCTCGTCGTGCCGGACGAGGAATTGCGCCGGCGGCGTGCCGAGCAGGATGCGAAGGGCTGGAAGCCGGCAGGCGAGCGCCCGAGAAAGGTCTCCGCGGCCCTGCGGGCCTATGCCGCCTTCACAACAAGCGCCAGCAAGGGCGCCGTCCGCGAATTGCCGCCAGGAGCCTGATCGGAACGGCAGGCGCTTGCCGTATCGCCCCGAACCTCGCAAAGGCGCCATGCATCGCCTCCTACGCAGGTCCGGAGCGATGAGAAGCAGGAAGGCGTCATCGCCTTCCACAAGCCGGCAATCGCATGTCATGCCCGCAAGGTGCTTGGCCTCAAGCACATCGCACAGACCCTGCACGCCCGAACCGACGGAAGGGAGGAGGGCGAGGAT
>CAYLGY010000169.1:0-1842 GCA_964383325.1 uncultured Rhizobiaceae bacterium
TGGTGGGGCTGGGTCGATGTCAGCCACGACATGATGCCGCGCATCTTCCAGCCCGATCCGGGCAACCGGATCTTCTATGCGCTGGGCTATGGCGGCAATGGCGTCATGTATTCTGCGCAGGCCGGCCGGCGGCTGGCGCAGATGATCGCCGGCAAGGGCGGCTGGCCTGACCTGCCGATCTTCAGCTCGCAATTGCCGCATTACGGGGTGCTGACCCCTTTCCGCCGGATCGGGCAGCGCGCAATGTATGGCTGGTACCATTTGAGAGATGAATTGCTGTGACCGGCGGCCCGCCACCGGAACACCGAGGAGAAGGAATCGTGGAATGAGAATGACGACCGAGGAAGCCTTCGTGAAGGTCCTGCAGATGCACGGCATCGACCAGGCCTTCGGCATCATCGGCTCCGCGATGATGCCGGTTTCGGACCTCTTTCCCAAGGCCGGAATTTCCTTCTGGGACTGCGCCCATGAGACAAATGCCGGGCTGATGGCGGATGGCTATGCGCGCGCGACAGGCAGGATGGCGATGGCCATCGCCCAGAACGGTCCCGGCGTCACCGGCTTCGTGACCGCGATCAAGACGGCCTACTGGAACCATACGCCGCTGTTGCTGGTGACTCCCCAGGCGGCCAACCGGACCATGGGCCAGGGCGGATTCCAGGAAGTTCCGCAGATGGCCGTCTTCGAGGACATGGTCGCCTATCAGGAAGAGGTGCTCGATCCGGTCCGCATTCCGGAGGTGTTGAACCGGGTCATCACGCAGGCATGGCGCCGCTCGGCCCCGGCGCAGATCAATGTCCCGCGCGATTTCTGGACACAGGTGATCGATGTCGACCTGCCGCAGATCGTCAAGCTGGAACGCCCGGCCGGCGGGGCACAGGCAATCGACGCGGCGGCCAAGCTCCTGTCGGAAGCGAAATTCCCCGTCATCCTCAATGGCGCCGGGGTGGTGATCGGCAATGCGGTGGCGCAGTCCATCGCCCTCGCCGAGCGCCTCGACGCGCCTGTCTGCTGCGGCTACCAGCACAATGACGCCTTTCCCGGCCATCATCCGCTCAGCGTCGGACCGCTGGGCTATAATGGTTCGAAAGCGGCGATGGAGCTGATCTCGCGCGCCGACGTGGTCCTGGCATTAGGCACGCGGCTCAACCCGTTCTCCACCCTGCCGGGCTATGGCATCGACTACTGGCCGAAGGATGCGGACATCATCCAGGTCGACATCAATCCGGACCGGATCGGCCTGACCAAGAAGATCACGGTCGGCATTTGCGGCGACGCGGCGCAGGTCGCCACCGCAATCCTCGAAAGGCTGGCGCCGCATGCCGGCAATGCGGGCCGCGAGGCGCGCAAATCGCTCATCCACACGACGCGCTCCGCCTGGCTGCAGCTGCTCTCCTCCATGGATCATGAGGAGGACGATCCGGGCACGAGCTGGAACGCCGAGGCGCGCGAGCGCGATGCCGGATTGATGTCGCCGCGCCAGGCCTGGCGCGCCATTCAGTCGGGCCTGCCGGAAGACGCGATCATCTCGACCGATATCGGCAATAATTGCGCCATCGGCAATGCCTATCCCACCTTTGCCGAAAGCCGGAAATATCTCGCGCCCGGCATGTTCGGCCCCTGCGGCTATGCCTTCCCTGCCATTGTCGGCGCCAAGATCGGCTGCCCGGACGTGCCGGTGGTCGGCTTTTCCGGCGATGGCGCCTTCGGCATCTCGATGAACGAGATGACCTCGATCGGGCGGGAAGAGTGGCCGGCGATCACCATGGTGATCTTCCGCAACTACCAATGGGGCGCGGAGAAGCGCAACACGACGCTCTGGTATGACAATAATTTCGTCGG
>CAYLGY010000170.1:0-1831 GCA_964383325.1 uncultured Rhizobiaceae bacterium
GGGAGGAGGGCGAGGATTTCGGCCGCGATGTCATCGGTCGCGGGCGCGGCATCTTGCCAGCCCGGATCTCCCGGCCTTCCGACCACGATCCGCCCGGCCATGGCGGCCATTTCATGGGGAATGCAGTAATAATCGTGCACGCCAGGCGCCTCGAAGAGGATTTCGGCGGCCTCCCCCGGCAGCAGAAAGCCGGTGTCCCAGGGCTGCGCTGCAGCAGGAATGCGCCGCAGACGGTCGAAATTGGCCGGGTGATAGGCGGTGGCGGTATGGCTGTTGCCCGGGTCCCGGTTGACGAAGCGCACCGTCGCGCCGGGCGCGACGGCAAGTCCGGTCGGCGCGAACCAGATGCGCTCGCCGCGCGCTGTGCCGCGCATTTCGATGGTTTCAACAGGCGCGGCGACCGTAATGTGCGGGAAGAGGAGGAGGGCGGCGCCCAATCCGCCCCCCGCGGCAAGAAACTGCCGGCGCGCGATCTTCATTCGGCCAGACGTCCCTTGGCGTCATCATCATGATAGAGCACGACATGCGCATGCGGCTTCTCCACGCCCGGATGGCCGGCATTGTAGTAGATGTCGACCGCACTCACACTATGCGAGCCCAGATCCAGGCCGTCATAGGCGGTCCCGTTCTGTAGTTCCTCGATCGGGGTCATGTAGACCGTGGCCGATAGCTTGCCGTCCCGATCATAGGCGAGAAAGGGTCCGGCCGGCAGCGTTTCCGGATCGACGAAGAGCGTGCCGAGCCCGGGGATGAATTCGGGCAGGGGCAGCGCGCTGCTGACCTGCACGAAGGGTTCTCCGGGAGGCGAGGTGGTGAAGGCGTCGTCATCATGGGCGAGAGCAGGGGCCGCCGCCAGCATCGATGCGGTGGCGAACATCAGGGCCAGGGATTTCATGACAGATCCTTTCCGATTGTGCCGAGCGCCTTGCAAAGGCACTCTGTCCATTGGATGCAGATTGCAGGAGAATGTTCCCGTCATTCTCCGGGAACGGAACCGGTCGCAGGCGCATCGAATGGCGAGACCCGGCAATGAGGGCAGGGGCAATTGTCGGCGGATCGGCAGGTAGGAGGCAGTCATGCACCACGCGGAAAATCGCCTTCAGGCTTCCTCGCCCGAGCAGGGCACCGATGCCGAACTGGCACTTCTGGCGGCGCAGGGAAACGGCGCGGCGTTCCGGGCGATCATGCGCCGGCATAATCAGCTCCTGTTCCGCACGGCGCGAGCCATCGCCCGCAGCGATGAGGAAGCCGAAGACATCACGCAGGAAGCCTGGCTGCGCGCCTGGCGGGCACTTGCCGGCTTTCGCGCCGAGAGCAAGCTGTCGACATGGTTGGTCCGCATCGCCGTCAATGAAGCGCTGGGCCGGTTGCGGCGCAGGCAAGCCCGGATCATTCCCCTGGAGGCAGCGATGATGTCGACGGACCATGATATGCAATCTGCCCTCTCCGAGTCCCCGGATCGCGGTCCGGATAAGACGGTCGAGCGGTCGCAAATCCGCGCCCTCATCGAGGCCCGCATCGACCTCCTGCCCGAAGCGTTTCGCACGGTCTTCATGCTGCGGGCGATCGAAGAGATGAGCGTTGACGAAGTGGCAGAAGTGCTCGAAATTCCTGCCGCCACAGTGCGGACGCGGTATTTCCGCGCCCGGGCACTCCTGCGCGAAGGGCTTGCCCAGGAAGTGGACTTTGCCATCGGCGATGCCTTCGGCTTTGCCGGCGAACGTTGCGACCGCATCGTTGCCGCAGTCCTTGCCCGCGCCCGTGTGGAAGGCCTCTGCCAGGAAGGCTGAGCGCCAACCACCACACTCCCGATTCTCATTTCCTCCATCCC
>CAYLGY010000171.1:0-1727 GCA_964383325.1 uncultured Rhizobiaceae bacterium
CCATGGCGATGCCGTCATCGACGGCGATGGTATTGAACTCCTTGGCCACGCCGCCGGCCGCTTCGATTTCCCGCGCGACGAGCTGGCCGAGATCCTTGAGGTGCATGTGACCGGGCACGAACTGCGTGAATGAATTCACAACCGCGATGATCGGCTTCCTGAAGTCTTCATCCTTCATGCCGGTGGCGCGCCAGAGGCCTCGCGCGCCGGCCATGTTGCGTCCATGCGTGCTGGTACGGGAACGATAGGGGGGCATCAATGAATTCCTGTCGAATCTGAAGGTGGGTGCGTACTGTATAAGCAGCCCGACAGATTTTCATAGCCGTGCTTGCACCTGATGAGGTCTAGCGCGCGAAGGAATCCCGATAGGCGCGGTACAATGCCTGCGTGCCTTCCTCGGCGAAGCCGCGCTCGACCAGCTGCGCATACAGGGAATGGGCCAGCCGCAATCCGGGCAAATCGAGCTTCATCCGCTCCGCCTCGTCGAGGGCGATCTTCATGTCCTTCACAAAGTGGTGCACGAAGAAGCCTGCGGTGAAATCCTCGCTCGCCATCTTCCGTCCGAGCACGTTGAGGAGAAAGCTCGAAGCCGCGCCCGTCCCGATCACATCGAGCACCTGCGACGGGTTGAGGCCGGCCTTGCTGGCATAGGCAATGCTTTCGGCCGCGGCGACCATGGTCGAGGCGATGGCGATCTGGTTCGCCATCTTGGCATGCTGGCCCGCGCCGGGTCCGCCCATGCGGGCAATGTTGTCGCCCATCACCTGCAACAGGGGTAGCGCGCGGTCGAACGCCGCCTCGCTGCCGCCCACCATGATGGCAAGCCGCGCTTCGCGGGCGCCGATGTCTCCCCCCGAGACGGGGGCGTCCAGCGCCATGCATCCGGCACGACTCGCCCGCTCGGCGATCTGCTCCGCCAGGACAGGGCTCGAAGTGGTCATGTCGATGAGGAGCGAACCTTGCCGGGCCCGATCGAGAATCCCGCCGGAACCGAGATAGATCTCCTCGACATCCCCTGGATAGCCGACGATCGTGATCACGACATCGGCGGCGGCGGCCACATCGCCGGCCCGATCGTGCCAATGGGCGCCGCGTCCGATCAGCTCCTCGGCCCTCGACCGGGTCCGGCTGCTGATGTGGAGTTCATGCCCGGCATCCAGAATGTGCCGCGCCATATGGCTGCCCATGATGCCGATGCCGATGAAGCCGACGACCGGCCTGTCCAGCGCTGTCATGACGCATTTCCTTCTGCTTCTGCTTCTGCTTCTGCTGCTGTGCCGGTGGCCCCCGCCCCTTCCTCGACGATGCGGCTGAATTCCGCGAAGAACTGCCGGGTCAGCTTGGTCGCTGTCGAGTTCAGCAGACGCGAGCCGAGCTGGGCAATCTTGCCTCCGACATCGACGCGCGCTTCATAGGTGAGCCGCGTGGTTCCGTCCGCCTGTTCGTCGAGCCGGACGCGGGCCGAACCCTTCGCCATTCCGGCCATGCCGCCCTTGCCCTCGCCGCTCAGCACATAGCCGTTCGGAGGATCAAGCTCGCTGAGCGTCACCTCGCCCTGGAACCTCGCCTTGATCGGGCCGACCTTCAGCAGAACCTCCGCATTCAGTTCCGTCGCCGAAGCTTTCTCGAGGCGTTCGCAGCCGGGAATGCATTGCCGCAGAACCTCCGGATCGTTCAGCGCCTCCCAGACGACGCCACGATCCGCCGGGATCGTGATCGTATCACTC